>NZ_CP071382.1:2008750-2312000 GCF_017338855.1 Geobacter benzoatilyticus
CTGCCTCTGCGGCCGGTCCGTATCCATAGGGGGAGCCCCCCCGGTCGTACCCGGCGCCGCGGGTGGCAAGAACGGCCTCGATGTCTACCAGCTCTTGGAACTGCCGGCGTGAGTTCGCCAGGAAGGAGACGGCGCCACCGGCAAACCCCAGTGCAAGACCAGCTTTCCCAAACCGGCCCAGCAAACTTCCGCCTCCTACACCGACGCTTCCAGGAATGAGCCCGCCGTTACCGTCGCCTTCTCCTCCACTCCCAGCCGGGGGGCCAATGCGGTACCGGTCTCGCCACGTAGAGCGCCTGACCTCGTTTACTGTGTCCCGGAGTGACTGTTCGAGTATCCTGTTCTGCCGCTCTATCACGGCTGCCGATGCCGCCCGTTGCGGAAACAAGGCATCAGGAATGCCCGCCTTCGGCTCGTGGATGTTGATTTTGTGCGGAGTGCCGGAAACGTCGCGCAGTTCCTTCTTGAGGTTCGTAACGGCTTTGCTGGCTTCTTGGAGCTGCCGGTAATTGACTTTGACGTCTACACCAAGTGTACTCATCTGTCGTGTCCTCCAATTCTGTCCGTCGCTGTACTCTCTGTGCGGTCAGACGCTTCTTGCGCCGGCGCTGGATAGAGCAACCGTAGCCAATCCATACCATCGGGGGAGGCAGCGCATACCGCTAAGAAATTCGTAGGGACCTTGTCCCAGTCGACTCCGCCGTAATATGGGATATCCCATCCCATTTTCCTTCCAAGGTAATCGGACTCAGCGTTAGTAAGCTGCGTCAATCTCAGAAGGCCTTCCATTGGATGACAGACGGCCCACCGCCCATCGTAATTTAATATCTTCTCAATGCTCTGCTCCATCCTGCGTATTCCGGACGAATCCGGCCACCATTCCGGCGGGAAAGCGGCCACCGTTCCGACGGGAAACCGGCCGGCATTCCGATTTGATTGCGGCCACCATTCCGGAGCAATCCGGCCAGTGTAAAATGAGAGTGTAGTCGCGGGGTAACTCCAACAGGTATCCTGCCTTCCTTGATTGAATAACGAGGAGGGCGTGATGCCGAGAGAAAGAGTTACCATGCGAAAGATACGAGAGATACTCCGCCTTGTTTGGTCGTGTAACCAGAGCCGGCGTGATACATCCAGGACCTGCGGTGTCGGCAAGAGCACCGTGGATGACACCATCAACCGGGCAGTCGCCGCCGGTTTTTCCTGGCCTTTGCCTGCCGATCTCGATGATGAAGCCCTTGAACTGCGCCTCTATCCCCCCGTTGTCAACCCAGCCTCCCGCAAGCTGCCCCAACCCGACTGGCGGGCTCTGCACGATGAACTTGTCAAACATAAGAAGCTCACCCTCATGCTGTTGTGGCAGGAGTACAAGGAGGGCGAACCCTCCGGTTACCAGTACAGCCAGTTCTGCGAACTGTACCGGCAATGGAGAAAGAAGCTCGACCGCTCCATGCGCCAGGAGCACCGTGCCGGCGAGAAGTTCTTTGTCGACTACAGTGGCCAGACGGTACCGGTTGTGGACGCCACCACCGGCGAGGTCCGGGACGCCCAGATGTTCGTGGGTGTCATGGGCGGCAGCAACCAGACCTATGCCGATGCCACTTGGACCCAGTCACTTGCAGACTGGACCGGATCCCATGTGCGGGCGTTCGGTTTTATGGACGCCGTCCCGCATTGCATCGTTCCCGACAACTTGCTCTCCGCCGTCACCAAGACCTGCCGCTATGAACCCGATATAAACCCCACCTATGCGGCACTTGCCGATCATTACGGCACCGCCATCGTTCCTGCCCGTGTACGCCATCCCAAGGATAAGGCCAAGGTCGAAGGGGGCGTGCTGATTGCCCAGCGTTTCATCCTGGCAGGCCTGCGCAACCGGACCTTCTTCAGCCTGGCCGAAGCCAATGCCGCCATTCGTGAACGCCTTCTCCTTCTGAACAACCGCCCCTTCAGGAAGCTGCCCGGATGCCGACAGAGCCGGTTCGAGGAGATTGACCTTCCGGCCATGCTGCCTTTACCGGAAACACCCTATGAGTATGCCCAGTGGAAGAAGGCCCGGGTGCACATCGATTACCATGTCGAACTGGAAGGGCACTTCTACAGCGTCCCGCATCGCCTGGTGAAGGAACAGGTGGATGTGCGTTACACCGAGACGATCGTCGAGTGCTTCTACAAGGGAAACCGGGTTGCCTCCCATCCCAAGTCATCTGTCCAGGGCAAACACACCACCACACCGGAGCATATGCCCAAAGCCCACCGTGAGTTCGCCGAGTGGACACCGGAGCGGATCATCTCCTGGGCCGCCCAGACCGGAACAGCGACGGCACAGGTGGTGGAAACCATTCTGTCACGCAAGGCATATCCCGAGCACGGCTTCCGATCCTGCATGGGGATCATCTCGCTTGCGAAGCGCTATACCAAAGAACGTCTGGAGGCGGCCTGTGAACGGGCAGTCACCATTAAAGGCGTCACCTACAGAAGCATCAAGTCGATCCTAGAGAACAACCTGGATCAGAAGGCGCTACCCAAACAGATGGAACTACTTCCGGTTGCCCACGAGAACATCAGGGGCACGGATTACTACAACGACGAAAGGAAACTGTATGCTGACACAACCGACCATCGAGAAGCTGAACTCGATGAAACTGACAGCCATGGCTAGGGCCTTTGCGGACCAGATGCAATGCCCGGACATGGCACAGCTCTCCTTTGAAGAGCGCTTCGGCCTGATCGTGGACTACCAGATGACCGATCTGGAAAACCGGCGGATGCAGAACCGACTCAAGAACGCCAAGCTCAGGCTGTCTGCCTCGATCGAGGATCTGGACTTCCGCCAGGGAAGAGGTGTTGACCGCTCACAGGTCATGTCCCTTGCCGGGAATCAGTGGGTGAAGAGCCATCACAACATCCTGGTGACCGGGCCGACCGGCGCCGGCAAGAGTTACCTGGCCTGTGCGCTGGCACAGAAAGCCTGCCGGGACGGTCACTCTGTTCTCTACCAGAGAGTGCCGCGGCTGCTTCAGGAGATCGCGGTATCCAGGCTCGATGGCCGCTACAACAAGATCATTGCGCCGCTAACCAAATGCGAGGTGCTGATTCTGGACGACATGCTCATCTCTCCCCTGACGCGGGAGGAACAGCGGGAACTGCTGGAGATCGTCGAGGAACGTTATGACCGCAAGGCAACCGTTATCACCAGCCAGCTGCCGGTGAGGGCCTGGCATGATGCCATGCAGGATCCGACTCTGGCTGACGCCATACTGGACAGACTGGTGCACAATGCCTACAAGCTGGAACTGAGGGGTGAATCCATGAGACGAAAACGATCCGTGCTTGACCAGAAAACAGAAACTGTGACAGAGTAAAAACCCACACCCCGAGACTCTCTCTCACCACTGGCCGGAATCACCGGAACGCTGGCCGTATTCACAGCGGAACGGTGGCCGCCATCACGTCAGTTCGACTGGCCGCTTTCACCGGAATACGCAATCCGCTTAATTCGCTCAACCTCGGCATTCCCCTTGATCTTTTTGAGTTCTGCTGTGATCTGCATGACTTCACCTCTTCTCCCCGTGGCCTGCGGCCTGAAGCATGGCTTTGATTTCGGCGATCTCTGCTTTCATCGTTTCTACCTCTTCCACCTTGGCCTGCATCTGAATCAGCATCATGAGGTCGTGCGCAGCGTCGGGGGTAAGCTCTCCGGTCGTAGCCGCTACGAATATCTGCTCGGCCCTCTCTGTCAGCGTACCGGCCGCATGGGTTGTGACGGGTTCAGCCTGCGGCTTGAGTGGTGGACATATCCGGTCGAGGCAAAGTCGAAGCGCGGTTGTGTCGCCTTTAAGCGCCAAGCTCACAACTTGTTCAATGAGCTTGGTGGCATGCGGCTGAAACAGAGAACGGAGTTCGGTCCTCTTGTCTTTCAGTCCTTTCGGCCGGCCGCCCGGATTGCCAGATTTTCCTTTTGCGAATTGTGCCATCTCTGTTCTTTCCCTGATTAGATCAGGCCGAACCGCCGCCCGGCAGTCTCTCGAAATAGAGCGCGGTTTCGAGGTCGACAATGGTCTGGTCCATGCTGCGGAGTATCCTCGTAACTTCGGGACGCCCAGACACCCCATGCTGCCGCCGCTATGTCGTGGGGAACCGGCCCGCCTTCCAGTACCGCGTCAAGGAAAGCGGCTAGGATTTCGTTGTTCTCTTGGATTTGCTCGTCAGTCACTTGCCTGCTCCCGTCTGGTCAAGCTCGCTCGTTCCAGGCTTCTGCCGCTCCGGCCTTGGTGCTTGCGGTCGGCCCTTGGGCATAGCAATCGCCACACATGCAGCAAAACTGCCGGCCGTCCTCGATTAGGGTTATCATTTCCCCGCCACAAAAGGGACATTCGGTCTTAGTATCCATGGTTCCCCTCCTTTCAGGCTTGGCCAAAGAGCATCTCATTCAACTTGATTCCGTCCTCGGCGCTGGCGATCCCCGAGAGGGGTGTTGATGGTCGAGTGGGGCGACCTACCAGGAAGAAGGCCAGGAACAGCCGGGCGTCCGCGTCTCCGGCCTTGGCCTGCTCAACGGTCTTCGCCATGATCTCCTGCCACGTTTCGAGCGGGCAGGCTTGGCGAATGGCTTTGAGGTAGTGCAGTTCGTTGGGGTGTTTCTCAGTGCTCATGGTCTTTGCTCCTTTACTCATGGTCTTTGCTCCTCCCTTTCCTCCACATCTTCCGGCCAAGTTCCTTGCGGCAACGGACATAGCGTTGAAACGGTTCGTCCTCTTCAAATTCTTTGCGGGCCTGCTCCAATCCTGGGGATGCTGGGAACATGAAGGTGAACCGCAGTCCGATTTTCTCCATTTCGTAGCTGAATCCCCGCGCCGCCAGCCAGGCCACTTCAAAAGGATTGTCTGTTTCGATGAACGTCGGTGTTTTCATGCTCACTCTCCTAACTGTGTCTCCACCGGGTCGAACCGCTGCACTCTTGCCCCCAGGAATACGTCCTTGACCATCTGGACCGCTTCCAGTGCCTCGTCGCTGATTCCGCCCATCAAGCGGACCTCGGAGGCGAGGTAGATGCTTCCGCGGTCTTCTGCGTGATCCTGCCAGGCTTGCCGTGCGTCCTGCCGACTGTCACAGACGCGGACGATCCGGTTGAGCTTCGCGCTGTTGATCAGTACGGACATTCGTCATTCCCTCCGATGCTGCGAACAGTCCGCCCTTCTGGGTCGCTGTATCTGCCGGTAAAGTAGTCGTACCGCAGTTCAACCACCCCAGGTTTGCCGCATGTCTTGAATCGAACCTTCTGGACATGAACCTGCACCATAGAGTCATCGGACCCGATTTCCCGATGAACGGTCACGGCGTTGTCTGCCTTATTCCGCCAGTGAGCCGACCCGGACACGTCGTAGGGTGTTGGAACCGGGTAGACCATCCTGCCCGCCTCGTCTTTCTCCTTCCTGAGCTTGGCGGGGTGAGCTACAACCCAGACATGAATGTCATGCTCTCTGGCGAAACGACGTATTTTCGAAAGTGATTGACTGATGTACTCCGTCTCGCTGAGGTTAGCGGGACGGTTGTGGTCAATCTCGTTCCACGGGTCAACCACAATTCCCCGGATGCCTTTTCTTCTTACGGCTATCTTGGCCAGATTGAGAATGCGATCAACGGTCAACTCGTCGGCCTCTGGCAGCATGAACGTAAACCGCTCATTCACCCAGCGGACAGCCTTGTCGAGCTCCGTCCGGTCCATCCGGGAGCGGCCAAAGAACGGCTTGCCGACGAACTTCTCCGCGAGCTTCTGGACGTGCAGTTCCAGCGGGTAATTCTCGGGGCTGAACACTGCAAAGGTCCATCCGTAGGCCAAGGCCAGATTGACCAATAGTGCATCAATGAATTCTGACTTGCCGCTCCCTGGGATTCCCGTGACAAGGGACCATTGGCCAGGGGCGAAGGTAATGAAACGATCAAGGCAAGGCCAGCCGGTTTTGGCTCCGGACACGTGGCCATTGTCGTAAAGCCTCACGATCTGCGGCGAGAAGTCAGCCACGTCGAAGAGCCCCTGAACCGGGTAGGGACGCACCTGCTCGATGCACTCCCGCAACGTATCCCGGCCACGCTTCACGAGAACGTCATTTGCATCCTTGCACCCCTCCGGCCACTGGACCATCCAGCACCGTTCTCGTCCGAGTCGTCGCGCCAGTTCCTCTTCAAGCTTCTTCCCTGGCTCGTCATTGTCGACGGCGAGAATGATCCGCTGAAATCCTGACAGGAAGTCTTCGGCCCCTTCGATAAAGGAGAACTTCGAGGTGTAGTCTTTCGCCTTCGGTGACGGTGCTCCGTCCGGGACACTCACAGAGTTGAGAAAGCCGGCAACTTCCAGGGATAGCTTGTCTATCTCACCCTCAACGATGATGAGGACGTCGGCTCCAGCACAATCATCCAGGCCGTATAGGATCCGCTCGGCGCCGGTCTCCATCCGGAAATTCTTCCGGTGGTCGCGGCTCTTGATGTTGACCACCTCTCCGGCGCGGTAGTAGGGAAAGCGAATCGCGTTCACTTCCTCTTCGAGCTGCGGCATGTAGACCTTGCCGATGGTGATCCGGTTGCGTTTGACAACCTCAAGGGGGATGCCACGAGCCGCGAACCAATCCACAAGAGAGCCGCTTTCCGGTTGAGGCTCAGGCCGATATTCCGGCTTGCGGTAGGTTTTCGGGGTCCATGCGTAGGGGTTGCTTCGCTCTTCCGCCCCGCTCTTGAGGGTGCCGCGCCAGTCACAGTGGTTGCAGTGCCAGACGCCTTTATCGACGTTGACAGATAGGCACTTGACGTTCTGCTTTTTCCGGTGCGGCGAACACTGGGGGCAGGTTGTAGCGACCTCGCCGGTTTTCCCCTGAGGGATCGTGATACCGAAATCAGTCCAGTCTTTGCTCATAACGCCACCCTCAACTTACGCGGCTCTCCATCAGTGATGGAATGCACAGCTTTTCCGTTCCCCTGCATCTTCACTATCAACTGGTCCCACTTCTCCCTGAGCTTTGCGCCGGAAAGGATGTTAGACTTCCAGAACGAATCCGACTGACACCACCGGATGACCCGCTCAATTTCTTCAGGGAGCTTCCCGTCGATCCGCACGAGCTTGTCAATGTCCACCGCCCACCGCTTCACCGTGGCCTCTCTCTTCCCGTTGTTCAGCCTTGTGTTGCCCGGGTTGTTTTGGAGAATCAGGTCGGCCAACACACCCGACAGCCGGGAGGCTTCGGGGGAAGAAAGAGGTTTTGTTTTTACTTCTATTCCTTCTACTCCTTCTTCCTTGTGTGCAGAGCGCGTATACTGCGCGTTACTTTTGGCCGTTACTTTCTCTAGGGGTGAATCGTTGTAACTGTGCCAATTAACGATAGAAATAAGTGTTCCTTTCGCGTTACTTTCCACCGTTACCATTTTCTGCCCCTCCAGCCAGTCCAAAACCGCCTTGATCGTCCGCTTGTTTGGGACCTTTTCCTTACCCCATTCCGTCCACTTGACCCCCTCGGCAATCTGCTGAAGACTGGTGATCCGCTGTCCAGGCACCACCCAGATACCGAACTTCTCACGCGTCGGAAAAAGGTAGACTTCATGCTGGACATTGAGCCGGAGCCAGTACCAGACTCGGTGATAAATCGGGGGCATCATCCAGACGTCGGAGTGCAGTTCCTTTCGGTAGGACTTGGCGAAGCCACCCGTGATGGATGAGGGGATGAATGTCATGGCGGGGCTCGTTTACCTCTCCCGCCGGCGGGCGTCTCTGTCCGCGAAAATGAGGGAAATGACACACCGGAGAAGGTTGTCCGCCGTTCGGTCATGCTCGGCGACTCCGGCGAGCCGTTGCTCGATCCTACGCAGGGCGCGACGTTCGAGCCAGGTTAGGGGGAAGGGAGGTCTCATCGCTGCCCCCTAACTGCCGGGCCAGGGTCGGCAGTGGACCGCCGAACACGTCCGGCGAAGAAGGCATCAAGGTCTTCGACACGGTAAAGAACCCTCCCCGAAAGTTTGATGAAGGGAGGGCCGCCACCAGCCCAGCGCGCCCTCCTGAACCAGTGCACAGAAGGGCCATAAAGTGCCGCGGCTTCGTGCTCATCGATGTTGATTTTGTTTGACATGGAAAAGCCCCCTTGCTGATGTTTGGCAACGATTAAATCCGTTGCGCAAACCTTATCAAGGGGGCTCAAACTAGGCAGGTAGCCAGAAACGGCGTGAACTTATTTTAATTTTACTTGTGCTTCATATACTCGTTGCAAGCTTTCGGCTATGTCATTTATTACTTCCTCCGGGTCCACATGTTTCCGGCCTTTGCGTATATGGTTTTTTGCGGTTCCCTCTTCCATAAAGACGTCTAATTGCTCGCAAGTTGCTTCGATAGCCTTTACCTGCGTGATCTTGTCACCGGAGTCCTTTATTTTTTGGTAGGTTTTTGCAAATTCTATGTTCTTGCCAATATTCCCACCGGTTTTCCTGCCGCCCTGCGTCCTTACTCGTGGCGACACCCATATCCGCCTGCCTATCAAGTTTTCAGCTGCGTGCTTACGTCCGTCCGCCGTGTTAAGCCGTGTCAATTCTATTGCCGACATTCCGGTTAGTTGGTGAATCCGTTTTTTTATAGCAGCTGTCACTTTGTCGCCGTTCAACAGTTTCATGACAAGTTCTACGCGCTCCTTGAATTCGATCTCTGCATCCGTCACGAATACCCTCCCCCTATTGGCCCAGTGCCGTCGGCAGTTGAACCACCTTCGCCCCTACACCCTCAACCATAAGCCGCTCTATCTCGTTGCAGATGTTTTGCAACGGTTGCCGAAGGTCTTCAACATCGGTTCCGTCGTAATGCTTGCCCGTCACCGTATTGTCAACGTGGTTTGTCAGGCGTTCCGCGTCCTCAAAGATTTTGAGCCGCCGCGCCGTGGTGATGAAGGTGCGCCGCAAACCGTGAACGGTGATCTGCAATCCGGTCTTTGCCCTGAGTTCAGCCGCCATAAGCCGGACGTGGCCGGTCTTGTTCAGGCATTGGGGTCGGGGGAGGGAAGGGAACACAAACGGGTTTCCTTCCGGGTTCTGCTCCTTTCTCCGCTTGAGGATCGCCAAGGATTGCCGAGAGAGGGGAACGTGAAGCGGGTTCCGGTTCTTGGTGTCGGGGATGCGTAGCACTTGATTGTCAAGGTCTACATGGTCCCACTTCAAACTTGCCGCTTCCTCGCTCCGTAGCCCCTGATAGAGACAGACAAGGTAACAGTCCCGCGTGATCTCGTTGAACTTCTGTAACCCCTCCAGGAAGGTCTTGAAGTCGTTTCCGTCCAGCTTTTCCGTCCGTGCCTCGATCTTCTTCATGTGCTTGCCCAGGCGAAGCACGTTCAAAGGGTTCACGGCAATGGCCCCAGGGTGACGAATGAGGGCATAGTTGATGATTGCCGTGAGCATGACGAAGGCGTTACGGGCACCATAAGCCCCATGTTCTCCGGCAATCTGCCCGTGACGAGCAATCACCATCTCCGGCGTCAGCTTGGTGACTTCCGGCAGGGTAAGAGGTAGCCAGTTTTCAAAGTGCCGCTTGATGATCCTGGTATACCCCTTGACGGTAGCCGGTTTAAAAGGTCTGCCGTCGCCTCGCTTCTTCTCCGAGAAGTAGAAGTCTAGCATATCGTCAAGCGTGACCGTGGTCCCGTTGCCGGTTGGCCCTTTCTTGAGTTCCATTCGAGCGCCAGGAACAAAGACCCGCTCCCCGTTCTGAACCTCGGTCCTTCCCTCCATCATCTTCTTTGCTTCTTCAAGGGTAATGTCCCCATACCGGCCCAGGGTCTTCTTGACGGTTCGATAGCCGCTTACTTTGCTGGTGTCCCGCACGTCAGTTTTGGCGAAGAAGGTTTTCGTCTTCGTGCTCACCCGTAACCCTAGCCCGGGTGTTTCGGTGTCGAAGTAATCCTCCTGACCTTTTGAGGGATGCGAAAGCTTGTCAATACTGCGTTTATCAAACTTGATCTTAGGCATAACCGCGTCCTTTCTGGGTTCAAGTCAAATTTTCGTACCTTTTTAGTCTGCGGTGAAAAAGGTACGATATAGGTACGAAGAAAAATAAAAAACCCGCTTAATCTGTCCTAAAGATTAGCGGGTAAAAGGTACGAAGTCAAGTTGCAACATGCTTATTTTTAAACATATTTCAAAACAGTTAAAAACTGTGCTCAAACCCTCATATCTTCACTGTCTTGTAGAGGAAATTTTTGAATTTGAAAAATTTTCTCCGCTCTTCATTGCTTTCCGTTTCGCCGTCCTTTACGGCTTTGAGATAGCGGGCCACCTGGGGCATGGCTTTGCCTGCCGCTTCCTTTGCCCGCTCTATGACGAGCCGCACCACGTCCCTGGAGATGGAGTTTTCGGAGTAGGGCTCATAGACCGCATCCCAGAAGGTTTCGCCGTTGATGATGCGCTGTATGATTTCCATTGCCAGCCGTTCGTTGAGTTTCTGGGCGGAGTTGGCAGTGGGTAGCTCCCGCATGCCTGCGGCCAGGGCATGGCGGATGTCGTCGGCGGTCAGAACTTTTCCCCTGCGGAAAAAGAGTGCCCGCAGCAGGATACTTCGCAGTTCCCGGATGTTGCCCTGGTAGTGGTGGTTCATCAATATCTGCTTGGCCTCGGGGGCAAGTACGGGAGTGTCCTCCTTCGGCTCGTCGCCCCGGTAGGTGCGGTAGAGCTTGCCGAGGAAGTGGGTGGCGAGGTCGGGGATATCCTCGCGCCGGTCGTTCAGGGACGGAACCCGCATGGAAAGCTCTGAAAGGCGGTGGTAGAGGTCTTCCCGGAAGTTCCCCATCCGGATTTCTTCGGTCAGGTCCTTGTTGGTGGCGGCAACGAGCAGGACCCGGCTGAAGCGGTCCTGGTTGTCGCCAAGGCGCACGAACCCGCCGTTGTCGAGAAAGCGCAGCAGCTGCACCTGGGTCTTGGGGTCGGCGTCGCCGATTTCGTCCAGAAACACTATCCCCCCCGCCGCCTCTTCCAGGATTCCCTTGCGGTCGCTGTAGGCGCCCGTGAAAGCCCCCTTCTTGTGACCGAAGAGCTCGGAGTAGGTGAGGTCCCCGCTGTAGGCGGCGATGTTGGTCTTCTTTACCGGGAGCTGGCCGTTTGGGTTCAGCTTTTCCTGGTACATCTCGTTCAGCTTGTTGTAGAGGTTGTTGAAGAAGAATTCCTTGCCGGCGCCGGTCTGCCCCAGTACCAGAATGGAGGGGAGGCCGATGGTGGCTTCCTGGAGAACGTTCTTGCTCCAGAGGGTAATCCGGTTGAAGAGGGGGACCGAAACGGTCTCGATGAAGTCGACTATTTCCTGGGCCTTGCGGCTGTTGCCGATGATGTTGCCGAGGCGGTAGGAGGATATCTGGGGGTCCTTGTAGGCCACGTCGGACTTGAGCCGGGTTACCTCGCTCTGGAGTCCCTCGATCCGCTGAAGGTCGGAGATATGCCGGGCCGTGAGCCGTTCGATGATCTGGAGTATCCGCTTGTGCTCTTCGGTGAACCAGGCCGGCTTCAGGGAGTTGAGGCAGACCACGGCGATTACTTCGTCGTCGCAGACGATGGGGACGGCGATTTCGCTTTTAATCTGCTCGTGCATTGAGCGGTGGAACCCTCCGCCGCTCTGCTCGTCGGCAACGTGGGCGATGATCTTCGGCTGCTTCGACCAGGCCGCGTAGCCCGTGAGGCTTCGCTCTTCAGGGGGGAGCTCCGTTCCGCCGATCCGGAAGGGGGGAATGTATTTCTTCAGCCACGCCTTGTTCTTGGCGCCGACGATGGTCCCCTCTTCATCTTCCACCACGAGCCATTTTCCACCCTCGCGTTCCTCTACGATGGCGATGCTCCCCGTGTCGGCGCCGATGAGTTCCGTGGCTTTGGAGAGGACCTTGGTGAGAAAGGGCTGAAGCTCCTCGGCGCGTTCCTGGAGGAGTTCGGTGATTTCGGCCAGGACCCGGATCTCCAGGTGCTCGCCGCCGATTTCATTCACGGCCCGCTCAGCCATCTCGGCGTGGGTCTGGAGAAGCCCCATTTCAAAGTCGGAGAAGCGGTAGAGCTCGCGGGTGAAATAGTTTACCAGGCAGATGACTTTGCGGCTCGACGGCTCATAGCGGGGTACCACGTAGAGGGAGCGGAGCGACATCTCTTCGGTGAGCGCTTTTTTTTGCAATGCATGCTGGGTGAGATCGGGGATGAAAAGCGGCCGCAAAAGCCGCTCGTCGGAGATTACCGCGTTGTCGTCGATGAAGCGGGAGATGAGGGAGGTGCCCCGCTGGAGCGCGATCTCACCCTGTTCTTCGTAGCGGGAAGAGAATGCGGGATCTTCCGAGTGGCTGGCAAGGATAGCGAGCCGCGATGTCCCGTCATCACCGGTTACCGGTACGAGGACTGAGGCGAGCATCAGTTTGTCGATGAGCCGCACCGCCGACTGCACCATGAAGGAGGCGGCTTCGCGTTTTTTGTACTCATCGACCCGCCGGGCCAGGAGGAGCTGCTGGTGGTAGATGCGGGCCGAGTCTATCCGGTCTGCCACGGACGTGATGAACTCGCCCAGGATCGCTTTTTCTTTCCCTCGCAGCAGTTCCGCGGGCTGGAACCGGTCGATGCAGGTGACGCCGATGGATTTCCCCTGGCTTACTACGGGCAGAAGGGAGGATACGCCGATGGCAAAGCGTTCCGCGAAGCCGTTGTCGAAGGTGCTTCCGCCGGCTGGAGCGTGTCTGTATTCGGCCGGGTACTGGGTGACGAAGACGCTGGAAACCGTTGTCTCCCTGGAGATGATGGGGAAGCTTACCGAGCGGATTTCGTCGGCCATGGAGCCCGATGCGTAGACGCAGGAAAGGACCCCGCTGGTCAGGTCCTCCAGATAGATGCGGACCCGATCCTGGCCCGAAACGAGATGGACTCCCTCGGCAACGGCATGGAGCATCTCTTCAAGGTTTTCCTTGCCGTACCCCTCTACCCGCTCGCGCAGGTGGGCGAGTTGTGCTTTTATGGTGTTCATGGGAACCTCTGAGTGTAGAAAATGTACTCAGAGGGAAGTGTAGAGGAATGGGGAAGGGGAAGTCAACTCAATCCTTTCCGTATCTGGTACAACTCTTCCATGTCCAGTTGGTGGAGTTCGAAGTATTCCCGTTCCAGTTCCTCCACGTAGAAACGGTCGAGACCGGAGTTATCCAGGAAATCCTCCCGCAGTGAGCTGTCTTTGCGGGCCAGGATGATGGGGAAGAGGTTGTGAAGATACATGGCCTCTTTCTTGATGGTGACGATGGCTTCATCGAAAAGCCGGTCAGGTACACCGCCGCTTATGAGCTTGCTGTTGCGCAGATCTTCGGTCACTTCGCGCCTGAGGGCCTCCTGGTCCTCCCTGGTGGAGTAATTGGAATAGAAGTTCCTGATCCTCTCCCGCACATGGTTGAGCAGTGCTATGGCGAGCCGCTCTTCCCGGTCGATGGTCAGAAGCTCTTCCAGCAGTGTTGTAACTGTGAGCCGGTTTTCCTCGATGAGCCGAAGGCCCTTAATGAGTGCCGCGACTTTTCTCTGCCCGTATCGCCCCAGGTATTTGTTTTTCATCAGGCCATCGATGAATATTTCCCCGAACAGCCCCGGCTTCAGTTCCTCGAATGCGTACCTGTTGCCCATCAGGCTTCTTATCATGTCTTCGGAGATGCGCACGTTTTCCATGAATGCCAGCTGGTTGACCATCTGGGACGTGGCGTCATACCGGTCGAAATAGGTGATGATATGGGAAAACCCTTCCAGGAGCGACATGTCGGCTCCGTCGCGGATTCTCTCGTCGCACTGCTTGCTTGCGTCGAGGAGGATTTCCTCGAAGGTGTGGTCCCGGTCTTCCGACGCATGTTTTTTGGCGAAGAGGAGCTTTACCAGGTCGTCCCGGTTGATGACGCTCTCGATGTCCCGCTCCCTCAGAAAAAGTCCTGCGAGTATCTGCCGGGTTTCGGCGATGGATTCATGTTCTTCCGCACCAACGATTTTTTTGTCTTTTTTCAACATGTCGTCGAGGGCAAAAAAGAGCGCGCTGGGGATCTTGTTCCGCACCGACAGGGTCTTGAGGCGGGTGAGCCGCGCATTTTCCAGGGAGTTGATCTCTCCCCGGCGGTGGCACGCGATGAGGATGCTGCGGTATTCGTCGACGATGCGCCGGTTAGCCGGATGCTTGTACATTACATCGATGCGGATCCGTTCCTGTTGGTACCGATCTATGTTATGGCGGTCGGCAATGGCGATAAGCCCGTTGAAATCATCGTCTGAAATCTTTTTATTGGCGAAATAGAGGCGGCGGAAAGTGTCGTAGTATTCCCGATGGTGGACATTCACAAGCTTGAAGAGGAAAAAAAGGGCGCCAGGATCGCCCATGCGCCCGAGCACTTCGTTGATAATGGCGTTTTCGTCCTGGAAACCTACGGCGGGTGAACGCTTGAGGGCTTTGCCGATACTCCGGACGATTGCTTCCTGCTGCATGGGAAGGCTTGCGCCGAGACTCTCCGAGGCAATGAAAAAAAAGTAGTTCGCAACCGCATTTCCTTCGAAGAATACCCTGTCGTAATCGAGATGCCCGCCGGTTTGCCCGCTGAAGTGGAGATATCCCTTCTCATCGCCTGAATGGGCGCCATAGATCACCAGGCGGTTGATGACGTCGCCTTTTGCCAGGTCGGCCACCGGCTGATCGACCCCGAACATGTACTCGCAGAAGGAGCCCCCGTTGCCGGCATGCCTTATGCCGTTGCGGGTGATGACGAATTCGTTTCCGGGGGAGAACAGGCGGAGTTCGGCTTCCTCTCCCTTTGCGGCATTGAAGAAGTAGCGCCGGTGGGCATCCTCGCCTGCCACGATGGCGTAATATTCGATTCGTTCGTCGATATGTCCGTGGAGGCGGATGTCCTTGTTCATGGGAACCTTGTGTCGAATGTGATGGCGAGGCAACCGCTACAAAGCAATCTCCATGCCGTCATATGCGAACTCAACTCCTGCGGGGAGCCGCGTCTCGTCGGCGTGGGCCACCTCGTGGGTAAGGTGGGTAAGAATGGCCCGTCCCGGTTTCAGTTGCTCAACGACCCTGAGCGCCCCTTCAATATTGAAGTGGTTTGCGTGGGGGGTGTAGCGGAGGCCGTCGATAATGAGGATGTCGAGACCTGTCAGAAGCGCCAGGGAGGATTCGGGAATGCGGCTGCAGTCTGTGAGATAGGCGGCGCCGTCGATCCGGTAGCCGGTGGCGGGCATGGAACCGTGGTAGAGGTGAACCGGTACGATTGTCTGCCCGAAGAGGGTGAACGGATCATTTGTGGTGTGGGCTTCCATGAGGGGGGCGTAGCCGGCTGCTTCAAAACCTCTGAAAATGTAGGGAAATTTGCTTTTTACCGCATCCATGGTCGCTCGGCTGCCGTGGCAGGGAATCACCCTGCGGTGAATGAAGTGGTAGCCGCGGAGATCGTCGATGCCGTTCACGTGGTCGGCGTGGGGGTGGGTGAGTAGCACCGCGTCGATGTGGGGAATCTGTTGCCGAAGGGCCTGGCGGCGCAGATCGGGAGAGGTGTCCACCAGGATGTACTTTCCACCGGTCTCGATCATGATGGAAGCGCGGGTCCGTTTGTCTTTCGGGTTGCTGGACGAGCAGACGGAACAGTGACAGCCGACCATGGGGACCCCGGTGGAGGTGCCGCTGCCTAAGATGGTTATTTTCATGGACTTGAATTCCCTCTGATATATGGCAGAAAATATCATGAGGCGGAGCAGTGGCGCAAGGGCTTTGTCCTTGCATCCGAAGGCTCCGGCGGGCTACTATCTGTGCCGCGAAAGGAGTCGGCCGCAACCATGAAGATTGCCTTCATCACACCGTATTATAACCCCCCCGTCAGGGGGAACGCCGTCACCGTCAGGCGCATAGCAGGCAACCTTGCCGCTGCCGGCTGCGAGACGGCAGTCTATTCCCTCGACGCGCTGACTGCCGGTGATATCCTCCGGGAAGTCCTGCCGACGAGCCCCGATGTCATTCATGGATTCCATGCCTTTCACGGGGGGCGGCCGGCAAGGGAGATCGCCGCTGCCGCCGGTGTCGCCTATGTCGTCACGATTACCGGCTCCGACGTCTATGAGGCCATGCTGGACGGCCGGAGGGGGGAAACCCTGGCCGTACTTCGTGACGCTGCTGCCATCGTGGTTTTCGACTCGAGCGTAAAGCAGCGAATTGCCGGCCACCACCCGAGTCTCGCGGAAAAAATCCAGATTATCCCCCAGGGGGTTGAACTCCCCGGCGAGGATTTCACCTGGGGGCCTGAGCGCTTCGATGGCGGCGAGTTCGTGTTCTTTCTCCCGGCAGGGCTTCGTCCGGTAAAGAACATCGATTCCGCCCTGGCCCCACTGGCCGAACTCCATCGAAATGATCCCCGAATCCGGCTGCTGGTGGCCGGACCCGTCCTTGATCCTGCATACGGAGCGCAGCTGCTGGAGGAACTGGAACGTTACCCCTTTGCCCGTTATCTGGGGGCTGTCGGCCGTGGTGCCATCGGGGCGCTCTACCGGCGGGCCGATGTCGTGCTCAATACCTCGGTTTTCGAAGGAGGAATGGCCAACAGCGTTCTGGAGGCCATGGCTTTCGGGCGGCCGGTGCTGGCTGCGGACATCGAGGGGAACCGGTCCCTGGTCAAGGAAGGGAAAACGGGGCTTTTGTTCCGGCACGAAGCGGAATTCCTGGAAAAAGCCGAAAAATTGCTGCGCGACGGCGCACTGCGAAGGCGGCTGGGGGATGAGGGGAGCCGGCTTGTGCGGGAGCAGTTCTCGGTGGAGCGGGAGGCGGCGGCGTATCGCGATCTGTATTGCAGGGTGCTGTCGCGCTGATTTACGGCGATTCTTCCACCTTGTCCAGAAACTCCCGAACCATGGGGGTGAAGGTTTCGTGCTCCAGAAGGAAGGCGTCGTGTCCGTAGGCCGACTCGATCAGGTGGTACTCCACCGGCTTGCCGAGGGAGCGCAGGACGTTTGCCATCTCCTCGGTCTGGTAGGGGGGGTAGAGCCAGTCGGAGGTGAAGGCGAAGAACTGTATCGGCGCCTTTACCTGGGCGAACGCCTCCTCAACGGATTCGTATCCCCATGCCAGGTCGTAGAGGTCAAGGGCCTTGGCCAGATAGAGGAATGAATTGGTGTCGAAGCGGTCCACGAAGTTGTAGCCGTTGTAGGAGAGATAGCGCTCCACCTCGAACTGGCCGAAGAAGTCGAAGAGGCCGTCCCGGGCGCTGAAGCGGCGGCCGAACTTCTGCCACATGGATTCGTCGGAAAGAAAGGCGATATGCCCGATTCCCCTGGCCAGGGCCAGGCCGTCCTTCGGGTTCTTCCGGTACTCACCCTTTTTCCAGGTGGGGTCGTTGAAGATGGCCCAGCGGGCCACGGCGTTAAGGGAGATGGCCTGGGGCGAGGGGCGGCTCGTGGTGGCCAGGGCGATTGCCGAGCGGACCCGGTCGGGGAACTGGGTTGCCCATTCCAGGGCCTGCATCCCCCCCATGCTCCCCCCCAGCACGGTGACGAGCCGGTCTATTCCCAGGTAATCCAGCAACATTGCCTGGGCCTTGACCATGTCGCGGACGGTGATTACCGGGAACGAGAGATTGTAGCGCTTGCCGGTCCTGGGGTTGATGGAGGCTGGGCCCGTGGAGCCGTAGCAGGAGCCGATTACGTTGGAGCAGATGACGAACCAGCGGTCGGTGTCCAAAAGCCGCCCCGGCCCGACGATTGCGTCCCACCATCCCGGTTTCGTGTCGTCTTCGCTGTGTTTCCCTGCCAGGTGGGCGTCGCCGGTCCAGGCGTGGGCAACCAGGACCGCGTTGGAGCGCTCGGCATTGAGCTCGCCGTAGGTCTCGTAGGCCAGCGTGATGGGGCCGAGGATACGGCCGCTCTCCAGCCGGAGTTCGGAGTCGAAGGTCACAGATTTTTTTTGCACGATGCCGACGGACATTCGTCAATCCTGATTCAGTGGTTGTAAAAGCAAAGCCCCTTCCAGCGGTGGCGAGAAGGGGCTTTATTACAGTTATGGCTGTTATTAAGCGCCGTTCTCATCTTTGCCTGCCGGCAGGATTTAGCACCTGACACCTTCCGGTTCGTCTTCGAGATCGAATGCGAGCCGGAAAAGGCCGGTTGCTGTGGTTTCACAGGGCCTGTCCCTCCACCACTCTTGATAAGAATGCGTTTCTATTTGGTTTTCATGAGAGAATACGAAAGCTTCCTGGGTTTGTCAAATGAAAATTTGTGTCGGCCCATGGGGCGAACTCCGCGCCACTGCTGAGCATTTCGTTTGCAAACGCCGCGGGGGATGGGGTATAGTTACCCCCACTTCCGGCCCCGGCCGGATGCTTGCATTGTCCAGCTTCTATTCTATACTTACATTACTTTCCATTCTGGAGGAAAAGTTCTACATGAGTGTGACTGCATTTGCCGTGGTTGTGCTGGCCCTTGCTCTTGTGGTGCTGGTGGCTTTCATGATCCCGACCCTGATTGAGATCCGGAAGGCCGCGGCGGATCTGCGGGGATTCGTAAGTCAGACCGGAGGCGAACTGAAGCCGGTGCTCATCGAGCTTGAGCGGACCCTGACCGAACTGCGTACGGTAACCGCAGGGATCGCCGAAAAGCGCGAGGATGTGCAGACCTTCATGGAGGCTGTCGGCGACACCGGTCGCAACCTTCGCACCATCAATGCCGTTGTCGGGTCGGTTGCGCAAGCGGCGGCCACCTCGTCGATCTGGCTTACCGGCGCGAGGGCGGCAGGCAAGTTTCTTACACAGCGAATTATTACTAGAAGGGGGTAATGTCATGGCAGACGACGAAAAAGGGATAAGTGTCGGGACGGTTTTCCTCTCATTTCTGGCAGGCACCGCGGTCGGCGCGGGGCTCGGGCTCCTGCTGGCGCCGAAAACCGGCAAGGAGATGCGGGAGAATATTCTTGACCTGACCGATGATGCGATCGACAGGATCAAGGGGTTCACCAAGGAGGCCCAGAGCAAGATCAAGGATACCTACGAAGAGACGAAGGATCTGATCTCCGAGAAGAAGTCGATCATCACTTCGGCCATCGAAGCCGGCAAGGAAGCGATGGAGCGGGAAAAAGACAAGTACGGTCAGATGTAGAATTTGTACATCGCAGCATGAAAAAGCCCACTTCGCGTGGGCTTTTTCATGTGCGCGGACGGTGGGCCATGGCGCGAAAAGCGGGAGCGGCGGACAAAATCGTTGATTTTTTTACCCATGCCCTGTGGGCCATGGAGGCTGATTCCCTGGGCCCGGTCAAGGGGCGTCTCGTGCGCTGGCTTCAGATCGGTGCCCTGGTCGTAAAGGATTTCCTGGACGACCAGTGTCTCATCCGGGCGTCGGCCCTCGCCTTTTCAACGCTTCTTTCCATAGTTCCCTTCTTTGCCCTTGCCTTCGCCGTGCTGAAGGGGTTCGGGGTCCAGAATACCCTGGAGCCCCTGATTCTTGACCAGGTGGCAGCTGGTTCCCACGAAATCGTCGACGGCATCGTGACCTATATCAACAACACCAAGGTGGGCTCCCTTGGCGCCGTCGGCCTTGCCGCCCTCATCATTACCGTGGTGACGCTCCTGGGGAACGTGGAGGAAGCGTTCAACGTAATATGGGGTGTCCGGGAGACCCGCTCCCTTTACCGCAAATTCAGCGATTACCTGAGCGTGCTGGTGAGCGGTCCGATTCTTCTCCTGGCCGCGGTGAGCGCTACCACCACCATCGAAAACCAGGCTCTGGTCCAGTGGCTGCTGAAGACCATGTACCTGGGCGATCTGCTGGTTCTCATCTTCCATTTTGTCCCCTACGTCAGTATCTGGCTTGCCCTCGTCTTCCTCTATATGTTCATACCCAACACCAAGATCCGCTTCCGGTCGGCCCTGGTGGGGGGTGTCATTGCCGGGACCCTCTGGCAGGGGGCGCAGTGGGGGTATATCACCTTCCAGGTGGGGGTGGCCAAGTACAACGCCATATACGGTACGCTGGCGGTGCTGCCGGTCTTCATGGTGTGGCTCTACACGAGTTGGGTCATTGTTCTGCTGGGGGGGGAGGTGGTGTACGCTCACCAGCATCTGCGGACATTCCTGCGCGAGGTGCGCACCCCGGCCTTGAGCAGCGCTGCCCGCGAACGTCTGGCCCTGGCTTTTTTCTACGAGATTTCGCTGGCGTTTCATCACGATCGCCCTGCCTGGAGCATGGCGGGGCTTGCCGAGCGCCTCGATGTGCCCGAGCGGTCAGTGCGCGAGATTTTTGAATCCCTGGTGGATGCCGGAATAGTGGCGACCGGGTGTGGTGATGATCCCCTCTGTCTGCCTGCAAGGGAATTGGAGCATATACTGGTGCGGGATGTACTTGCGGCAATGAGGAGCCAGGGGGTTGACCTCCCGGAGAGGCTGGAGGGAGAGGGTTCTTCAGTGGTGAATGACCTGTGGGACACGATAGAGGGAGCTGTTCAGGGTGCGGTCGGGGACCTGAATTTCCGGGATTTGGCGTCCCGGCTGCCGGTACCCGGCAATAGTACTCTGGAGCATGTTTCATGAGAGGGTGATAACTGGGGCCGTCGTTGACAAAAAGAGGGGTTTTGCATATAGTGGCGGCAGTGTAACAGCCGTGAATCACCGCATTAACGCCATTTCCTGCTGCTCGGGACACGAGACCCGTTTTCTATAATATATGCAAGATTTCAAACATTTGACCAGTAAGGGCCGTTTTTCTTTTTCCTCTCTCAAGAGGCGGCAGAAAGCTGCTCCCCGTAACTCCTTCAAGAGGCTCGAAGAGCCGAAACCCCGCAAAACGAGGCTCCGCGTCATGCTTCCGTTGCTTGCGGCGGCCATTGCGTCCTATCCGATATTCTCGTCCGTTTTTTCCGGGCGCCCGGCCGTTTCCAGTACCAGTCAGGATACGGATTCCACATCAAAGCTTCCCCGCGACCTCGATGTTTTCAGTTCTTTCCGCCTTGGCGCCGGACTTCTCCCGACGGCCCGGTTCGATGGCAACCGGTTCACGGCCCCCATTCCCGAAGGGGGGACCATTGTCTATTCCATAGACAACGAGCTCCAGCAGCGGGTTGAGCAGGTCATGGCCCAGTTCGACGTCCCCTACGGGGTGTTTGTGGCAATCGAGCCCAAGACCGGCAAAGTCCTGGCCCTGGCTTCCCATTCGTCCATGTCGCCGGCATGGGCGGAACGGGCTTACTATGGCGTCTACCCCATGGCCTCCCTCTTCAAGATCGTCACCGCTACGGCGGCCCTTGAGCAGGGAAAGGTTACCCCCGATACGGTAATTCCCTTCCGGGGGGGGCTCTATTCGGAGAGTTCCCGTTACTGGAGCACCTTGCCAAAAAGGGGAGCCCAGGAGATGGACCTGACGACCGCCATGGGCAAGTCGGTCAATCCGGTTTTCGGAAGGCTCGCCAGCGACATAGCGGGGCGGGAGTCGGTGCTGCGCTGTGCTGAGCGCTATGGTTTCAACCACTACCTGCTGCCCGGAACGCCTGTCCAGCCGAGCAAGGCGGAGCACCCCCAGACCGAAGACGACCTTCGGCTCATGGGAGCCGGTCTTGGCCGCGAGGTGAAGATTTCCCCGGTCCATGCCGCCGTCATGATGGCCGCCATCGCCAACGGCGGCACCATGCTCGCCCCCTCCCTTGTCGATGAAATCAGAAACACCAAAGACAAGGTTACCTACACCCACGTACCCCGTACCATCCGCTCCATAGCGGCTCCCGAGGTAACGGCGCAGCTTTCGCAAATGCTCTCTTCCTCGGTTACCAGGGGAACTTCCCGCCGGGCATTCCATGACAGCCATGGCCGCCCCAAGATCGCCAATATCAACATTGCCGCCAAGACCGGCTCCATCAACGGAACCGATCCCGAGGGCCATTACAGCTGGTTTGCCGCCTATGCCCCCATTGAAAATCCCCAGATTGCGCTTGCCGCCCTTGTTGTGAATCCCGATAAGTGGAAAATAAAAGCGCCCTATCTTGGCGAGCAGGCACTTGAGGCATTCTTCATGCGGGGGCCGGAAAGCCGGCGCTAATGGCGTTACTGGTGATCGGGGCGGATTCCGGCAAGAAATTATCACTTAATAGGTTGGATTGATGCAGTGCCTTCGCTGCGGCACCTGTTGTACCGCCCCTGACATTTCGACTCTCGGGAAGCCTGCCGGGGTGCCGTGCATCCATCTGGACGCATCAGGGCTTTGCACCATTTACGATGAGCGTCCCGCGGTCTGCCGGGGTTACCGTCCCGACGCGATCTGCTCCATGGTGGCGGCGCCGACCCTGGAGGAACGGGTGGAAAAATATCTGGAACTGTTCGGACTCGAACGGAAGTGACAGCTTTTACCGGTCCCCGGCCTCCGGTTCCCGGTATCGCTTCAGCGACACTACGCCGTCCCGCCATTCCCCATAGGTAAAATGGGTGATCCAGTCTCCCAGGGAGAGAAGAACGGTGCCGTCGGCTTCATCCTTGAACGGGATGTGGAAATGTCCCGAGACGACCACGTCGCACCCCTCCCTGAACCGCTCTGCCGCAAAGGAGCGCAAAAGAGCTGTATAGTCCCATTGATGCCGGCGCCGGCCATGCTTCTTTTTGCTTTGGGCGGACATCTTCTCGGCGATCCACGAGGCAACGGCGGGGGGGATGATATGGGTGGCCAAAGGGATGATGGGGCTGTGGAGGACCCAGCGCAGGAGCCGGTGTGAGTAATCCCGGCTGTTCACGTTGTCGCCGTGGCAGAGATAGACGTTTTTCCCCTCTATGGGCAGGATCGCCGAATCGGGATAGACGCGGGCGCCGAGGGTTTTGGTGAAAAACGGCCCCATGTTGAAATCGTGGTTCCCTTCCACATAGACGATTTCAACGCCGCTTTTGACCAGTTCTTCCAGTCGGGCCAGGATGGGGAGATAGTGGGTGAAGGGGACGGTTTCGTAGCCTACCCAGAACTCGAAGAGGTCTCCCAGGATAAAGAGGGTGTCGATGGAGCCCTTGAGTCCGTCCAGAAATTCCATGAGCAGCAGGTAGTTTTCGTCCCCCTCGTGTCGCAGGTGGGCGTCGGCGATAAAAATAGCGTGCATGGCGGCACTATAGAACAAAAGCCGTGCAAAGGTAAAGACTGAGAGAGATGTGGGGTAGCCATGGGGTTCATGCGGGAAGTGGAGATAGCATGGGAAGATCTCCTGGAAGCCTTTGATAATCCGGATGCGGACGTCCTGTTCTTCCTTGATCGGGAGACGGGGGAAATTTTCTCCGTGCCGAGCGAATACGATGACGATGAGTTCTGGGCTGACCTTGAGGAGAGCGGCGAGCGCTTCCTCCGGATTCCCTGCTTCGACTACGATCAGGAGCGCCTGCTGCTGCACGAGTTTATCCGCGGAGTGGATAACGACGGGTTGAAACGGATGCTCGAACGGGCCTTCGAGGGGAAAAAGCCCTACGGGAAGCTGGATGAGATTCTGTCCTTCTATCCGGAGGAGTTCGACCGGTACATGGCCATGAAGGAAGAGACTATCTCGTCACGGATCAGGCACTGGTTGGAAGAGCATGATCTATTCAGTACTGAAGAGGAATTTTAGCGGACTTCCGGTGTCGCGGGAGCGGGGGCAATCATGGGAGAAAACGCATCGGCCGCACAGAAGGGGATAACCTGGCTCCTTGCCGCAGCGGCCGTGATTGCAGCGGGTTACGCCACCCGGCACACGCTTTCCTGCTTCCTGCTTTCCTTCGTCTTTGCCTATCTCTTCGATCCCCTCGTGGTCATACTGGAGCGTCGCGGCCTCCGCCGCCCCTGGGGGATCATTGCCCTCTACCTCGTCCTCACGATCCTGTCGGTGTTCTTCGTCGCCTTCATCGTCCCCTTTGCCAGCCTTCGCTGGGAGGCGTTTCTCACCGGGCTTCCCGCCTATCTCCAGAAAGGGAAAGATATCGTCCTTGCCTGGAAGATGCAGCTGGTCCCTTCCTCCGCAGCCGATGAGTGGCGCTGGCTCCTGGAAACGGCAACCTCTCAGCTCGACAAGCTGGCCGGCCGCCTCGGGGCCTGGGTCTATGGGGCTGCCACCGGCTTTGTCTTCAATCTCTTCAACCTGGTTCTGGCTCCCATTCTCATCTTCTTCATGCTCTGGTACAAGAAGGAGATTAAAGAAGGGATAACCGGCTGGCTTCCACCATCCAGGCGCGAAGCGGTCCTGACGCTGGGGCGAGAGATAAACGCCAGTGTCGGCGGCTACATCCGGGGACAGATAATGGTCTCGGTCATAGTGGCGGTTCTCTCCATCATTGCCCTCTTTGTTCTCGGCATCGATTATCCCTTCCTGAACGGCATGTTTGCCGGCCTTGCGTCGGTCCTCCCCTTCATCGGGGTCATCCTTGCCACGCTCCCGCCGCTTTTCTTTGCCTATGTCCAATACCAGAGCGGGCTGGTTCTTATGCAGGTAGTCGGGGCCTTCGCAGTAATCTATTTCCTCGAAGGGTACGTGGTGAAACCCCTGGTATTCAAGGAGTCCATGGACCTAAATCCACTGGTGACGATCATTGTCGTCATGCTCTTCGGCGAACTCATGGGATTCTGGGGGATTCTGCTCGCCATACCAATTGCCGCCGCGGTGCGGATCGTGGCCGATCACATTCGGCGCGGCGATCTTTCGCGGGTGGCGTGAGATGAGGCCGAGGGACGCGGCCCATATCGCCTGGTTCCTGGCCGGAATACTGGGGGTGGTGCTCCTGGCTGGCCACGTGGCCCGGCACAGCCTCTCGGCCATCCTTACCTCGCTTGTCATCGCCTACCTGCTGAACCCCTTCATGAAATACCTGGAAAGCAAGGGGCTCGGACGCATCCCCGCCATTGCGATTCTCTATCTCTGTATTGCGGTGCTGATATTCTTTTCGCTCTTTGCGCTCATCCCGTATCTGAGCCATCAGCTGGAGGCTTTTCCCCGGGCGGTTCCCCGCTATGCCCGGAATCTGGAGATGGTAATGGAGGGTTGGAAGGCGCGGCTTGCACCCTATTACGGGGGAGCGGAGGGAGAATGGCTCATTGCCCGGGCCGAGGATTCCCTCAAAAAGCTGGCCCTGGAGGTCTCGGGCAAGGGGTACTATGAGCTGAAGGCTGCATTTTTCGGGCTCTTCAACCTGGTCCTCGCTCCGATACTGGTCTTTTTCATGCTTTCGTCGAAACAGTTCTTCAAGGATTTGCTTCTCCGCTTCATCCCCCATCGCGAGCGCCATTCCTTCCGGATAGTGGGAGGCCGGATCAAGAATTCGCTGGAGCGCTTCGTCCTGGCCCAATTCTTCGACTGTCTCCTGGCGGGGATTTTGTCGGCCCTGGCGCTCTATCTCCTCCGGATCGAGTTCCCGCTTCTGAACGGCCTCGTTGCCGGGTTCGCATCGGTGGTTCCCTACGTGGGGGTCATTGTCGCGGTGATACCTCCAGCCCTCATGGGGTACGCCGAAACCGGAAACCTCTGGATTATTCCGCTGGTCTGCGCCGTCTATTTCGTTATCTTCGTTATAATAGAGGGTAACCTCATAAAGCCGCTTCTCATGCGGGGAACATTGCGGCTCAACCCCCTGGCGGTCATCTTTGCTCTCATGGCCCTGGGCGAGCTCATGGGATTCTGGGGGATGGTGCTGGCGGTGCCGGTGACGGCGGTGGTGAAAATCTGTGCCGTGGAGTTGAAGGAGTATCTGGTGGGAGGGGAACGGGATGCGTAAGGCGATTTTCGGCATAACCGGCATGAGCTGCGCTGGATGCGCGGCCCGGATCGAGAAGGAGCTGGCACGGATGGATGGCGTCGGCATGGCGGTTGTTAACTTCGCCACCGAAGAGCTGGCGGTGGAGTTCGACGAGGCAGCAGTTTCTGAGGAGGCCATCGCGGCCCGGGTGAAGGAACTGGGGTACGGAACGCGGCGGCCGGCGGCGGCCGGCGAGCTCCGCTTCGGGGTCCGGGGGCTCCATTGTGCGTCCTGTGTCGCGAACCTGGAGAAAAAGCTTCTCTCGCACCCGGCCGTCAGTGCCGCCGTGGTGAATCTGGCCCAGGAGGAAGCCCTGGTGCGGTTCGATTCTTCCAGCATCGGCCTGGCCGACATTTTCGCCCTGGTGACCGACGCCGGATACACCCCCGTGGAGCCTGAAAAGGGTGGCGTCGAGGCCGCTTCGGAGCTTCTCTCCCAGCGGAACTGGTTCATCCTGAGCGCCCTCCTGTCGCTCCCCATCATGCTCACCATGACCCTCCACGACAACCGGGCCGTGGGATGGATGAACCTGGTGCTGGCCACCATAGTCCAGTTCTCGGCGGGGCTCACCTTCTACCGGGGGAGCTGGTTTGCCCTGAAAAACAAGAGCGCCAACATGGATGTCCTGGTGGCGCTGGGGACCTCCGCCGCCTACTTCTACTCCCTCTTCGCCTTTTTCGGCGCCTTCGGAGAGCATGGGGGACACGTCTTCTTCGAAACCTCGGCCATGCTCATCGCCTTCATCCGCCTCGGCAAGTACCTGGAGGCCCGTGCCCGGGGGAAAGCGGGAGAAGCTCTGAAAAAACTCCTGCGGCTCCAGGCCGACAAGGCGAGGCTCGTGACCCCGGATGGGGAGCGGGAGGTGCCGGCCTCAGCCGTCCGGGTGGGGGATCTGGTGCGGGTATTTCCCGGCGAGACCCTTCCCGTGGATGGTGAGGTGGTGGAGGGGAGCTCCACCGTGGACGAGTCCATGGTCACCGGCGAGTCGGTGCCGGTGGCGAAGAAGGCTGGCGATCCGGTAACCGGGGCCACGGTGAACAAAGGCGGCGTGCTCACGGTTCGTGCCACCCGTATCGGCGAAGAGACCCTCCTCTCCCAGATCGTCCGGATGGTGCGGGAGGCCCAGGCCGACAAGGCCCCCATACAACGCTTTGCCGACCGGGTCTCCGGCGTCTTCGTGCCGGTGGTCATCGCTCTGGCGGCCATCACCTTCGTGGTCTGGTTCCGGGGGCTCCATGCCGAGTTCCTCTTTGCCTTCAAGCTGGCCATTGCGGTGGTGGTCATCGCCTGCCCCTGCGCCATGGGGCTCGCCACGCCTACCGCCATCATGGTGGGGAGCGGCGTGGGGCTCGGCCGCGGCATTCTGGTGAAGCGGGGATCGGTGCTGGAGAACATCTCCATGGTGCAGGCGATTCTTCTGGACAAGACCGGTACTCTTACCGAAGGGGAGCCTGCCCTTACCGACATCGTAGCGGTGCCGGGAGAGACGGAGGCCCGGCTCCTGAAGCTCCTCGCCTCGGTCGAGTCCCGTTCCACCCACCCCCTGGCCCAGGCTGCCGTGGCCGGTGCCGCCGAGCGGGGCGTGGTGCCGGAAGAGGCGGCCGACTGCCGGGAGGTCGAAGGGGGTGGCGTTGCCTGCACCGTGGCGGGAGAGAAGGTAACGGCCGGCAATGCCCGCTTTCTGGAGGAGTCGGGCATTGTGACCGCACCCTTGGCTGAAGCGTCAGCACGGCTGGCGGGGGAGGGGAAGTCCCTGGTCTTCGTGGCGGCCGGCGGGAAGCTTGTGGGGGTTGCCGCCCTGGCCGACCGGCTCAAGGAGGGATCGGCCGCGGCCGTGGCAGCCATGAAGGCCATGGGGATTGCCACCTTCATGATTACCGGCGACCACCGCGACGTGGCTGCCGCCGTGGCACGGGAGGCGGGGGTTGACGGCTTCGAGGCGGAAGTCCTCCCCGGCCGCAAGCAGGAACTGGTAAAGGAGTACCAGGCACGGGGGGTATTCACAGCCATGGTGGGTGACGGCATCAACGATGCCCCGGCCCTGGCCCGGGCCGACGTGGGAATCGCCATCGGCGGCGGCACCGACGTGGCCAAGGAGACCGGCGACGTGATTCTCGTCCGGGACGACCTCATGGACGTGGTACGGGCCATCCGGCTCGGCCGCGCCACCCTGGCCAAGGTGAAGCAGAACCTCTTCTGGGCACTCTTCTACAACATCATCGGCATCCCCGTGGCGGCAGGGGTCCTCTACTACCCCTTCGGCATCACCCTGAAGCCGGAGTACGCCGGCCTCGCCATGGCCTTTTCGTCGGTGTCGGTGGTGACCAACTCGATTCTTCTCAGGAGGGTTGTACGCAGGCTCGGTTAACCGTCGCGGGCGACGGTGACGGCGGTCTGCGTTGAAACAACTCCCCCCTCTGTTATACTTTCGGCGTTATCCCGTCGAAAGGACGCAGACATGACCATTCTCCCCGGGGCCGACCCGGAGTTCATAGAATCTCTCTATCTCAGCTGGCGCGACGACCCCTCAGCCGTTTCTCCCCAGTGGCAGGCTTTCTTCGCCGGCTACGAGCTTGCCGCCGGAACCACTGCCTCATCAGAGCTTGCAGTCAGACAGTCGGCGGTGGATTCCCTCATCTACCGCTACCGTGACCTGGGGCACCTGCTGGCCTGCACCGACCCCCTTTCACCCTGCAAGCTGGAGCATCCGCTCCTGTCCCTCGATCACTACGACCTGAATGAGAGCGATCTCGACCGGACCTTTCATCCCCGCCGCTTCCTGAAACGGGAGGCGACCCTGCGGGAGATTCTCGAAACCCTGCGGGAAACCTACTGCCGCTCCGTGGGGGTGGAGTTCATGCATATCCAGGCCCCCTCCGTGCGGACCTGGCTCATGGAGAGGATGGAGCCGGCCCGCAACCGTCCCTCATTCTCCCGGGAAGAGAAGCTCCACATTCTCGGCTCCCTCCAGGAGGCGGCCCTCTTCGAGGAATTCCTCCACCGCAAGTTCCTGGGGCAGAAGCGCTTTTCCCTGGAGGGGGGCGAGACCCTCATCCCGCTTCTGGATATGGTGGTGGCGCGGGCCGCGGAGCATGGCATCACCGATCTCATCCTGGGGATGGCCCACCGGGGGAGGCTCAATGTCCTGGCGAACATCCTCGGCAAGCCCCTGGAGAACATCTTTGCGGAGTTTGCCGACAACGTCGGCGTCGTCGGGGATGGCGACGTTAAGTACCACAAGGGGTTCTCCAGTGACCGGGAGGTGGCACCCGGCCGCGCCATCCACCTCACCCTGGCCTTCAATCCCTCCCACCTGGAGGCCGTGGACCCGGTGGTGGAGGGGAAGTGTCGTGCCCGCCAGGATGCCGCCGGAGCTGGAAGCGACCAGCGGGTGCTCCCGGTTCTGATTCATGGCGATGCCGCCTTCGCGGGCCAGGGGGTGGTGGCCGAGACCCTCAACCTTTCCCAGTTGGAGGGGTACCGGACCGGCGGCACCATTCACATCGTCATCAACAACCAGATTGGTTTTACCACGCTTCCGGCCGATGCCCGCTCTTCCCTCTACGCCACCGACGTGGCCAAAATGGTGGCGGCCCCGGTTTTTCACGTCCACGGCGAGGACCCGGAGGCGGCGGCTCATGTGGCGCGGCTGGCCCTGGACTACCGGCAGGCCTTCGGCACCGACGTGGTGATTGAAATCATCTGCTACCGCCGCCACGGCCACAACGAGGGGGACGAGCCCTACTTTACCCAGCCCGCCATGTACAGCCTCATCAAGGACCGCCCGCCGGTGCACGAATTGTATGCCTCCCGCCTGGCCGATGAGGGCGTCGGGCGGGACGAGATCACGGCCCGTGCGTCCGCCATGGCACAGCGCCTCGACGCAGCCATGGGCGCTCCGCCCCGTACCGTTGCCGGCGGTTTCGAGGGGAAGTGGGAACAGTACCGCCGGGATTTCAGCCCCGGTTCCGTGGAAACGGGCGTTACCCGTGATATTCTGCGGGAGCTGGCGGGGCGGCTCGTTTCTATCCCCGAAGGCTTCAGCCTCCATCCCAAAGTCGCGTCACTGCTGGACAAACGGCGGGATGCCGTCGAGCGGGGAGAGGGTGTCGATTGGGGCAATGCCGAAACCCTGGCCTATGGAACGCTCCTGGCCGAGGGGGTCCCCGTCCGGCTCTCCGGCGAGGATACCAGGCGTGGCACCTTCGGGCACCGTCACGCCGCCATCCATGACATGAACACCGGCGACGCCCATGTACCCCTCGCCGCAGTGGCGGCCCGCGGGGCATCCTTCCAGGCCTGGGACAGCATGCTCTCCGAGTTCGCGGTCCTCGGCTTCGAGTACGGCTACTCGGTGGAGGCGCCCGAGGCCCTCGTCATCTGGGAGGCCCAGTTCGGCGACTTCGCCAACGGCGCCCAGGTCATCATCGACCAGTTCATTGCCGGGGGCGAGTCCAAGTGGCAGCGGGTGAGCGGCCTGGTTCTCCTTCTCCCCCACGGCTTCGAGGGGCAGGGGGCCGAGCACTCCAGCGCCCGCATCGAGCGCTATCTCCAGCTTTGCGCCGACAACAACATGCAGGTGGCCTATCCCTCCACCCCGGCCCAGCTCTTTCATCTCCTGCGGCGTCAGGTTAAGCAGCCGTTTCGCAAGCCCCTCGTGGTCTTCACTCCCAAGAGCCTCCTGCGCCACCCCCGCTGCGTCTCCCGGCTGGACGAACTGGCGGCCGGCGGGTTCCGGGAGGTGATCGTAGCGGGGGCAGCCCCTCCAAAGACACGGCGACTCCTTCTCTGTACCGGCAAGATTTACTACGATCTGGTGGAGCGGCTGGAGAAGGATGGCCGGCAGGACACGGCCATCGCCAGGATCGAGCAGCTTTACCCCCTGCGGAACGACCTGTTGGCGAAGACCCTTGAGCCCTACCGGGGCGCGGCGGAAGTGGCCTGGGTCCAGGAGGAGCCCCGGAACATGGGTGCCTGGAGCTTCATCCGGCCCTGTCTGGCTGGAATCCTCGGAAGGGAGCCCCGCTACGTGGGGCGGCCGGAGAACGACGTACCCGCGGTGGGGTCACACCGGCTCCATGGGGAGGAGCAGGAGCGGATTGTTGCGGAAGCCCTTGCCGTAGATGTTACCCCCCCCCTTTGAGAAAGGGGGGTAGGGGGGATTTTATCTGCGGCAATTAAAGGGAAATCCCCCTAAATCCCCCTTTGCAAAAGGGGGACTTGGTTATGTCCTGATCGGTAAGAAGTTTTAAACGGAGAGTGATATGGAGATAAAAGTCCCGTCGGTGGGCGAATCGGTCTACGAGGCCCTTTTGGGCAAATGGCTGAAGAAAAACGGCGAAGCGGTACGAAAGGACGAGCCGGTCTGCGAGATCGAGACCGACAAGATTACCATGGAGATCAACGCCGAGGCCGACGGTGTCCTCACCATCATGGCGCCCGAGGGGGCCACGGTGAAGATCGGCGCCATCATCGGCATTATCGCCGAGGGGCGTGTGGCGGCGGAGGCGCCGGCACCTGCCGAGACCGGAGTACCAAAGGAAGCGCCCCCCTTGTCGCCAGCGGTCCGGAAACTGGCCCAGGAGAAGGGGATCAGCCCCGAGACGGTGCAAGGGACCGGCCGGGGCGGGCGGGTGACCGTGGACGATCTGCTGAAGGGAGGGGAACAGCCGCAACTTTTTGCATCGGGAGCACCCGCTGTTACCCCGGCCCCGCCGCCGATCGATCTGAAAGAGCCGGCGGAGGAGCGCGTAACCCGCACCCCCATGACACCCATCCGCAAGAGGATTGCCGAGCGGCTCCTGGCGGCGCGGCAGCAGACAGCCATGCTCACCACCTTCAACGAGGCGGACCTGGGGCGGGTCATGGAACTGCGGAAGAAGCACAAGGAGCACTTCCAGAAGAAGCACGGGGTTTCCCTCGGCTTCATGTCGTTCTTCGTGAAGGCGTGCGTGGAGGCCCTGAAGGAGTTCCCGGCGGTGAACGCCGCCATCGATGGCAACGACATCGTCCACCACCACTACTACCACATCGGCATCGCCATCGGCGCCGAGAAGGGGCTGGTGGTGCCGGTCATCCGTGATGCCGACCGGCTCTCCTTCGCCGGGATCGAGGCGGCCATCGCGGGGTTCGTGGAGGAGATCAAGACCAACCGGCTGGAGCTGTCGGACCTCCAGGGGGGTACCTTCAGCATCTCCAACGGCGGAGTCTACGGCTCCCTCCTCTCCACCCCCATCCTCAATCCGCCCCAGAGCGGGGTCCTCGGCATGCACGCCGTCCAGGAGCGCCCCGTGGTCCGCGACGGCCAGATCGTCATCCGCCCCATGATGTACCTGGCCCTCTCCTACGACCACCGGATCATCGACGGCCGGGAGGCGGTGGGGTTCCTGAAAAAGGTGAAGGAGTACGTGGAGGAGCCGGAAGAGCTCTTCCTCGAGGGATAGCAACGACCAGCAATCCGGGAGGAATCATGGCAGAACAGATTTACGACCTCATCGTCATTGGCGCCGGCCCCGGCGGCTACGTGGCCGCCATCCGTGCGGCCCAGCTCGGCCTGGCCGTGGCGGTGGTGGAGAAGCGGGAGACTCTCGGCGGGGTCTGTCTCAACGAAGGGTGCATTCCCAGTAAGGCGCTCCTGGACTCCTCGGAGCTCTTCGCCCAGGCCCGGGACAAGTTCGCCGGCCACGGCATCGCCATCGACCCGCCGCGGCTTGACCTCCCCCGGATGATGGCCCGCAAGGACGAGGTGGTGAAGAAGCTGACCGACGGGGTCGCCTTCCTCCTCAAGAAAAACAAAATCGCCCGGGTTCAGGGGACGGCCCGGCTCACCGGCGAGCGGGACGGCGCCCATGGGGTCGAAGTGACGACGCCGGAGGGGCCGCAGCAGCTCCGGGGGAAACGGGTGCTCCTGGCCACGGGGAGCGAGGCGGCGGCTATCCCCTCCATCCCCTTTGACGGCGAGACGGTGGTGAGCGCCCGGGAGGCCCTTTGCTTCGACCGGGTGCCGGAACACCTCCTGGTGGTGGGGGCGGGGTACATCGGGCTGGAGCTGGGGTCGGTCTGGCTGCGGCTCGGGAGCCGGGTAACGGTGGTGGAGGTGCTTCCCAAGATGCTCCCCAATACCGACGGCCAGGTGGCCGATACGCTCATGCGCTCCCTGAAAAAGCAGGGAATCGCCTTCCGGATGGAAACGAAGGTTACCGGGTTTGCCAAAGGGGACGGCAAGGCGGTGGTTACCGTGGAGGCGGGCGATGCCAAGGAGGAAATCGTCTGTGACAAGGTGCTGGTGGCGGCGGGACGGCGCCCCGTTACGGCCGGGCTCGGCCTGGAGGAACTGGGCGTGGGGTTGGAAGGGGGGCGGATCAAGGTGGATGACAACTACCAGTCCTCCGTGCGGGGCATTTACGCCATCGGCGACCTGATCCCCGGCCCCATGCTGGCCCACAAGGCCATGGTTGAAGGGGAGGTCTTTGCCGAGCGGCTCGCGGGGCAGGCTTCGGTGGTGGACTATGGCTTCATCCCTGGTATCGTCTATACATGGCCCGAAGCGGCCGGAGTGGGTGGGACCGAGGAACAGCTCAAGGCCGACGGGGTCGAGTACCGCGTCGGCAAGTCCCCCTTCATGGCCAACGGCCGGGCCAAGTGCATGGACGAGACCGAAGGGTTCGTGAAGATCCTCGCCACACCCGACAGCGGCCGGGTCCTGGGCATCCACGTCATCGGGCCACGGGCATCGGACCTGATTGCCGAGGCGGTGACGGTGATGACCTACGGCGGCAGCGCCGCCGATATCGCCATGACCTTCCATGCCCATCCTACCCTGTCTGAAGCCATGAAGGAAGCGGCCCTGGACGTGGAGAAGCGGGCGATACACGCGTAAAGGAGATCCCCATGGGCAAGAACCTCGCAACTAAGATTCTCGAAGCGCACCTTGTTAAGGGCGAGCTGAAGCCGGGCACGGAAATCGCCCTGAAGATAGACCATGCGCTGCTGCAGGACGCCACCGGCACCATGGCCATGCTGGAGTTCATCGCCATGGGGGTGGACCGGGTGAAGGTGGAGCTGGCGGCCCAGTACATCGACCATAACCTGCTCCAGACCGATAACCGCAATGCCGATGACCATATTTTTCTCATGACTGCGGCCCAGCGGTTCGGCATCCACCTCTCCAAGCCGGGGAACGGGGTTTCCCACCAGGTGCACCTGGAGCGCTTCGGCGTTCCCGGCCGGACCATGCTCGGGGCCGACTCCCACACCACCTCCGCCGCCGGCCTCGCCATGATCGCCATGGGAGCCGGGGGGCTCGACGTTTCCCTGGCCATGGCGGGGCACCCGTTCCATCTCCCCTGCCCGAAGATCTGGGGGGTGAAGCTCACGGGCCGGCTCCAGCCCTGGGTCTCGGCCAAGGATGTGATCCTGGAGATGCTTCGCCGCCACACGGTGAAGGGGGGCGTGGGGAAAATCATCGAGTACTACGGCCCCGGCGTGGCGACCCTCTCGGCCACCGATCGGGCCATCATCGGCAACATGGGGGCGGAACTGGGTGCCACCACCTCCCTCTTCCCTTCGGACCACCGGACCCGTGAGTTTCTGGAGGCCCAGGGGCGGGGCCAGGTCTGGCAGGAGCTCTCGGCCGACCCCGACGCCGCCTACGACGAGTACGAAGAGATCGACCTCGCCACAGTGGAACCCCTCATCGCCTGTCCGTCGTCGCCGGACAACGTGGTGCGGGTGGCCGACATGGAGGGGCTCAAGGTGGATCAGGTGCTGGTGGGGAGTTCCGCCAACTCCGCCTTCCGGGACCTCATGACCGTCTGCCGCATCCTGGACGGCCGCCGCGTGGCGTCCCATGTCTCCTTCAACGTGAACCCCGGCAGCCGTCAGGTGCTGGAGAACGTGGCCGACCAGGGGGGGGTGATGATGCTCCTTCTGGCCGGTGCCCAGATCCACCAGCCGGGGTGCCTCGGCTGCATCGGCATGGGGCAGGCGCCCGGGACCGACCAGGTGAGCCTCCGCACCTTTCCCCGCAACTTCCCCGGCCGCAGCGGCACCAAGAACGACAAGGTCTACCTCTGCTCCCCCGAGACGGCGGCCGCCGCCGGCATCTTCGGCGTGGTCACCGATCCCCGGAAGCTGGAAAGCCTCATGGCGTGGCCCGACGTGCAGAACCCGGCCCGGTATGTGCTGGACGACTCCAGCATCATCTTCCCCCTGCCGCCCGAGGAGGCGAAAAAGGTGGATATAGTCACCGGTCCCAACATCGTCCCGTTCCCCGATTTCGAGGAATTGCCGGAAACCCTGGAGGCGGAGGTTATCTTCGCGGTGGGGGACAATATCTCCACCGACACCATTATGCCTGCTGGGAACAAGGTGCTGCCGTACCGGAGCAACATCCCGGCCATCAGCCAGTTCGTCTTCGAACAGCTGGACCCCGATTTCCATAAGCGGGCCAGGGAGAAGGGGAACGGCGTGGTCGTCGGCGGGGAGAACTACGGCCAGGGGTCGAGCCGGGAGCATGCGGCCCTGGCGCCCCGTTATCTCGGCATCCGGGCCAAGATCGTCAAGAGCTTCGCGCGGATCCACAAGGCGAACCTGGTCAACTTCGGCATCCTCCCCCTCATCTTCAAAGATGCCGCCGACTATGATCTCCTGAAGCAGGGGGACCGGCTGACACTTCCCGATGTGCGCAGGCTCGTGGCCTCCGGTGCCGTGGAAATTCCGGTGCAGGTGGCAGGGCGGGAGATCATCACTGTCCTGGATGTTTCCGACCGGCAGCGTCAGGAGCTGTTGGCCGGAGGGACTCTGAACTACGTGAAGAAAGGGAACGTGTAGGGCTGGTCCCGGGACCGCCCTGCAGTTGATAATGGTTTGCCATGAAGCGTGGAACGGAGAAAAACCGGTGCGCTTGAACAGGGCAGCCCAATGGGCCCTGCTGGTGTTTTTTATTTTCATGGGGATAGGTGCGCTGTTTGCCGGAGAGCGGTTGCGTGCGCAGAAGCAGGAGCGCCGGCAGACCGTGTCGCAGATAGCGGCAAACGCCGCCCGCTCATTGGAGCGCCAGCTCTTCCGCTCCCTGTCGGCCACCAACGCCCTCGCCGCGATTCTGCGGCAAAATGGCAGGATTGAAAATTTCGATGCCCTTGCAGCCGGGATGATCAACGTCTACGGGGGGATAGATGCCCTCCAGCTGGTGCCAGGTGGGGTTATCTCCCAGGTCTACCCCCTGGCCGGCAACGAGAGGGCCGTCGGTTTCAATATCCTGGGGGACCCGGCCCGGCGCATCGAGGCAGAGAGGACCATCAATTCGCGCCGGTTGACGCTGGACGGTCCCTTCGAGCTCATACAGGGAGGGGTGGCGGTCGTTGGAAGACAGGCGGTGTTTCTTGATGACGGCCGGGGCGGTGAGCGGTTTTGGGGGTTTGCGGCGGCGATTATCCGCTTGCCGACCTTGAAGGGCGCAAGCAATCTCGGTCTGCTTGCAAAGAACGGCTACGTGTACCAGGTCTCCCGTATCAATCCCCGTACCGGAAAAAGCATAGTCTTTGCCCGGGGGGGCGGCATTGCCCCCGTCGACCCGGTTGAATTCGCCTTCGACGTTCCCAACGGCAGATGGGTCCTCTCGGTGTCGCCGGTGGCAGGGTGGTTCAAGGTTTCCGACATCATCTTTTACGGCTCCATGGTTTTTGGCTTCAGCCTCGCCCTTGCCGGTCTTACCTATGTGGTGCAACGCCGGCCCGAGCTGTTGCGGCAAGAGGTGGCGAAGCGGACGGCCGAGCTGCGGTCGGCCCGGAACCGGCTGGAGGGAGAAGCCCGCGAGCGGGCAATGGTCGAGGCGGAGGTGCGGCGTTTCAATGCCGAGCTGGAGCAGCGCGTAGCCGAGCGAACCTCCCAGCTGGCAACGGCGCACCAGGAGCTGGAATCGTTCAGCCACTCGGTTTCTCACGATTTGCAGGCTCCTTTGTGCAACATTGAAGACATCCTCCGGATTTTCAGGGAAGAGCATGCCGGTTCCCTGGACGAGAACGGCATGCAGTTGCTGAGGCGGATCTGCAAGGCCGGCGACCGTATGAAGGAACTCATCGGCCACCTCTTCGAGCTGTCCCTGGTGAATCGTGGCGAACTGGTCCGGCAGAGTATCGATATCAGCGATATGGTGCGGGAGATTGCCGCTGAGCTCCAGGGGGGCGATCCCGGCCGGTCAGCGACCTTCATAATTGCAGGCGGGGTGCGGGCGTCGGGGGATGAAGGGCTATTGCGGGTTGCCTTCGAAAATCTCCTGGGCAATGCCTGGAAATATTCCGGTGGCACCGAGAGTGCCCTGATTGAGTTCGGCTCCTTTGAGAGCGGCGGCGAGCGGGTTTTCTTCGTCAGGGATAACGGCGCCGGATTCGACATGAAGTACGCCGACAGGCTCTTCGGGGTATTTCAACGTCTACATACCGCGTCGGAGTTCGAAGGGATAGGCATCGGGCTTGCCACGGTGCAGCGGATAATCATTCGTCATGGTGGACGAATATGGGCCGAGGGAGCCGTCGGCAAAGGGGCCACCTTCTTCTTTACCCTTGGATGAGGGCGGTTGTTGCGGTTTGAGAGAGGCATATTCGACAGCCGGGCGGGGGATTCAGGCATGGGAAACTGGGGTCCGATAGGGGGAGCGATGCTGCTCTTCGCGCTTTTTACGGGAGCCGGTTCCGCCTTTGTGTATCAGGTTGAGCATTGGCGCCACCATGAACAGCGCAGTAGCGTGACCCAGCTTGCCGCAGGTTCGGCCTATTCCCTGGAGCGTCAGATATCCGGGTCTCTTTCCGCCACCTATGCTCTTTCGGCCATTATCCGGCAGTCCGGCACCATCAGGGATTTCGATTCCCTCGCCACCGAGATGATCCGGGTCTATGGCGGGATCAACAGCCTCCAGCTGGCGCCGGGGGGAGTACTCACCCAAATTTATCCCCTGACGGGCAACGAAAAGGCCCTTGGGCACAATCTGCTCAAAGACCCCCAGCGCCGCACCGAGGCGCTACGTGCGGTCAAGAGCCGGCAAATGGCCCTTGCCGGTCCCTTCGAGTTGAGGCAGGGGGGAGTCGGGGTCATCGGCCGGCTGGCGGTTTTCGTTCCGGAGGGGGAGCAAGAGGAGCGTTTCTGGGGCTTTGTCAACGTGTTGATGCGCCTCCCGGACCTGCTCGCGGCGAGCAATCTGGACGATCTCGAAAAAGGGGGGTATGGGTACGAACTCGCCAGGCTTAATCCGGATACCGGGAAGTGGGAATCCTTCGCCACCGCCGGCGGTTCGCTGCAGGAGCCGGTGGAAAGCACCATCGAGGTTCCCAACGGCAAATGGAAGCTGGCCGTGGCGCCTAAGAGCGGATGGAAGCAGTCACCGTTCCTTCCCCTTAAATACCTTCTTGTGGGGTGCATCAGCGGCATCCTGGCGCTTCTCGCCTATCTGATGCTGCGGCAGCCGGCATTGTTGCGCCAGGAAGTACGGTTGCGGACGGCGGACCTGGAAGATGCCAACCGGCAGTTGGAGGCGGAAATCCGGGAGCGGCAGATTGCCGAGGAGGAGGTGCGCCGCCTCAATGCCGCTCTTGAAAGGCGGGTGGCAGAACGGACCGCGGAACTTGAAAGCTCCAGCCAGGAACTGAAGTCGTTCAGCTATTCGGTGTCCCATGACCTGCGCGCTCCCCTGCGGCACATGGAGAGTTTCAGCAGCATCCTTGCGGAAGATCATGCCGCGCAGATCGATGAAGGGGGGCGGCAGTGCCTGGAGCGGATAGTTGCCGAGATCCAGCGCATGAAGCTGCATGTCGACAGCCTGCTGCAAAAGGCCCAGGTTGAAATGAGCCCTTTGCAGCCTCAGGCCGATACTCGGGGGGCGACCGCAACTTCCGGACCGAAGCAAGGCTGAAATCCGGAATGTCTTATTTCCCCAGCAGAACTGAACAAGGTGGAGGAGGCACGCCCGCTCCGCCCGTGAGGTTTCCATGGAATCAAAACTCCGTGCCATTCTTTCCGATGATGATCTCTTAAGGATGTACGAGCAGATGGTCCTCTCCCGCGAGTTCGAGGAGTCGTGCGCCGAGCAGTACGCCAAGGGGCACATCACCGGCTTCCTCCACCTCTACAGCGGCCAGGAGGCGGTGGCCGTGGGAGCCACGGCGGCCCTCCGCCGGGACGACTACATCCTCTCCGCCTACCGGGAGCATGCCCAGGCCATCGTCAGGGGGGCCGAGCCGCTGCGGGTCATGGCAGAGCTCTTCGGCAAAGCCACCGGCATCTGCAAGGGGAAGGGTGGCTCCATGCACCTCTTCGCTCCAGCTCTTTCCTTCATGGGGGGATACGCCATCGTCGGCGGGCAATTCCCCATTGCCGTGGGGGTCGCCTTTGCCGCCAAATTCAGGAAAGAGGGGCGTATCGCCGCCTGCTTTTTCGGCGACGGCGCCGTGAACCAGGGGACCTTCCACGAATCCCTCAACTGGGCCCGGCTCTGGGAGCTGCCGGTCCTCTTCGTCTGCGAGAACAACCATTACGGCATCGGCACCTCGGTGGAGCGGGCCTCGGCCCTGCCCGACATCCATCGGCGGACCTGCGGCTACGACATTCCGTCGGAACGGGTCTACGGCATGGACGTGGTTGCCGTGCACGAGGCGATCAAGTGGGCGGCCGAGTGGGTGCGGGAGCACAACCGCCCCTTCCTCGTAGAGGCGATTACCTACCGCTTCCGTGGGCATTCCATGGCCGATCCGGGCAAGTACCGCAGTCTCGCCGAGGTTGAGCTGTGGAAGAGCCGCGACCCCATTCCCGCTTTCGGGAACCGTCTGGTGGCGGAAGGGATAGCCACCGAGACGCAACTGGAGGGAATCCGGCAACAGGCCCTGGCGACGGTTGCCGAGGCAGTGGCCTTTGCCGAGGAGTCGCCGTGGCCCGAGGATGGCGAGGTGTGGGAGGATATCTATGTCTGACATGACCTACCGCGATGCCCTTAATCTTGCCCTGAAGGAAGAAATGCGCCGCGACCCGTCCATGGTGGTCTGGGGAGAGGACGTGGCCCTGTACGAAGGCTCCTTCAAGGTGACCCGGGGTCTTCTGGCCGAATTCGGCGAGGAGCGGGTGAGGGATACCCCCATTTCCGAGAACACCATCGTGGGGGTTTCCATCGGCGCGGCCATGGGGGGGCTGAGACCCGTGGCGGAGCTGATGACGGTGAACTTCGCCCTTCTCGCCATGGACCAGATCGTGAATCACATGGCCAAAATCCGCTCCATGTTCGGGGGGCAGACCCATCTCCCCATGGTGATCCGGGCTCCGGGGGGAGGGGGGAGCCAGCTGGGAGCCCAGCACTCCCAGAGCCTGGAGACCTACTTCATGCACTGCCCCGGCATCTATGTGGCTGTGCCTGCCACACCCGCCGACGCCAGGGGGCTTTTGAAGTCATCCATCCGCGACAACAACCCGGTCATGTTCCTGGAGCACGAACTGCTCTACAACAGCAAGGGGGATGTGCCCGACGACCCGGAGTTCCTGATTCCCCTGGGAAAAGCCGAGGTGAAGCGGGAGGGGAGGGACGTTACCATCGTCGCCTATTCCCGGATGACGATACTTGCCCTGGAAGCGGCTGCGGAGCTGGAAAAGGACGGAATTTCCTGCGAGGTGGTGGACCTGCGGACCCTTACCCCCCTGGACTCGGAAACCTTCGTTGCCTCCGTGAAAAAGACCGGCAGGGCCGTGGTGGTGGAGGAGTGCTGGCACGCTGCCGGCCTTGGGGGGCACTTGGCCTCCATCATCGCCGAGGAGTGTTTCGACCGGCTCCTGGCCCCGGTGCGGCGGGTGTCGGGGCTGGATGTGCCGATGCCCTACTCCCGCAAGATCGAGAAGCTCTGCATCCCGCAGGTGGAGACAATCGCCGCGGCGGTGCGGGAGACCTTGAGCCAGAAATACTGAAAAGGAGGCACGGATGCCAACCGATATCACCATGCCCAAACTATCGGACACCATGACCGAAGGGCGTCTCGTTTCCTGGAAAAAGAGCGTCGGCGACCGGGTGGAGCGGGGCGAAATCATCGCCGAGGTGGAGACCGACAAGGCCACCATGGAGCTGGAGGCCTTCGCCTCCGGAACCCTCGCCGAACAGCGGGCGAAGCCGGGAGAACTGGTTGCCGTCGGAACGGTGATCGGCGTCATCGGCGAGGCGGGAGAGGCTGCCCCGGCACCGCCCGAGGAGTCGAAGCCGCCGGTGGAGGACGAGCAGGAGCCGCCGCCTGAAACGACGCCGGCCGCCACGGCGGGAGATGTCCCCGAGAAGGTCATGGAGCTCCCCGAGGAGCAGGCGTCGGCTCCATCTGCGCCGGAAGCGGAACGGGGAGAGGGGGAACGGGCCGCCCCCATGGTGCGGCGGATGGCCAGGGAGCGGGGAATCGACCTCGGTCTCGTGACCGGCAGCGGCCCCGAGGGGAGAATCCTCCAGGAAGATCTGGAACGGTATCTGGCGGAGCGGCCGGAGTCGGAGACCCCTGCCGTTGCCGCCGGGGAGGAGTCGGCGGGCGAGTCCCTGTCGCGGATGCGACGCGCCATCGTTCGCGTAACGACCCAGTCGTGGCAGACCATCCCCCACTTCTACGAAACCATCGAGATTGCCATGAAGGAGTCGGGGGAGATCATCCGGGAGCTGAAGGGGAGCGGCAGCGAGGTCACCTACAACGATCTCGTGGTCAAAGCGTCAGCCATGGCACTGTTGAAGTATCCGAAGCTTAACGCTTCTTTTGTCAACGACCGGCTTGTGACCCACGGCGATGTGAATATCGGCATAGCCGTGGCGGTGGATAACGGGCTTCTGGTGCCGGTGGTGAAGGGGTGCCAGGGGCTTGCCCTCAAGGAGATTGCCATGGAGACGGTGCGCCTCGGTGACCGGGCTCGCAGCGGCAAAATCAGCCAGGACGAGATTGCCGGCGGCACCTTCAGTATCTCCAACCTGGGGATGTTCGGCATCGATGAATTCGTCGCGGTGATTTTCCCGCCCCAGGCGGCAATCCTCGCCGTGGGGGCGGTGGCAGACCGGCCCGTTGTGAAGGATGGCCGGGTTGTTGCGGCAAAGACCATGCGGGTGACCCTCTCCTGCGATCACCGGATCGTTGACGGAGCCTATGCAGCCCAGTTCCTGGGCGAGCTCAGGCGGGTCCTGGAAAATCCGGTCCTGATGCTTGTGTGATCAGGCGGCATATGAGGGTCAGGGACCTCGGCACCATCGATTTCGCCGAAGCCTTCGCCATCCAGGAGAGCCTGGCTGCCGGGGTTGCATCGGGAACGGTTCCGGAGACGCTTCTCCTGGCGGAACATCCGCCGGTCTACACCATCGGCCGGGGCAAGAGCCGGGCAAACGTGCTCGATCCGGCTGTCCGCGTAGTGGAAACGAATCGCGGCGGCGATGTGACGTTCCACGGGCCGGGGCAGTTGGTGGGGTATCCGATTATCGACCTGGGGGGGCGCGGCCGCGACGTGCATCTATACCTCCGCTTTCTGGAAGAACTGCTCATTCACGTATCAGCCGGTGCCGGCGTCGCCGCCCACCGGGTATCGGGCCGGACCGGAGTCTGGACCGGCGGGGGAAAGCTGGCATCCGTCGGGGTAGGTGTCCGCCGCTGGGTTACGATGCACGGTTTCGCCCTCAATGTTGCCAACGAAACAACCCCCTTCCGCGCCATCAACCCCTGCGGCATCGCTTCATGTCCCATTGTCTCCCTTTCCGCCATCCTTTGCCGCCCCGTCTTCCTCGATGATGTCCGCAATTCAGTGGCGGAGCTCTTTCCCCATCTCCTCGATGCATGGCTTCCGTGGCGGTAATCTCCGAAAACCATGGCGTAAAATCCTAAAGCTGGAAGACGTGGTATACTTGAGCCATTCCAATGCAATGAAATAAGGAGGCTTAAAATGTCAGTCACCACGCAGAGGAAACTTCTTCCCGAACAGCTCCGCTGGACCTGCGATCCCGGACAGTTCGATTTTGCCACAACCGACGAGCTCCCCGAGCTGGAAGGAACACTGGGACAGGCCAGGGCGCTCACCTCCATCGACTTCGGGCTGGATATCCGGGAGAGCGGTTTCAACCTGTTCCTGGCCGGCGAGCCGGGGACGGGACGCACGTCAACCATCAAGAACATCCTGAAGAAGAAAGCCAGGACCGAGCCGACCCCCTCCGATTGGGTCTACGTGAACAACTTCAAGACCCCCGACCTCCCCATTGCCCTGGCGTTGCCGGCGGGCATGGGAACCGAGCTTGCCAAGGATATGTCGGAGCTGATAACCGCCGTGCGCTCAATCATCCCAAAGGCTTTGGACAGCAAGGAGTATGAGACCAACAAGTCCACCATCATCGAAGCCTACCAGGAGAAAAACAACGAGCTTTTCGGGAAGCTCGAGGCCGAGGCCAAGGAGCGCGGCTTTGCGCTCCAGCGGACCGTCTCGGGCCTGGTCATGGTCCCCCAGAAAGAGGATCGCAACTACACCCAGGATGAGTACGAGGCCCTCAGCGACGCGGAAAAGGAGAAGCTGGAGGAGGTGGGGCAGGAGCTGACCGAGAAGCTCAACGACGTGCTCCGGCAGGTGCGCGACAACGAGAAGCTGACCAAGGACAGCCTCTCCCAGTTGGACCGCGACCTGGGCAATTCCTCGGTGGGGCATCACATCGATCCCCTCCGGGAGAAATACGGCGACAATCCCAAGGTGGTGGAGTACCTGAACGCCGTCCAGGAGGACATCATCGCCAATCTGGAGGATTTCAAGCCCCAGCAGCCGGTGCAGTCCCCCATCCCCGGCCTGAAATTCCCCCGGCAGGAGCCCTCCTTCGAGCGGTACGAGGTGAACATCTTCGTCGACAATCACGATGCCCAGGGGGCGCCGGTGGTTTTTGAGACGAACCCCACCTACAGCAACCTCTTCGGCCGCATCGAGCACGTAATGCAGATGGGTGGGACGGCCACCACCAACTTTACCCTGATCAAGCCGGGGGCGATCCACAAGGCCAATGGCGGCTATCTCATCGTTGACGCCCGCGAGGTTCTGGTGAACCCCTTCTCGTGGGAGTCGCTGAAACGCTGCATCCGGAGCGCCGAGATCAAGATCGAGGACCCCCTGGAGCAGTACCGCTTCATTACCATCGCCACCATGAAACCGGAGTCGATGCCGCTCCAGGCCAAGATCATCATGATCGGCTCACCCTGGATCTACTACCTTCTCTATCACCTTGAACCCGACTACCGGAAGTTCTTCAAGGTGAAGGTGGATTTCGACAGCCGCATCGCCCGCACCCCCGAAGTGCTCAAGGACTACGCCCTCTTCGTCTCCACCCACTGCAAGAACGAGAAGCTCCTCCCCTTCGACAGAAGCGGCGTGGCCGGCCTCATCGAATACTCGGCCCGCCTGGTGGAAGACCAGGAGAAGCTCTCCTCCCAGTTCATGGAGATCGCCGACCTGATCCGGGAGGCCAGCTACTGGGCCGGGAAGGACGGGGGCGGCCCGGTCACCCATGCCCACGTAGCCAATGCCATCGAGCAGAAAGTCTACCGGAGCAACCGGATCGAAGAACGGATGCAGGAGCTTTTCGACGAGGGGACCATCCTCGTGGACGTGGCGGGGGAAGTGCCGGGCCAGATCAACGGCCTCTCGGTAATCTCCCTTGCCGATCACACCTTCGGCCGTCCCTCCAGGGTCACCGCACGGGTTTACCTGGGGCGGGCCGGCATGGTCAACATCGAGCGGGAGGTGAAGCTCTCGGGTCCCATCCACGACAAGGGGGTCCTGATACTCACCGGCTACCTGGGGGGGAAGTTCGCCCACGACAAGCCCCTGTCGTTCTCCGCCTCCATCTGCTTCGAGCAGAACTACGAGGGGGTCGAGGGGGACAGCGCCTCCTCCACTGAGCTCTACTGCCTTCTCTCCGCCTTCTCCGGGGTGCCCATCCGGCAGGGAATCGCCGTCACCGGCAGCGTCAACCAGCATGGTATGATCCAGCCCATCGGCGGCGTCAACTTCAAGATCGAGGGTTTCTACGCCGTCTGCAAGGCCAAGGGGCTAACGGGGGAGCAGGGGGTCATCATCCCGAAATCCAACGAACGGCACCTGATGCTCAACGACGAGGTGGTGCAGGCGGTGCGCGACGGCAAGTTCCACATCTGGAGCGTGGAGACCATCGACCAGGGGATCGAGATTCTCACCGGCGTTGCCGCCGGGGAGAAAGGGGCAGACGGCACCTGGCCCGAGGGGACAATCAACCATATGGTCGATATGCGGTTGAAGCAGATGATCGAAAGCATGAAAAAGTTCGGCGCGTCGGATAAAGATGACAAGAAGCAGGACTGAAGGAAATGAGGCTTCAAGAGGTAATCTTTGCAGCAAGCAGGATTTGTTGGTAACCAGGACGTGAAAGGGGGATCTTATGGGATTGCTCGACGAATTGGTGGGGAAGGCGACCGGGATGCTGGGCGGAGCCCAGGGGGGCGAGGGGCAGGGGCTTCTCGATGAGGTGATGGGAATGCTCTCCGGCGGCCAGGGGGGCGGGCTGGGCGGCCTCGTCCAGAACTTCAAGGACAAGGGGCTGGGAGACATCGTCTCCTCCTGGGTCGGCACGGGTGAAAACCTCCCCATAAACGCCGATCAGATCAAGGAAGGGCTGGGGAGCGAAACCATCCGGAACCTGGCCGCAAAGGTGGGGATTTCACCGGACGATTTGAGCACCCAGCTATCCCAGTTTCTACCGGGTATTGTCGATAAACTCACCCCCGACGGCGCCATTCCCGAGGGGGGGCTGCTTGAGAAGGGTCTGGAGTTTTTGAAGGGGAAGATGGGCTAGCCTGAGCATTCGGGAGAGGATGAAAAAAGAGGAAGGGGGCGTTGACCGCATGGCCGGCGCCCCCTTTTTTTTATGCCGGTCGAAACTGCCGGCTCCTAAGGCGCAACGATCGTAAAGCTCCAGGTGTAGGTATAGGACTTGTTGTGCGCCAGGTCCGACACCGCTACTCCAGTGGTGTACGTGCCGGGGGCCCTGTCGGCGGTAGGGGTCATGGTCACCGTTGTGGTCCCCGCCGGGCTGTAATCGAACGTTACTTCCACCGGTTTGCCGTCGATGGTGCCGAACAGGAACGGATAGACCGGTTCGTTGAACGCTATGGACATGGGAGGCCTTAAATCCGCAACGGTTCCGGTGGGTGAAACCTGCCAGACGTCGCCAACTTTAACCACTTCCGGTGGAGTGGCGTCCGCGCCGCTGCCCGTGGTGAAGCTCCACGGGGCCGGAGCCGCAAGGGCAATGCCGCTCGTATCCTTCGCCTGGGTGGTTACAGTCGCGGTGTATTGAGTACTGGCCGTGAGCGGGGCGCTGGGCGTAAAGATTACGACCTGCCCGATTATGCTGAATGTCCCGGCTACCGTCGATGCATCCGAAGTTTTTTGCAGGGTAAAGGCAGAAGAATTGAAAGTGTTGATGTCCATCGGCTTGGTGAAGGACATGGCAATCGCCGTATTGGTCCCCACATTGATTGCTCCGGCCACGGGTGCCTTCGAAGCCAGTTGCGGTGCAACCCCCACCGTCGCGCCGGTGGTGAACGTCCAGGTATAGGCGGACTGCATGGCTTTTCCCGAAGTGTCCTGTACCACGGCATTGACTCTGACGGTGTAAGTCTGCCCTGCCCCCAAAGCGGCAGGAGGGGTGATGGTTGCTATTTTGTTGGTCGAATCGTAGGAAATGCCGGATAAACTTACATTGGCACCGTTGATCTGGAACGAATTGTCCGCCACGACCGACGCGGCGTTCATTGCTTCGCTGAAGGTTACGGTAATCTTCGAGGCAGTTCCCACATCGGTTGCATTATTGACAGGCGTCGTGTAGACGACTGTTGGAGCGGGATCGGAAACCGTCGGACTGTCGGAGCTTCCACCCCCACCACCTCCTCCACCGCCGCCGCACCCTGCGACAAGTACACCACAGAGCATAATCGCGGTACACACCCCCCATAGTTTGAACAAGCGTTTCATCATCACTCCTTCCCTGCGCGTCAGTTGACGGGATTTTGCTCTCCCGTTCACTTGCCTGCTTCACGAAAAGAGTAGACTATTTTGTCCATGCGTCAAGGAGCGCCGACGATGTCAGACGCAGAAAAGGGCCGCTTTGCGGGCGGCCCTTGAGGTCATTTCATCATTTCCTGGCGCTTTTGCCAACGCTCCTTGGCCAATTCTCGCATGGCGTCGGCTTTTGTGCGCTGCTCGGGGGTGAGATGCTCGCCTATTCTCTCATGGTACCGGTTGCGGATCTCCTGCATTTTTTCCTGCCTCTGGGTACGGGTGAGGTTGCCGTCGGCGCGCAGGGTGTCCATTTCCTTCCCCTGTTCCTGGAGGATCGGCAGAATCTTCGCCTTCTGTTCAGCATTGAGGCCAAGCTGCACTCCCATCCGCTTGAGCCGCTGTTCCGGGTCCATTTTCTGGATTCTGGCCGCACCCCGCTTCGCTCCCATTCCTCCCCCTCCTCCGGGGCCGGTCTGGGCAAATGATGCCTGGTTGATCCCTGCAATGGCTACGACAACCGTAGCGACCGTCAACACAAATCTGATCCGTTTCATTGCTATTCCTCCTTGTTCATGATTGGCCGGGCGTATAGTAATGGAAACGCCCCAGCGTCATGGTGGTTGACAACGCCGGCCGGCAAAAATCGTATCGGCCCACAAGCCTGCGGTGCTATACTGCCGCTGACAGCCTGCCAAATGCCCTTCCATAAGGAGTTTTGCCGTGCCCCTTCCCTGTACCCTCATCATCAATCCCACCTCGGGAAGCTATTCCGGCCCCCTGGTCAAGCGGATTACAGAACTCCTTGCCGCCGGGGGATTCGAACCCACCGTGCTCCTGACCGGCGGGCCCGACGATGCGGCCGCATTTGCCGCCCGCGCCTGTTCACAGGAGGAGAACCCCTACATTATTGCCGTTGGCGGGGATGGCACGCTGAACGGCGCGCTCAACGGGCTTGCGCCGGGGAAGGCCACCCTGGCCTTTATCCCCCTGGGCACCGCAAACGTCTGCGCCCTGGAGCTCGGCATCGGCTCTGTCGATGAGGCGGTGCGCCGGATTATCCGGCGTGAGACCCGCCCACTTTCCGTGGGGGTCCTCGAGGGGTTCGGGGTGGAGCGGCGCTTTCTGCTCATGGCCGGCATCGGGTTCGACGGTTTCGTGGTGGAGGGGGTGCTCGGCGCGGAAAAGAAGCGGTTCGGGAAGGGGGCCTACGTTCTGTCGGCCCTTCGAACCCTCGCTGCCTGGGATGGGCGTCCCATGGAGGTAACTGCCGGAGGGGAGCGCCGGTCATGCCACAGCGTCATTGTCTGCAATGCCGCGCGCTATGGCGGGAAGTTCGTCCTGGCGCCGGGGGCGGACATGTTCGGTCCCGGTTTCCGCGTGGTCTGCATCGAGGGGACGAGACGGCGCGATTATCTCGGCATTGCCCTGAAAGTGTTGGCGGGGAAGGGGCCCGGCGGGGGGGACGTCACGGTTTTCGACGCTGACGAGCTGACCATCGGCGGCAATAAGGCGGTGCAGGTGGATGGCGACTTCATCTGCCACGGCCCGGTAACTATCCGCGCCGTGGCGGATCTTGCCCGGATGGTGGTGTGAGGGGCTCACGGGCCGGCGACAGCCGGAACCAGAGCCGAGTCAGCATCATGCTGATGCCGCGGCCAAGCCGGTTGTCGGTCAGCCGGTCGAAGATGCGGTCATGGAGGCGGAGGAGCGGCATCGAACCCTGGCCGACTGGCGCCCCCCGCTTAAAATTCCGGCGCACGTCGAGGAAGAAGGGGATCTGCCAGGCGTTCGCCCGAACGTAGCGCCCGGTTTCGCGCCAGAGACGCCGCCGCTCCCCGCGCGTCAACCCCCGGATCATGCCGTTGATGCGGGCGAGGGCCGCTCCCAGGGCAAGGCGGCCGGTTCGGTCCTGGGTGGCGTAGAGCCGGGGTAGTTCCGCCAGGAGTGCATCGTCCCCCAGGGCTGCAAAGTTCATGATGATGGCGTTCAGGGTCTGGCGCTCCCGCAACCCCTCCACCTCGAAGCGGCGGGCCGAGGTGACGATTTCCGCCGGCAGGAGGAACCACTCCCCCAGTTCTGCGATTCGCCCGGCCAGCCGCACGTCCTCTAATATCGGGCATGACTCGTGGAAGGGGCCTGCTTCGGCAAAAAAATCACGGGTCAGGAGCAACCCCTGGTCGCCATGGATGCATCCGGGCCGGTGGAGCCGGGCCTTCCATTCGTAGAAATAGTAGGGGAGGGATGGACCCGTTGTGCTGCGGTGGAAACGGAGCCGGAAGTGCCCGGCGACTCGCCCGCTTTTCCCTGCGGCAATCTCCCGGACAAGGGAGTCCAGGGCGCTTCGCAGGGCCAGTGGGTCGGGAAAGAAACTGTCGGCGTGGAGAAAAAGGAGGGTATCACTTGCGGCCGCGGCGGCACCGGCATTCATCTGCCGCCCCCGCCCCCGTCCGGTTTCAATCACCTTTGCCGCGAAGGGGGTGGATGCCGCCAGGGTGCGGGCGCGCTGAACCGTTTCGTCCGTGGAGCCCCCATCGGCGATGACCAGCTCCAGCGTCACCTCCCGCTGGGCTTCCAGGGTCGAGAAGAGGCGTTCCAGGCCGTCGGCTTCGTTCAGGGTCGGGACGACGATGGAAATTTCAGGGTGGACCGGTCTGCTCTGCATGGCAACCGGCATACTACCGTAACCGGCTCCGAAAGAGAACCGCCTTTGGGATGCCGAAACAGCAAAAGCCGCCCCTTCATCCGGGACGGCTTTTTTATGGCGGCAGTTTTTCCGCAGCCCGTCAATGCATGATGCCGTCGGCAATCTTCACCAGGTTCGGGAGGTCGGGCTTGGTGATGATATCCAGCGCCCCGAGGTCCTTCCATTTCACCTTGTTGTCATCGGTTGCCAGCGACGAGAAAATCAGCACCGGCAGATCCTTGAGGACATCGTCCTTTTTGACGAGGGATGTGAGGTGCAGGCCATCCATTTTCGGCATCTCCACATCGGTGATGAGCAGGTCGAGCTCGTTGCTGAGAGGGGTTCCGGCGTTCCGGCAGCTGGACAGCTTGGCGCTGATGATGTTCCAGGCTTCTTCGCCGTTCTCCGCCTCTTCCACGTTATAGCCGGCGGCCCGCAGCGACGTGCAGATGCTGTGGCGGATGAAGGACGAGTCGTCCGCCACGAGGATGCGGTAGCGGCTCCGGTCCAGGATCACCTCATCCATGAGCTGGTCGTGCCCGATTTGGTGGAGGATGTCCGAACAGCAGATTTCCCCGACAATTTTCTCGAAGTCCAGGACCAGGATGATCCGGTCCTCCATTTTCACCACCCCGGTTACGTAGGCCGACTCGATGGCCCGCACCGGCGGCTCCACCTGCTCCCAAGAGATGCGGTAGATGCGGGAAACCCCGTTCACCAGCACGCCGACCACCATCCGGTTGAATTCCAGAACGATGACCCGGTCCGGTTCGAGGCAGTCAATGCCCTTGCCGAGGGTCGTGGCCAGGTTCACGACCGTGATTACCTTGTCCCTGAGTTTCATCATGCCGGCAATGGCCGGGTGCGAATTGGGCACCTTCCACATCTGGGGCTTGCGGATTATTTCACGCACCTTTGCCACGTTGACGCCGAAGTAGGATGGCACCAGCTTTCCCGATCCATCGGTTTCATTGAGGGTGAATTCGACAATTTCAAGCTCGTTGGTGTCGCTCTCCAGGAGAATCTTGTTGTCAGCCATTGCCGGTACCTCGCGCATTAATGGCCCCCGGAGCGGAGGCATGATTTACATATCGGCCGAGGTCTGTAAAACTTTAGCGATTTGAACCGACTTCGTGCGCCGGTCCGCTCCGTCCGAGTTGGGAGGTCAGGATATCTTTGATTTTGAGGGCTTCGGAACGGGCCTTCCCTCCGCCGTCGAAGGGTGACTCCCCGTCCCGGTCCGCCGCCCGGATCTCCTCGCTCAGGGAGATGAAGCCCAAGAGAGACACGGGGGGCATGGCGGCGGAGATGAAACGGCAGTCGGCGTCATCGCGGATCTTGCTCCCCACGAGGAAGATGTTCTTGATGCCGATATCCCCCGCCAGTGCGTTGATTTGCCGGGCGGTCTGCATGCTGCGCTGTCCCGGCTCCACGACGATGACGAGCGCATCCACCGATTCCGCTGTACCCCTCCCCAAATGCTCGATGCCTGCTTCCATGTCCATGATGACCACGTCATCGCGTTCCAGCAGAAGATGCTTCATAAGCCGCTTCACTATGGTGTGCTCGGGGCAGACGCAGCCGCTCCCCCCCTGCTCCACGGTTCCCATCTGCAGCAAGCGCACCCCTTTGTGCTCAATCCCGTACCTCTCGGGAAGGTCGCTCACAGTTGGGTTCAGCCTGAAGAGCGACCCCTGGCCGTCCCCCGCTCCCGTCCGTTCCTTGGCCAGTTCCTTCATTTTCGAGATGGGGGTGAGGCGGGCACCCTCTTCCGCGGGGACCCCCAGGGCAGATGCCAGGTTGGCGTCCGGATCGGCGTCTATGGCCAGCACCCGGCGGCCGTCCGCAGCGAAGGCGCGGGCCAGCATCCCCGCTAGGGTTGTCTTGCCGACACCCCCTTTGCCGGTGATGGCGATTTTGATTCCTTTGCCTGCCGTGGCGTCACCGTCATGATGGTGATGGTGGTCGTGCCCGTGATGTCCGTCACACATGATCTGTCCCTCCGTCCTTTCTCAGATTCCCAGTCCCCGCCGCCGCTCGTCGATAACCGCCAGCAGACGGTCCGCGGCCTTGTCCGGGTCGAGCTCCACCATGAAGTAGCCGCCGAGGAGCTCCTTGGCCGTTTCGGTCAGCAGCTTCGTCACCGCCGGCGAGCCGGTTATCTGGGGCATGGTCCCCACATGGGTAGGGATGCCGAGGGCTACGCTCCAGGTGCCGATAGCCACCGCTTTCTCGGACATGGCTTCCGGCGCCGAGGCCACCAGGGGGAGCTGATCGAGATCGACCCCCAGCCGATTGGCCACGGCCACGGCCACTGCTACCGCCCGGCTGTTGTCGACGCAGGAGCCCATGTGCAGCACCAGCGGCAGCGGGCCCCCGAGGCCGGCCTCCGTTCCTACCGCCGTCAGCACCGCCTTGAGGGAATCCCCGGCGTACTCCAAGGTGGCCTCCTGGGTCATGAGCCCGTGCTTGGCGAAGGCGCCGGCGCCGCAGCCTGTGGCCAGCAGCAGCACGTTGTTGCGGGCGAGCTTTTTGGCCATGGTGACAAAGCTGCTGTCCTGGGTGGTCTGGGTGTTGTTGCAACCGGCGAAGAGGGCGATCCCCCGGATATTGCCGTTGGCGATGCTGTCGATGAGCGGCTTCAGGGGGTCATCGGCATTGAGAGCGCCCAGTGCCCCCACGATGGCCTCGGCGCCGAAGCCGACCACTGCGGTCTGCTTGGCATCGGGGATGACCACCCGCTGCGGGTTGCGTCGCCGGAAGGCGTCGATGGCCAGGGTGACGATCTGCCGGGCGTTTTCGGCGGCGGTCGGCTCCCGGAACGGCACGTGGGTGGCGCCGGGGATCTTGTTGTCGTCCATGGTGGTGATGATCTCGGTATGGAAGCAGGCTCCGATCTCGCTGACCGACGGCATGATGCACTGCACGTCCACCACCATGGCGTCCACTGCCCCGGTAATCAGGGCCAGTTCCTGGGAAAGGTAATTGGCGGCCAGAGGGATGCCGTGGCGGACCATCACCTCGTTGCCGGTGCAGCAGACCCCCACGATGTTGATCCCGCCACCGGCCCCGGCCCGGCGTGCCTCCTCCTCCATGAGCACGGCCACGTCGCAGACCACTTCGCTCAGCAGCGGGTTGTGGCCATGCACCGCGATGTTGACGGCGTCTTCCTTGAGCACCCCCAGGTTGGCGGCGGTAACTGTCGGCTGCGGGGTTCCGAAGAGGATGTCGGAGAGTTCGGTGGCCAGGCACATGCCGTCGAAATCGGCCAGGGCCCCCTTAATTCCCCCCACGATCAGGTTGGTCGCGTCGGCGTCGCATCCCACGTGGGTGCGGGCCAGGATCTGGGTCACCATCGCATCGATGTTGTGGGGGAGGGCGTGGAGCCCTGCCAGCCGCTCCAGACGCTTCTCCGTGAGAGTCGAAGCGATCCATCTGCATGGCTTGTCATGGTCCTGGTTCTGGAAATCTCCCAGCGTTACCAGGGCGACTTCCCCGGCGATGTCATGCAGATCTTTCCCGGTGGTGTCGAGGCCCAGCTTCGCGGCCACGGCCCGCAACTTCTCCTCGTCCCGGATGGTGTAGTCGGGGAGCTTCCCCTCGGCCACTCCCAGCATGGCCAGGGCCACGTGGCGGCCATGTTCCGAATGGGCTGCCGTCCCGCTGGCGATCATGCGGATCACGTTGCGGGCCACGATGGTGTCGGCGTCGGCGCCGCAGATCCCCCGCTGGGGGCCGTCGCCGAAGGGGTCGATGCGGCAGGGGCCTTTCCAGCAGATGCGGCAGCAGACTCCCAGCTGGCCGAAGCCGCACTGGGGCTGCATGGCTTTGTGGCGGTCCCAGACGGTGGCGATCCCCTCCTTCTTTGCCAGGGGAAGCAGCGTTGCCGCGGACGGATCGATGGAGTAGTTCATGGTCATGGTTTCACCTTCCTCTGAATGAGATATCTGTGGGATTGGGCCAGTTCCGCCACCCGCGCTTCCAGCAGGCTCTGGCGAAACTCCTCCAGGTCGACGAGACTGAGGGCTTTGGTGGGGCACGCCTCGATACAGGCCGGCACTTCCCTGCCGGTGTGGGCACAGAGGTCGCATTTGCGCGCCACCCCACGGTTGGTACGCCCGTCGGTTGGGGGGTCAGCCTCAGCCTTGACGCTTATGGCGCCGAAGGGGCAGACCATCACGCAGACCTTGCAGCCGACGCAGTTCTTCTCCCGGATGGCGACCCTTCCTTCCTCCTGGAGGATCGACCCGGTGGGGCAGGCGAAGGCGCAGGGGGCGTCCTCGCACTGCCGGCACTGGACCGGCATGGTCACCCCGCCGGCCGCCACCACCCGGTTGCGGGGGCGGAGCGTCTGCCCCTGCACCGCCGCAGCGTGGAGGTCGCCCCCGCCGTGGGCTACGGCGCAGGATAGTTCGCAACTATGGCATCCGAGACACTTCTCCGGATCGGAAAAGATGATTGCATTCTCGCGCAGCAATTTTTTCATTCCGTTCTCCTTTGCATGGGGCCTCCACCTTAGCGGTCCGTGCAGGATATGCACGGGTCGATACTGTTCACGATGAGAGGGATGGCAGAAACCTTTTCCCCCTTAAGCATCACCTTCAGGGCGTCCCAGTTCATGTAGCTCGGCACCCGCCACTTGAGGCGGGCCGGCATGTCCGTCCCGTCGGTGCGGAGGTAGTAGAGCAGCTCTCCCCGGGGAGCCTCCGACTTGGCGACTGCCTCCCCTGCGGGGATTTCCGGCAGGGTATCGACGAAGGCTGGCCCCTCCGGCATCTGGGCCACGCACTGCTCGATGAGGGAAACCGCTTCCCGGGCCTCCTTCAGCCGCACCAGGGCCCGGCTCCGCACGTCGCCCTCCTCCTCCGTCGCCACCCGGAAGTCGAGCCGGTCATAGGCGCCGTAGGGGCTTTTCGTCCTCACGTCGTAGTCGATGCCCGAGGCCCGCGCCACTGGCCCCACCACTGCGTAGTCTGCCGCATCCCGCTTCGGCAGGATTCCCACGCCCCCGGTCCTCGCCGTGATGGCGGAGTCTTCTGCGAAGATCCGGTAGAGCTCCTCCAGGGGCCCCTTCATGCGATCCATCTGCCGCCCGAGCCAGCCGGCCTGCTCCGGCCCCAGATCGTAGCGCACCCCGCCGATGCAGTTGGCGGCCAGATCCATCCGGTTGCCGTAGATCGACTCCTTGGTCTCCTGCATGATTTCGCGGATCTCCATCACCCGCCGGAAGAGGCTCCCCTGGCCGATGATGTGGGCGATGACCGCGCAGTTGAACAGGTGGGAGGAGATGCGCTTGATCTCGTCGGCAATGGCCCGCAGGTACTCGGCCCTTGGGGGGATGCTGATGCCGGCGATCTCCTCCACTGCCGTGCAGAAGGTGCTCGGGTGGCTGTTGGAGCAGAGGGAGCAGAGGCGCTCCAGGAGGGTGATGTTCTGGTAGAGGTTGCGCTTCATCACCAGGTGCTCCATCCCCCGATGGACCTGCCCGGCCATGACATCTAGCCCCGTCACGGTCTCCCCTTCCACCTCCACCCGGAAGTACATCGGCTCCTCCAGGGCGAGCTGCCGGGGGCCGAGGGTTATTACCGTGCTCATGGGGTCTCCTCCCCGCCAAGGCGGGCCATCACCTTGTCCCACAGGGCCTTGCTGCTGGCGCCGTTGCTGAAGGTGGAGTAGGGGATGAGCCGCTCGAAGGCCGCCGGCTCGATGGATTTGTCGATGAAGAGGCGCCGGGGATCGGGATGGCCGAGAACCCGTATATCGTACAGCTCCATGAATTCCCGTTCGTTCCAGTCGGCGTTGCGGAATATCGGCGTGAGCGACGGTACCTGCGCCCCATCCAGGGGGAGCTCAATGGCCAGGGTCAGGGTTGTGCCGTCCAGGTCGAAGTGGTAGGCCACCTCCCGCACCCCCTGCTCCCTTGTTCTGTCGAAGCGGGATGCGGTCACCATGGAGAGGCGTCCCGCCAGCTCCGCTACCCCCTCCGCTGCCGGGAGGATGAACGCCCCCTCCCGAAGCCGGCACCAGCCGGTCAGCACCCCTTTGGCGTCGGTGCGCCATTCCACCGCCACCTCCTCGCCGATCCGGCGCGCCAGCGCGGCCGGCACCTTGTCCTTCAGGTCCGTCATCGTCTTATCCCTCCAATGCTCTCCTTCTGGCGGCATTCCGGGCAGAGGGCCGCCAGCCGGGAGATCTCCCGGTTTGTCTCCCGGAAGGCGACCCGCAGTAGCTCCGGGGGCACCGGCAAGAGCGGCACGCCGCAGCCGGTGCAGGGGACGCGGGGGACGACCCCCTCCTCCACCAGGCGGTACTTATCCTCCTGACGGTGGGCAAGCTGCCACTCCTCCGTCGCCGAGAGCGCCCCGGTCCGGCAGTAGTGGCGGCAGAGGCCGCAGAAGGCGCAGCTGTTGTGCCAGAGGGTGAAGCGGAGCCCCGCCTCTTCTTCGTTGAAGAGGATGGCGCCGCCGGCGCAGACATGCTCGCACATGCGGCAGCCGACGCAGGCGGAGGCGTTGTAGCGCATCTTCCCCCGCAGCCCGGCCGGTGTTGCTCCCTCCCCGGAGAGGCTCGCGGCGGTTTCCGCCCTCTGAAGCGGCTCCCCCCCCTGCTGGCCCTTCCAGATGGTTGCCGCCTCGGCGATGCCGGCAACGATGGCCTGGGGGCGCGGCGGGCAGCCGGGGACGTTGACATCCACCGTCAGATAGCGGTCCACCGGGCCGGCCACGGCGTAGCTGTCGCGGAAGACCCCGCCCGAAACGGGGCAGATTCCCACCGCTACCGTCACCTTCGGTTCGGGCACTTCATCGTAGAGACTGAGAATTTTCTCCCTGACCCGGACCGTAAGCGGTCCGGTGATCAGCACAATCGCGGCCTCCTCGGGGGATTCGGTGTAGCGGCATCCGAGCCGCTCCACGCCGAAGCGGGCAATGGCGGCGGTGGCGGCCAGCTCCACATCACAGCCGTTGCAGGAGCCGGCATTGATGCGGTAGAGCCCCAGGGGCTCGTCAGATGTGGCATTGCAAACGGTATCCATGGTGGCTTCCCTCCATCGGGGGGTGACGCCGGGGATGGCGGCCGGTTAGCGGTCGCTCTTTCTCCGTGCGTTAGTCCGACTTTAGGGGAAAAAATGAGAAGGGTCTGTCGTATGGCCGACAGTTTTGGGGAAAAAGATGGGGAAAGCTGCGGGGGGCGTTGCTAGAGGGAATCCTTCCAGGCGGTCAGCTCATCGAACCTGCGGACGCAGATGGTCTGCCGGTCGATTTTTTCGATGATGCCGGCCTTTATCAGGTCGTTCATGATGGTGGAGATGGTCTGCCGCGTTGTCCCCACCAGGAGGGCGATATCCTCGGTGTTCAATCCGAGTTCCACCGTTATGCCGCCGTTGCCGGGTTTTCCCCGGTCTGCGGCCGCCGTGGCGAGAAACTCAATCAGGCGCAGCCGCGCATCCTTGAACACGAGCCCTTCGATGGTCGACAGAGAATTTTTGAGCAACTCGCCAAGCACCTTGACCATTGCCTGGGAGACTTCCGGGATCTCCGATACGCGTTTCTGGAATGTTGCCGTGTCGGTTACCAGAAGTTCGGTTTCCTGCAGTGTCTGGACAAAGGCCCTGGTGTGGGTGCTGAAGATGTCACCCGCCTCCAGGAGGGCAAGGGTGAATTCCCGGTCCCCGTAAGAGAGATAGACCCGAAGCCGGCCCCGCTTGACGATGAAAACCCGGTCAACCTCGTCGGAAGGGGAGTAGATGAGGGCCTTGCGAGGGAAGAGCCGGCTTCTGAACTCCTTACCCAGGTCTGCGCCTTCCGTGGTTTCGAAGAGCCGGAGCAGGTTCACGCTGATCAGTTTCATGGCGGCTGGCATGGCGGCGTCCTTGTCAGGCTTTCCCGCGGATATCGATCCGCGTATCGTAGAAGGTGCTCCCGTTCCCCCGGTCGGTAAGGCGCTGGCTGGTGAGGGCGTTCACCGTCCGGTCTCCGGGGGCGTGGACGGTCCACCAGACCCCTTCGGCAACGGCCACGCCGGGTGGAACCCGGTCGGTCACCGCAAGGATGAACGTCACCTCGCCCCGCTCATTGAAGGCTGTCACCGGCTCGCAGTCGGCAAGGCCGCGTGCCGCCGCCTCGACCGGATTTACCAAGAGCCGCATCCCACCCTGTTTCTGCCGCAGTTCATCCTGCTCGTAAAAGGAGGCGTTGAGGGCGTAGGGGGTCGGCGCGGTCATGAGCATGAGGGGGTGTTCCCCCCGTTCCTCGTGGGTAGGGAGGTGGCGCGGGAGGGGCTCCGGGTCGAGGGGGTTCAGGATTTCCACCTTTCCCGATGGGGTTCTGAACGTGCGTGGCGCGTCGGGGGGGAGGGGGAGTTCCACCGCTTTCCCTTCCCTGAAACGGTCCAGGTCGATTCCCTCCCGCATGGGGGTGGGGATGGATATGAGGTGCTCGATCATCTCCCCTTCGGTCCGGCGGAAATAGGGCTCGTCGAATCCCATTGCCGCCGCCAGCAGCGCGAAGGTGTCCCAGTTGGACCTGCTTTCGCCCACCGCCGGCACGGCCGGCCATGCCCGCTGGATGCAGTAGGTGCCGTAGGACCGGTAGACATCCCCCGTCTCCAGGGACGAACAGGCGGGAAGCACCACGTCGGCCCAGCGGGCGGTGTCGGTCATGAACCGCTCGTGGACCACGGTGAAGAGGTCGTCGCGGGCAAGCCCCCGCAGAATCGCGTTCTGGTCCGGGGTCACGGCGGCCGGGTTCGAGTGGTAGACGTAGAGGGACTTCACCGGCGGATCGTCCAGCTCCGTCAGGGCGTGCCCCAGCCGGTTCATGTTCACCAGCCGCGTGGGGCGCGCCATGAAATCCGGCCGGGTCACCTCCGTCGTGACAAAGGCCGGGCCGGTGCTCGTGGACGCCAGGAGCCCGCCCCCCAGTTTCCCGTAGGCCCCCGTCAGGGCCGGGAGCGCGCAGATGGTGCGAACCGTCATGGCGCCGTTGCCGTAGCGGGAAAGCCCGCTTCCCAGGCGGATGAAGGGGGCCTTTGCGCGGCCGTAGAGCACCGCAAGCTCCTCGATGACGGCGGGGTGGATGCCGGTGAGGGCGCTCACCCGCTCCGGCGCGTAGCCGGGGAGGACCTTGTCCGCCAGTTCCGCAAACCCCTGGACCCGCTCCGCCGTGAACTCCCCGTCAACGAGGCCCTCGCGGGCAATGACGTGCATCATCCCCAGGGCCAGCGCCCCGTCGCTCCCCGGCCGGGGAAGGATCACACGGTCCGCCGCGGCGGCGGTGGGGGTCTCGTAGGTATCGATGAGCCAGACCTTGGCCCCCCGTCTTTTGGCTTCCCGCACCCCGTGGAGGAAGTGGATGTTGGTGGCCGCCGCGTTGATTCCCCAGAGAATGACCAGATCGCTTTCCGCCACCTCATCCGGGTGGGGGGCAGGCGTATCCCCCATGATCGCTTTCCACCCCTCCTCCTTGGCCGGGGCGCAGATGGTCCGGTCCAGCCGCGATGCTCCCAGGCGGTGGAAAAATGCGTGGCCGCAGTTGCGATGCACGAGCCCCATGGTTCCGGCGTAGGAGTAGGGGAGGATCGACTCTCCTCCGTGGTTGGCGATGATGTCCCGCCAGCGGTCCGCAATCATGGCGACGGCCTCGTCCCACGGGGCGGGGCGGAACTCTCCCTTTCCCTTGGCGCCGGTGCGGACGAGGGGGGTCGTGAGCCGCAACGGCGAGTGGACCGTCTTCTCGTAGTGGAGCATCTTGGGGCAGAGGGTGCCACGGGTGAAAGGGTGCTCCGGGTCGCCGGAGACGCGTACGGCGCGGCCGTCCTGCACTTCAGCCAGAAGACCGCAGGCGTCGGGGCAGTCATAGGGGCAGACTGAGCGTCTGATTTCAGTGGCCATGGGAACCTCTCGGATGGGGAATAACTGAGAATGACAACAAGAATAACACAGAGCAACGGAGCAACGGAGAAGTCAATCCCAAAAAGCAATTTAAACACAGAGCAACCGTGTTCTCTGTCAAGCCGAAGTTATACTGCCGTTCCAATAGCGGTTGTCTCTAACCATGGCATTGAGGATGACCAGAAGCTTCCTCATAGCAGCCGTAATGGCTACTTTATGTACTTTGCCGGCCGTTCTTAGACGGTCATAGAAGGCCTTGATGATGGGGTTAAATCGTATGGCGGCAAGTGTTGCCATGTACAGAACGGTACGGACTGCTGCACGGCCTCCCCATATGGCTCGTTTGCCCTTGTGTTTACCACTGTCCCGGTTATATGGGCACAACCCTGCTAATGCGCTGATCTTGTGCCGGGAGACGGTCCCCAATTCGGGCAGCGCTGCCAACAGCGTTGCAGCGGTAACAGGGCCGACGCCCTTGATGCTGGTCAGAATTTGCTCCTTTGCCTTCCAGAGCTCAGAGGACTGGATGAACTTGGAAATATCATCATCAAAAGAACAAATTTGCTGCTCAAGCCATTCGATGTGCCGCACAATCCCCGCGCGCACCGATTTTGGAGCGGCTGAGAGGCGGTTTTTCTCTGCCGCCTGCATGTCAACGAGCTGGCGCCTGCGTGAGATCAAAGCGGAGAGTTCGTGGGCCGCCTCGTCTTTGAGAGGTCTGATCTCCGGCTCGATCTTCTGGCCGAACAAGGCTATGACCTTTGCATCAAGCTTGTCCGTCTTGGCCAGAAGACCACACGCTTTGGCAAAATCTCGGATCTGCCTCGGGTTTACGATAACAACGGGCAGCGAAGCCGCTGAAAGCATACCGACAGCTAGCATTTCCAGGCCGCCTGTTGATTCGAAAATGACCCGTGTTGGGGCTGCTGCGAGAAGAGCTTCCGCCAACTCGGTGCAACCACTTTCGTCGTTGGAGAACCGCTTCGTAATCCCCAGAGGGAGTATGCATACGTCGAGATTCTCTTTGCTTACGTCAACTCCTGCGACAACTGATTCGTTCAGTCCCATTTTTTCCCCGTCCCTTTCTTGCGAAGATGCGGGCTATAAAGCCCGGGCAACCGTTCGGGCTGCGAAGAAAGGACATGGCGCTTTACGCTCTGTGACGGGCTTGAAGCCCTAGACACAACCAAACTGCCATGCCCGGCACAGAAAAACTAGCTGCTTGATACTGAACATACAAGGCACAGAGAGCACGGAGTTGTAAAGCAGCTTGCCGAAACTGCAGATATCCACCCGGAAAGTGTTACTCCTGAGCCGTCGTTATCTTTGATTTTTCTCTGTGTCTCTGTGTCTCTGTGGTGGAAGTGTTTTTAGGTGTTTTCCGGGGATGGTTGCGGGCACCCGGGAAGGGAGAAGTAACAGGTGGTGCCGGCTCCCGGGGCGCTTTCGAACCAGATGCGGCCGCCGTGGCGCTCGATGATGCGATGGACGATGGCGAGCCCCACCCCGGTGCCGGGGAACTCGTCGGGGGTGTGGAGCCGCTCGAAGGGCTTGAAGAGCTTGTTCGCATAGGCCATGTTGAATCCGGCCCCGTTGTCGCGCAGGAAGAAAACGGTTTCGTCCCCACGCTCGGTCCGGCCTAACTCGATGCATGCATCGGGTGTGCGGGATGTGAACTTCCAGGCATTCCCCACCAGGTTATCCATGGCGGTCCACAAAAGTTCCGTATCGCCGCAGGCGGTTATCTTCGGGTCAATCCTGACCGCTACTTCCCTCAGGGGGTCGGCCTCCCGCAAATTGGCGACAATTGTCCGCACCACGGCGCTCAGATCGATCTCCCTGGGAGCCATTTCGCGCCGTTGCACGTTGAAAAGGGTGGACATGGATGAAATCACCCGCTCCATCTGCTTGCCGACCGTCGCTATGCGCCTGGCGTAGCGGCGGGTCTCTTCGTCAAGCCGCTCGCCGCAGTCCTCCTTCATGGCTTTGCAGAGGCCGTTGAGGCGCAGCAAAGGGGCCCGCAGGTCATGGGCGGCCGAATAGCTGAACGATTCCAGCTCCTTGTTCGTCTCTTCAAGACGGTGGGTCCGTTCCTGAACCTTTGCTTCCAGCTGGGAGTTAACTTCGCGGAGCTGCCGCAAAGCTGCTTCCCGCTCCTCTTTCCGTTGCTGAAGGGCAATTGCCATGCTGTTGAAGGAAGCGGTGAGCGAGCCGATCTCGTCGTTGGACTCAACGGGGATAACCTCGATCTTGTCCCCCAGTTCCACGGTTCTGACCCCTTTTGCCAGGTGGGAGAGGGGGCGGGTTATGGTGCGGATGACCAGGTAAACCATGCCGAGACCCAGAGCCAGAAACAGCAGGGCCCCAGCGGCGGCCGCCATTGTGAGCCGGACCACGTGGGCGTGGACCTGCTCGCCGTTCATCACGACCTGAACGGTGCCGAGGAACTGGCCGTTCTTCTCCGGTTGCTCGGAGGAATTGAAGAAGAGCTCTTCTTCGCTTCCCTTCCCCTCCAGCGCGAAGACCTTGTTCGAAAAAGTAATCACGCGGCTCATGCCGCTCTCCCGGCCGTTATTGGATGAACGGGCCATATGGGCAAGGGCCTGGCCGTCATGGTCGCTGACGGTCACGCTCAATACGTCGGGAACCGCCAGCACCCCGGCGGCCAGGTCGGCAAGCTGCTGGCGATTGCCGGCAAAAAGCCCCGGCCGGGCATTGTGGGCGAGGAGCCCCGTCAGCAGTTGCCCTTCGGTGACAAGTTTGTTGTGGAGTATGGTGTATTGGCTTCTAAGGAAGAAAAGAGTCAGAGCGGTAGATGCTATGACGATGACGGTGGCCGTCACCATGAAGAGTTTGGTGCGGAAACTCCGGTAAATGCCCGTTGGCTTCGGTCCTTGCGCTGGTTGGGCAGAATCGTCGCGCGATGATTTTTCCATGGGTACCTACTCGTTGAGGGTGACGCCAAGGTTGCGCGCCACCGAGTGGTTCACCTTCAGGTTTGCCCGGTCGGGCGGTTCGGGTTGTAGTGATGCAACCGGCGTGCCGTTAAGAATGCGATGGGCCACCCGGCCGGCCTGCCTTCCCATGTCGGCAGCATCCACTTCAAAGGCTGCGATGGCTCCCTGCGCCAGGTACTTTGCGGCAAAGGCCAGTACCGGAATCCGGTTCTGCCGGGAGAATACGGCAATGGCCTCCATCGTGTCGCGGGTTATCACCGTCGGGTCGGGGAGCAGCCACAGGGCGTCGATGTTTGTTTGGAGGCCTTCGAGCTCCCGGACAGCTTCGCGGGGGTCATCCGCCGTGCGGGTTACCAGGGTGATGCCGAGCCTTGCCGCCGCTTCGCGGGCCTCCCGCACCAGCGCCCCGGTTCTGGCCGGGTTGTAGATTATCCCCACCCGCCGTGCGCCCAGCTCCTTCTTGCAGAGGGAGAGGTAGCGCTCCGCCGGTACGTTCATCTCAATGCCGGTGATGTTGTTGCCGGTTCTGCCGGGGCTTGCCACCATGGCGTAGATGATGGGGAGCTCGCGGATTTCCTTCACCCGCTCAAGGGCTTCGCGTCCCACTGCCAGCACGATCCGAGGGCGGGATTCGCGCACTGCCCGCGCGATGTTGACCCCTCCCGTTTCGGAAAGCACGAACCGCTCCACGGAACGCACGCCGGCCGTTGCCTCGAAGCCGCGCACTGCGGCGTCGAAGGGGGCCAGGCGCTCGCTCTGCACCACGGCAACTTCCGCGGCAAGGGCCGGGAAGCTCCAGAGGAGCAGGAAAGCGAGTATGTGGAGGATGCGTGCGGTCATGGTTTCCTAAATTGTGTTCGTTACCATTTGATGCGTAGGCCGCCTTCGAACCAGCGGCTTGGGTTTTTGAATATTTCGTCGTGATACTGGTTGCCGTCGAACAGGTTATGGCCGGTGGCGAAGAGTTCCGCCTCGGCATTGTTGTTTCTGAAGAAGCGCCATCCCAGGTTAAGGTCCCAGATGAAATTGTTGTACTTGCCGCCCCAGGATCTGGGGGTGTTCCAATCCCGGTAATAGCCGACGAGGGAGCCGCGAATGGTCTTGTCGTCGTAATGGACGCCAAGATCCCAGGTTTGGCGGGCTACAGTATTTATGTCTTCGTCGGTTTCGAGGTTTTTGGCATCGGTAAAGACGTAACCGGCAGTGAGCCAGGTGTTGTAGAGCGGTGTTGTGCGGGCTTCAATCTCGAACCCTTCCCTCAGCGTTCTTGTCACTGTGTCGCCCCGCTCCTTGAACTCATGGCGGAACCATGTGCCCTTGAACCAGAGGAACGGTATTTCGGTGGTTTCGAGACCTGCCTGGACGGTCCAGCCGGTGTCTTTGTTGGAATAACCTGGAGTCAATACCGGAAGGTTGTAACCACGCGCGGCATAGGCACGCAGTAAGGTTTTGCCGGTTATGTCGACGGTTGCCCCGATGCTGGGGCTGAAGAAATTGCCGGTTTGGCTGGTCATGTCGTAGCGGACCGCCGGGGTTACGGTTAGCCGTTCCCAGGCGATGGTGTCGTTCAGGAAAAAGCCCCACTTGTCGTTTGTGGCGTAAATCTTATCTTTGTATGAATAGAGAGGGTAATCGAGCTTTGTCTTGCTCTGCCCATGGTCGAACTCAACCCCGCCGGTCAGGGTGTGGAGCCCCTGGCGCCAGGTGAGTATGGCCGTACCACCGGAGGTTTTCTCGTCGTTAGTGATGGTAGCAAATCGTTCGCTGGTGCTGATGGTGTTGTTGATTTTTGAATAATCGTACCGCGTGCCTTTAATCATGACATTGAAGGATAGCCGGTCGGTCAGGGTGTAATCGAAGGCGAGGGTCGACTGGAGTATGTGAAGCTTAAATCGATCCGAATAGTCGGCGTATGTGATGAGGCCAACCTGTGGGGACGTTTCCATGGAATTTAAGGTGAGACGGAGGCTCCCTTTGTCGGCAAGGTTCCAGCGGAGCTTGGCGTAAGCATTGTTGTTTTCGGTGGCGTTAAAGGGGTGGAAGCCGTTGCTCTGGAGATTGCCGCCCGACAGATAGTAGCCGAGGTTACCCACCGTGCCGGAGAGTTCTCCCCGGCCGTCGCGGGTGCCGTTCTCGCCGCCGGAGAAGGAGGCTGCGCCGCTGAAGGGGGCGTGGAGGGCCGGTTCCTTCGTGATGACGTTGACTATACCCCCCAGTGACGACCCCCAGCTTGAGGAGGCAGGCCCCTTCAGGACCTCAACCCGCTCGATGATTTGCACCGGTACCATGCTGGCGAGAGCCATGTTTTCAACCTGATCGTCAATGGGGACACCGTCGATCAGAATTTGGATAAACTGGGTGGTGGCCCCTGCAAACTCGGTGGCGGTGTTTGAGCCGGGGGCGGTATTGCCGGTGACCTGGACGCCGGGGACGATGGCGATGACATCGGCCAGGGTGTGGGCGTTCATCGCCTCAATTTCATCGGCAGAGATGACGGTGATGTTCTCGGCGCTCCGTGAGAGGGGTCGCGGCGAGCGGGTGGTTGAGGTGACGGTCAGTTCCTGGGGGTCGTAGTAAAGACCGAGCAGATCGCGGTCGCTGCCGGTTTCCGCTTGTGCTGTGCAGGGGGTAATCATGTTTGGCAGAACAACCAAGCAAAAGAGCCCCAGCAATAGCGACGATAGGCGCCGGAATAAAGTTCCGACGCCTGTTTTCGCAGTCTTGAAGGGGCTCGATGTTGGCATGCAATATGCTCTAATGAAATATATGAAGTTATGAATTGCGTCGGTTTTATAGCAGATAAAATAGGTGATTGTCCACGGTTTTATCTGCTTATGTAGGTAACGCCTATTGAGGGAGGGGGGATGATTGTGAGTCAAATAACTGACGAGGTGACTGTTCTTGACACCGGGAGTCCGACGCCTCCGGAGGATCTGATGGCCTGCTGCAAGACGACAATAGCAGCCACTAGGGTTCAGCCGGACGAGTAGTCCGAGTAGTAATTAGTGCGAAGGGACTGGGGGGCTTTGCCCCCCGGCCCCCACGTACTTTCTTTGGGCGGCCAAAGAAAGTACGCAAAGAAAACCGCCCCCGATGCCTTGGCCGCTGACGCGGCTTCCCTCGCTCCGTCGGCCGCTGCGGCGGGGGCACAATTCGCTTCGCTCAGGGTGCCCCCTTCTTCCGCACCGGCCTTACTCACTCGGCTGCGGCAAAGGGGGAAAGGCGCAAGGGCGCAAAGGCAGCTACCCCCCTGCTTCGCTCACGCTCGCTTCCCCCCTACAAGGTAGGGGGGATTGAGGGGGGTCCTTCCGTGGTTCACTCTTCCGGAGCCCCCCATGATCCTCTCCCGCTACGTCACCTCCTACCCTTGCCCCGATTCACCCGACCATCTCCTCCTCTTTGCCTGCCGCACCGGCGCGGTGGTGCGGGTTTCTGCCGCCACTCTCGAAGCGGCGCGGGCCGGTACCCTTTCCTCTGCCGCTTCTGATCCCCTCGAAAAGCACGGCTTCCTCGTGGCGAGCCCTGAGGCGGAACGTGAAGAGATGCTCTCCTGGTTCGACCGGATCAACGCCCGGCGGCGCCGCGCGGGGATCGTGGCGGTCATGACCCGCCGCTGCAACCTGGCCTGCCCCTACTGCTTCGAGGGTGGGCAGGCGCCGGAAGGGGATATGGCCGAGGAGACCGCCGACCTTCTGGTGGCGATGATCGGGCGGGAATGCTTTGCTCAGGAGTGGCGGGTGGATCTGGATTTCTACGGCGGCGAGCCGCTCCTGCGGCCGGACCTGATCCGGCGCATCGCCGCGCCCCTGAAGGTGGCCGGGGGTGATCTGTTCCACGGCCATCTGGTCAGTAACGGCACCCTCTTTGACCGGCAGGTGATGACGGAACTGGCGGCCCTGGGCATCGAGTCGGTGAAGGTTACCCTGGATGGTCCGCCCCCGGTCCACGACCGCTACCGCCCCTACGGCGGCGGTGCCGGGAGTTTTTACGACATCCTGCGGGGGATGGGGGAGGTGGCGGATCTGGTTAAGATCCAGGTGGGGGGGAACTTCACCAGGGAGACCTGGCGGGAGTACCCCGTGCTCCTGGACCTGCTCCTGGCGGAGGGGTTCACCCCCGAGCGGCTCGGCGCGGTGCGGTTCACCCCGGCCGTGGGGGGAAAGGGTGGGAAGGCGCTTCCCCACTTCGCCGAGGGGTGCGTCACCTGCGAGGAGCCGTGGCTGGCCGAGGCGGAGCTGACCCTGCGGGATGAACTGGTGAAACGGGGCTTCAGTGTGCCGAAGCCCGGCCCCTTCTCCTGCATGATCGAGCTGGAAAGCGACCTGGCCGTGGATGCCGACGGCACCTGCTACAAGTGCCCCGCCTTCATGGGGCACGAAGGGTATGCCGTGGGGAACCTGCGCGACGATCTTGGCGGCATCGCCCCGGCCTACGGGCGCGACATCTGGAAGAAGGATGAGTGCCTCGACTGCGCCTACCTCCCCCTCTGCTTCGGCGGCTGCCGCTACATGAGGCTGGCGGAAGCGGGGGCCGTGGACGTGGTGTCGTGCCAGCGGGAGCACCTGGACGCCACGGTGGAGGCGATGGTGCGGCGGGGGGTGGAGAAGGGAAATCAGACGCCATCTTGACTTGGTGAAACCATTGCACTACTATTGCTGTATATGCCGACCATCAAGCATTTCCGACACTGCCGACTGACCATCTACCCCAACGAGCACGGGACGCCCCATTTTCATTTGGAATTCACCGATGGCGACCGCTGCTCCGTCGCCATTGAAACGCTGGAAATACTCGTCGGCGAAGTGCGCCCGATGCGGAAGATGGCCGAGGCAATGGCGTGGGCCCAAGAGAATAGGGAACTGTTGCTGGAGAAATGGAAGGAGATTACACAATGAACAAGCCGCCGCGGATCGAGGAAGTAACCGCCACGCCCCCGGCGACCCTGACCATCCGCTGGTCTACGGGTGAAACGCTGACCGCCGATATCGGCGACTGGATCAACCGTTTCGCCCTGTTGGCGCCGCTGCGGGATGCGTCGGTCTTTTCCGGGGCACGGGTGGGGTGGTACGGGCACAGCGTCGAGTGGGGAGAAGGGGTTGAGCTTGGCGCGGACGAGCTCTATTCCCGTTGCCGCGCCCAGGCGGGCGAGCCGTCGCCGGCCGAGTTCGATGCCTGGATGCGGGCCAACAACCTCTCCCTGGCGTCGGCGGCAGAGGCCATCGGCATGTCCCGGAGGATGGTGGCCAATTACCGGACCGGCAGCAAACCTATACCGCGGCACGTCTGGCTTGCCTGCATCGGGTGGGAGACCATCAAGGGGCGCCGGGCGGCGTAGATCAAATACCCCCTCACCCGCCCTTCGGGCACCCTCTCCCACAACGGGGAGAGGGAATTTCACCCCTCGCCCCTTGTGGGAGAGGGGCAGGGGAGAGGGGGATAATCCCCCTACGACAACAGCCTATCCAGGTGGTCGAAATCCAGCACTTCCTCCGCCTGGGCCTTGACGAGATCGATCTTCTCGGTGTCCTCGGCGCTGATCTTTGAGACGTGGTACTTCATGGCGGAAAAGACGTCGGCGGTGGTCTCGTGGATGCGGATGTAGGGGATGAGGCTGTCGTCGAGGATTTTCTGGGTGATGGCCGATACCGGGGCGTGGCCGGGGATGACGAGGCCGGCGATTTTTTCCCGGTAGGCGGGGATGTTGTAGAGGGAAGAGAGGGTGACGATGAGTTCGTCACGGGAGCTGGTCACCACGAGGAGCGATGACTGCTCCAGCCCGTCGATGACCTTCTGGGACGAGGCGGCGCCCAACTGCATGTGGTGGACGATGCGGGTCCCCTGGCTCTGGTCTCCCCGCAGGGGGTGGGCCAGGAGCCGCGCGATGTTGTTCAGAGTGGGGTTGGCGAGGATCGGAGACCAGTCGAAGGCCCCGATGACGCTGATGTTGTGGGGGTTGAAGGCCCGCTGGAGATACGAGAGGGAGGTCTCCCGCTTCTCGGGTATGAGCTTGTTCACCAGGAGCATCCGCAGGTCGGCCCCTTCCATCCGGTAAAGGGGGAGGTTCAGCTGGACCGAGTCGATGACGTTGCCGATGCCGCCGCCGGAGACCATGATGACCGGTGCATCCACCAGCTTCGCCACCTTTGCGTTGTTCATGCCGATGACGGAGCCGACCCCGCCGTGGCCTGAGCCTTCGATGATGAGGTAGTCGTTTTTCCGCTCCAGCTCCTGCACTGCTTCGTTGATGCGCTCGGCGGGCCAGAGGGGTGATATGTCGCCGTCGATGAATTTCTTGGTGGCGCCCCGCTCCAGAACCACCGGCGACATGTGGGCTATGTTGTCTTCGAGCCCGAAGATGCGCGCCATGAGAGCGGCGTCCATATCCACGGTCAACCCGTTGACGACCTGGCATTTGGGGCCGATGGCCTTGATGAAGCCGACCCGGCCGTATTTCTTCAGGGCCAGGTGCATCAGTGAAACGCTGATGGTGGTCTTGCCCGAGTTCATCCCCGTGGCCGCTATGAATACCTTTTTGCACATGGCGATTGCCTTGACCTCTGTCAACTGAGATTCATGCAGAAACAAGCAAGTATAATTTTACCAGAAGTTTAGTTGCAAGCATGTATACCGCATGAGCTTTTCCCTTGCCCGCCCCGGATGCCCCTTGCTATAAAAGTTTCCATGGAAAAAACGAAGAGACATGTATCCCTCGGGGAGATTTTCCGCACATTTCTTGCCATCGGCATTACCGGCTTCGGAGGCGGCATGGCGGTGGTGGCGCTGGTGGAGCGGGTTTGCGTCCATGAAAAAAAGTGGATCGGCCACGAGGAGTTCATGCACGGCCTTGCCTTCGGCCAGTTCCTGGGCCCCTTTTCTCTCAACTCCTGCACCTTTGCCGGTTCCTTTCTCCGGGGGAGGATCGGCGGTGTCGTGGCGGCCACGGCCTTTATTCTCCCGTCATTTCTCATAGTCTCGCTTCTTTCCCTGCTCTATTTCCGCTATCACCAGCTTCCGGAACTTCAGGCGGCCCTGCGGGGGACGAATCCGGTCATCATCGCCCTGATTCTGGTGGCGGCTCTCGGCATGGGGCGCAATATCCGGGGGGGGGAGCGTTGGGCCGTTGCGATACTGGCCTTTGCACTCTCCGCGTTCTTTTCGGTGAACGGGCTCGCCCTCCTGGCCCTGGCAGCCGTCTGGTCCCTGGGGCGGGCGCGATTCCAACAGGGGCATAACTGATGGGGCCTCTCATCACCATCGCCTGGACGTTCCTGAAGATCGGCCTGGTTTTCGTGGGCGGAGGGTATGTCCTGATCCCTCTTTTGCACCGGATAATGGTGGATCAGTACCGCTGGCTCACCCTGAAGGAGTTTCTGGACGGCGTGGCCATCTCCCAACTCACCCCCGGCCCCCTGGCGATTCTCGCCACCTTCACCGGCTATCGGGCCGGTGGCTTTGCCGGCGCCCTGGTGGGGACCGCCGCCATTTTTCTTCCCTGCACGGCGCTCATGATTTTCCTCTCGCGGCGCTATGAGCGGCTGCGGAATATCCGCCTGATCCGCGAGGTGCTGGACGGCGTCATCCCGGCCGTGGTGGGGCTGGTGGCGGCCGCGGGGTGGCAGCTTGGCACTACCTCCCTGGTTTCAGTGAGGGATTTCGTCATCTTCGCCGCCGGTTTCGCCATCCTCCAGTTCACTAAGGTGAGCCCCCTGTTCGTCATCCTCGGCGCCGGGGCGCTGGGGTATTTTCTCCATTTTCAGTAAAAAACTGCCCGGTTGGCAACGGCCGACGGTCCGTGATAAGGTGACGCCATGAAACGAAAAACCCTTCCCAAACTCCTCTACGCCGATGCGCAGGGGAACATCTTCGACCACCCGACCCTTTGCATGGCCGGCATGAGCGGCCCCGAGGCGGTGCTCCCCGAAGGGGTGGAGCTGATCCCGCTCCCCGAGGGGAGCCGGCTCTTCACCATTCCCGATACCCCCCCCATGGCCTGGGACGAGAAGCAACACCGTTTCGTGACCGTGGCCACGGTCCGGGAGGGGCGGCGAACCCTGCCGGTGCAGGCGGTGTCGGCCTTCATGGCACCGGGGTACGTGCGGACCCTGCTCCCCGCCTGCGATTACGGCAGGAAGAAGGTGCACCTGCCGCTTTGGTCCTACACCGCCGTGGGGTGGGACGAGGAGCGGGACTGCTTCGTGGTGGCCGCCTCCCGGGTGGATACCAACGACAACTGGAACCCGAACAACTACGACGACCGGAAGCTGGACCCCCTGGTGCGGCAGCGGCTGGCGGAGATGCCCAACAACCGCCTCCTGGAGCAGCTTGCCCGCTGCGCCGTGGATTACCACTGCTTCGCCGCCAAGAACCTCTTCTTCCGCCGCTGGGAGGCGCCGCTTCCCACGTCGCCGGCCTGCAACTCCCGGTGTCTGGGGTGCATCAGCCTCCAGCCCTCGGACTGCTGCCCCTCCAACCACGAGCGGATCGGCTTCGTTCCCACGCCGGAGGAAATCGTGGAGCTGGCCCTGCCCCATCTGGAACAGGCGCCGGAGCCCATCGTCTCCTACGGCCAGGGGTGCGAGGGGGACCCCATCATGCAGGCCGACACCGTGGCCGAGGCGACCCGGCGGCTAAAAAAGGCCACCAGCCGGGGAATCGTGAATTTCAACTCCAACGGCTCCTTCCCCGACCGGATTGCCATGCTCTGCGACGCGGGGATGGATTCCATGCGCTTTTCCATGAATTCGGTGCGGGATGAGTTCTACGACAAGTACTACCGGCCGGTGGGGTACCGCTTCGCCGATGTGAGGGAGTCGGTGCGGCTGGCCAAGGAGCGGGGGCTCTTCGTGATGATCAATTACCTGGTCTCGCCGGGGCTCTCGGACAACGCCGACGAGGTGGAGGCGCTCCTGCGGTTCATCGGCGACACCGGCGTCGACATGATTCAGATGCGGAACCTCTCCATCGACCCCGACTTCTACAACAAGCGGATGGGGGTCACGGGGCGGGGGATCGGCATGTACCGGATGCTGGAGCGGGTGAAGCGGGAATTCCCCCGGATCCAGTACGGCTACTACAACCGGACCAGGGATAACTTTTACCCGGAGGGGCTGGAGAAGAGCTGGCCGATTCGCTAGGCCGGCACCCCTTCCACTACCATGCTGGCCCACTCATGCAGAGCCAGATCGCGGTAGGTCTTGAATACCCGTCCATCCCTGGTGCGGAAGAGCTTTTTGGGTTCGCGGTCGTCGATCGAGTTGTCGTAAACATATGCCCGGTCAACCATTGATATCGCCAGGGCGCTGTTGGCAATGGAGCGCTGGTAGCGGGAAATGATCTTGGCGATGGGGACATCGTGACCGCCCGCCATGACCCGTCTGGCGACGCGGGCTGCGTTGATGGCGGGGCTGTCGGTGCCGATGAAAAAAAAGCGGATGAAAAAGTCAGCCTCTTTCGCCCGCTTGATAAAATCCAGTTTTTCCGGGACGGAGAAAACCGTTTCCAGGAGCATGCTCCGTTTTCCCAGCAGGCATTCCTCTCTGAGTTCCTGAGCCCTGGCTGCAGCTTTCATGACGGCTTCGGGAGAGTTCCAGTCCCCGAATTCATTCTTTGCGATCTCATCGGGATTGATGAAAATGCAGCCATCCGACCAGTCGTGCCTGAGGACCTGGTTCGTGAAGGTTGTCTTGCCCGAGCCGTTTGGCCCCGCAATTACAATCAGCTTATGCCTGAGAACGTTTTTCGCCATGGGCCTGGAATGCCTCGCTGGCCGACGCAAGCTCGCGCCGCAGGTTGTCTCGAAGCAACTGCTTTAACTCGATGGTCTGCGCCTTGGTTCGCTCGGCGACAGCCCTCATGATTTCGTTCAATTCCTTCTCGGAGAGCTCCTTGGGCCGCTCTCGGAATTCTTTTTGCTTTTTAATGGATTTCATGGCTGCCTCCACAATCGGTACACATTCAATCTAGCGGAACCGCTCCATGGGGTCAACTCAATAAAAAGGTGATGGAGCCTGCCGTCAGAGGGCTTGCCCACCTCCGTCAGTACCGCACGTCGAACCCGCTGAATTCTCCCCGGAATTCCTCCCGTTCCACGATCACCCGGTCGACCCTGGCGCGGGAGGGGCCGTGGTGGCACCACTGCACGAGGGCCTGGACGCCGGGCTCCTCCCCCTCGAAGCACCCCTGGACATCGCCGTTGTGGAGATTTCTCACCCACCCCGTGACCCCGAGACGCAGTGCCTGCTGGACCGTGTGGTGGCGGAAGGCGACCCCCTGCACGAGCCCCTTGACGGTGACGATGGCGCGAATTTTCGTCATTGTTCTCCCCCCATCATTTCCAGGAACTGATCTTCCGTGAGGACCGTCACCCCAAGCTGACGGGCCTTCTCCAGCTTGCTCCCCGCCTCGGCCCCGGCCACCACGAAGTCGGTCTTTTTCGACACCGATCCGGCCGCGTGGCCCCCCTCGTTCTCCACCATCTTCTGGGCCTCGCTCCGGCTGAAGCGGGTGAGGGCCCCGGTGAAGACGAAGGTCTTCCCCGTGAACTTCCCCCCCACCTTTTTTTCTTCAACCGTCGGCTCCACCCCGGCCGCAATCATCCGCCGGATGGCCTCCCGGTTCCCCTCGTTGTGGAAAAAGGTGGTGATGCTCCGGGCCACCTGGGGGCCGATCTCCCGGATGGAGAGGAGTTCTTCGTCCGTGGCCCGGGCCAGGTTGTCGATGCTCCCGAAGGCCGTGGCCAGGAGCTTAGCGGTGTGCTCCCCCACGTGGCGGATGCCGAGGGCGAAGATGAAGCGGGAGAGTTCCCGTTTCTTGCTGGCCTCGATGGCGTTCAGGAGGTTTTCCGCCAGCTTGTCCCCCATCCGGTCGAACTTCATGAAGTCATCCCTGCCGAGGATGTAGAGGTCGGCCACGTTCCCCACGAGCCCCAGCCGCAGGAGCTGCTCGATGTACTTTTCGCCGAGCCCCTCCATGTCCATGGCGTTGCGGGAGGCGAAGTGGATGATGGACTCCCGGATCTGGGCCGGGCAGGAGAGCCCCATGCAGCGGACCGCCACCTCGTCGGGGATTTTCACCACCTCGGAGCCGCACTCGGGGCAGGCGGCGGGAATGGGGAGGAACCGCTCGCTCCCCGTGCGCTTCTCGGTGAGCACCCGCACCACCGCCGGGATCACGTCGCCGGCCCGCTCGATCACCACCGTGTCGCCGATGCGGATGTCCTTGCGCTCCATCTCCTCCCAGTTGTGGAGGGTGGCCCGGGAGACCGTGACGCCGGAGACCTCCACGGGGCGCAGGTTCGCCGTGGGGGTGATGACCCCGGTGCGCCCCACGGAGGGGACGACATCCTCAATGACCGTCACCGCCTGGCGGGGGGGGAACTTCACCGCCACGGCCCAGCGGGGGGAGCGGCTCTTTTCACCCAGCTCCCGCTGGAGAGGGAAGGAGTCCACCTTCACCACGACACCGTCGATCTCGAAGGGGAGGGTGTCGCGCTGTTCGGTCATCTCGCGGTAGTAGGCGAGGACCCCGGCAACCCCCGTCACCTGCCGGGTCAGTGAGGTTACCGGCAGACCTTGCTGCCGGAGGGCGGAGAGGAACTCCCATTGACTATCGAAATCGACGCCCCGAAGCTCTCCCGGCGCGTAGCAGAACATGGCGAGGGGGCGCCGGGCCGTGATGCGCGAGTCCAGTTGCCGGAGGGAGCCCGCCGCCGCATTGCGGGGGTTGGCGAAGGGGGGCTCACCCTCCTCCTCCCGCTGGGCGTTCAGCCTCTGGAAGGCCGCCAGGGGGAGAAATACCTCGCCCCGCACCTCCAGGAGCTCCGGAGGATTGTCCCCTTCGAGCCGCAGGGGGATGCTCTTTACGGTTTTCAGGTTCTGGGTGACGTTTTCCCCCACGACCCCGTCGCCCCTTGTGGAGCCCACGGTGAGTGTGCCGTTCTCGTAGATCAGTTCCACCGCGAGCCCGTCCAGCTTCGGTTCGCAGACATAGGAGATTTCCTCTGCTCCCGAAAGCCCGAGAAAGCGCTTCACCCGGTCGTCGAACTCGGCGATGTCGCCGTCGGTGAAGGCATTCTCCAGGGAGAGCATGGGGATGCGGTGGGTTACCTGCTCGAACTTGTCCAGGGGCGCCCCGCCCACCCGCTGGGTGGGGGAGTCGGTGGTGACGAGGTCGGGGAATTCCGCCTCCAGCTTAACCAGTTCGCGATAGATAAGGTCGTATTCCGCGTCGGTGAGTTCCGGGCGGTCGAGGACGTAGTAGAGGTGGTCGTGGCGCCTTATTTCGGCGCGAAGCTCGGCGATGCGCCGCACGGCGGCGGGCTTGTCCATGAAAATCTCCGTGATTAGTAATCAATATTGCCCGAGTGCTTATAGCATAGCACAGGGGTCATGGCAATTTGTCGGGCCGGTTTACATCCGCTGTTGGGATTGGCTACAAACGCCGGTATCTGGTGGAGAACAAGGGCGCAAGGGTCCTGTTTTTAGCTAAATCCGCGAAAGGATTGAATGTTGCATTGACTGTGTTTTAATGCATTGTGTGTCGGAAACAGGTGCGAACAGGGAAGAAAGCATCAATGCCACGTCAAAGGAGGCAGCCATGGCGACGAACCTTATGGAGCAGCTAAACGGTATGTTTACCGGCGATATTGCCGGTCAGATCGGCCAGTTTCTCGGAGAGGGGACGACGGCCGTCCAGAAGGGGGTGCCGGCGGCACTTGCGGCGCTGGTGGGTGGTGTGGCCTCAAAGGGGACAACCATGGGGGGCGCCGCGCAACTTCTCGATCTCGTCCGCTCCGGCGGGTTCGGGGAGAACACCCTGACGGGGATGGGGGCATCTCTGGCAGGGGGCGAAGCGACCAAAGGGCTCCTGGAAAAAGGCACCGCCCTTGTGGGGACGATCCTCGGCGACAAGGCAGGCGGGGTCGCTGACTGGCTCTCGTCCCTGAGCGGCATGGGAAAGGGGGGCGCCCGGTCGCTGCTCGGCCTCCTGGCCCCCTTCGTCATTGGGCTTATCGGCAGGGAGGCCGAGGAGAAGGACTTGGGGCCGGTGGGGCTCTCGGGGCTTCTTGCCGGCCAGGGGACGTTCCTCCAGCAGGCCGCCCCGGCGGGTCTGGCGGGCCTCTTGGGCCTCTCCGGCTTTTCCGGGCTGGGGGGCGGTGCCGTTCCGGCCGCGCTATTCTCCGGCCCCATGTCCAAGGTTGTCTGGATTCTGGCAGGTATTGCCGTAGCCTTCGTCATGTACACTCTGCCCCAGCGTTGCTCCATGAAGGCTCCGTCGGTCCAGCCTCCGGCGGCGGAGATGCCGGCCGTCAAGATCGACCCGAAACTGGGGGCATTCGGTGACGTGACGCTTCCCGACGGCGTCACCCTGAACATCCCCGAATTCGGCATCGAGCGGAAGCTCCTGGCCTTCATTCAGGATGCTGGAAGAGTCGTTGACCGGACTACGTGGTTCACCTTCGACCGGCTCCAGTTCGAGACCGGCAGCGCCGCGCTGAAGCCCTCGTCCCAGGAGCAGCTCGGCAATATTGCTGCTATTCTCAAGGCTTACCCGCAGGTGGCCATCAAGGTCGGCGGCTACACCGATAATGTGGGTGACCCCCAGGCGAACCTGAAGCTCTCCAGGGACCGTGCCGCCAACACCATGCAGGAACTGGTGAAGCTCGGAACCGATCCAGCCCGTCTCGAATCCGAAGGGTACGGTGAGGAGCATCCCGTTGCCGACAACGCCACGGAGGATGGTCGGCAGCAGAACAGAAGGATCGACGTCCGGGTGACGAAGAAATAAGGGTGATGCACTATGCGATGGAGTGACGGGCGAAGAAGCGATAACGTGGAAGACCGCCGGGGGATGACGGTGGGACGGAAGGTTGTGGGTGGCGGCATCGGCACGATCATCCTCGCGCTGGTCGCCATGTATTTCGGCATCGACCCGTCGGTGGTGCTGCAGCAGGGGGGCTCTCCCCTTACGGCGCCGACCCAGACGGAACAGGCCGGAAAGCCTCCCGCCAACGACGAGCTGGCCCAGTTCGTCTCGGTGGTCTTGGCGGACACCGAGGATACCTGGCACGAGATATTCAAAAAAAACAACAAGAACTACCAGGAGCCGAAGCTGGTCCTCTTCACAGGTGCCGTGGAGTCGGCCTGCGGCTATGCCCAGGCCGCCATGGGCCCCTTCTACTGCCCCATGGACCAGAAGGTCTACATCGATCTCAGTTTCTACCGGGACCTGAAGGAGCGCCACCAGGCGCCGGGGGATTTTGCCCAGGCTTACGTCATCGCCCATGAGGTGGGGCATCACGTGCAGTCGCTTCTTGGTATATCCGAGAAGGTGCACAACCTTCAACAGCGGGCCGGCAAGGCCGAGGCGAACCAGCTCTCGGTGCGGCTTGAGCTTCAGGCCGACTGTCTGGCTGGTATCTGGGCCCATCATGCCAACCGGAGCCGGCAGGTTCTCGAAACCGGTGACGTGGAGGAGGCACTCCAGGCGGCAACCAGCATCGGCGATGACCGCCTCCAGCAGCAGGCCCAGGGGTACGTCGTACCCGAAAGCTTCACCCATGGCAGCTCCGAGCAGCGGGTCCGCTGGTTCTCGACCGGCCTCGACAACGGCAGCTTCGGGGCGTGCAATACTTTTGGGGCCGGAACGTTGTAATTGTCGATAGTGCCTTGTCCTTGGCATGGTAATCACTCTCTTGCGTTTTCCTCGACCCCTCTACTATCAATATACACAGCCGGGCCCGACGGCCCGGCTGTCGTGTGTCTGGAGCACCGATTAACCGTTTTCTCACACCTCACCAGCGGTTCGCCGCTGAACATGCCGGGGGGGGGCGTGGTTCTGGCCGGCAAACACACGATGGTATATGAAGGTCAGACGCTGTCATTTTTGTTTCGCATTTCTCACCATGATTTGTGATAAATTTGACATGTCTTTGTAACTGTCGAATATTATTACAAGTATATTGATGCTGTGTTGTCGTTTGTTTACAGTTTGCTGAGATTCCAGTGTTCAAGGAACGGTAAATCGCCCTGTTACGTTGAGGCCTGGATTTTGCATTAGCTGGTGTTAATTGCATAGGGGTTTGCCATGGATGGCTGTTAGTCTGACGGCACTTATTTAGCTCCGTCACTCCTCGTGCTGACAATGCGGCTTCACCGATCTCTATCCCCCCTCCCTTTCGAACCGCCTGCTTTTTAATGCCCCCTCTTTATTGCCATCATCAGCAATGAGCTGCGTTGCGATCCGTGCGGCACCGTCTAATCGCGTGATCGAGCCGGCGTGCAGCCTTCCTTGTCCGGATGGAAATGGCACGTTACGAAACCATCCCCGTGAGGATGGCTAAAAAAATGCGAAAGGAGGAAGGGTAAAAAGCAGATTGGCACTATCGATTCACCGGCTCTTTTGTGTGGTTACACGGCGTACCGGGGCGTGATGGGGGAACCCATGCTCCCCTGCGGAAGGAGGAGTTATGCAACTGACGCACCTTGTCGTGCTGGGGTTCATGCTGTCGCTGTTCATCCCGCACGATGCAACGGCGAAGCCTTTCACTGCCATGTACGTGATCGGCGACAGCCTTTCCGACCAGGGGAATCTCTTTAATGCTACGGAGACCCTGACCGGCTTGGGGCTCCCTGCCGCTGACCATTACTACCAGGGACGCTTTTCCAATGGAGAGGTTTGTGCGGGGTTCCTGGCGGAGAGGATGGGGCTCGGCCTCGCCGCAACGGCGATTGGGGGCACCAACTATGCCTATGGGGGAGCCCGGACCGAGTACAATGTTGTCGAAAATCCCCCCACGGAGGGTGGTTTTCTCCCGGGCCTCTATCCCTGGACCCTCGATCTTGAACGGCAGGCCTTTGCCGCCGACGGGGTTAATGATCCCCGTGGACTGTATGTGCTCTTTTCCGGCAGCAACGATTTGGCGGACCTGATCGGCTTTGCCCTGGTATCCGGTTTTGATGCGGCCGGCGCCGCCGTCGACGGGGTGGTCCAGGGGGCGGAAGAGATCATAGAGGCTTACGTGGCCGCCGGGGCGCGGGATATTCTCGTTCCCAACGTGCCGGATATGGGGCTTGTTCCCCACGTAGCCGGCATGGATCCCCTGCCGGGAATGCCGGCCGATTCGACCCTGGTGTCCGATACCGCCACCGCCCTTTCGGTCCGCTACAACACGGCTCTTGACGAGATGTTGATGCAGTTTAACGGCGTGAACATCATCCGCTTCGATACATTTTCCCTAGTACGGAAAATGGCGAACAATCCGGCAGCCTATGGACTGACCAACGTGACTGCTCCCTGCTATACGGGGTTTGTGGACCCAGCGCGGCCGAACGACACGGTCTGCTCCACGCCGGAGACCTATCTCTTCTGGGACTATGAACATCCTACCACCACCGTCCATGCCCTCCTGGCCGAACGGATGCTGGCCGCCCTTGCGAACGGCCTATTGCGCGACTTTGCCCGTGAAGTGGGGAGTATGGATTTGGACCGGAGCGAAGCTGATTCGCTCCGGACGGTGATTGCCAACGCGAGGAACTTGCTTGCGGACGGAAAAGAGCAGAATGACGGCGCCGTCCTGGTGCTCCTCCACGCCTTTACCGTGAAGGTGGAGGCGTTGCGCGGGATTCTGATTCCCGCAGAGGAGGCCGATGCGCTGCTGGCGCGGGCGCGGCAGATCACCGAGTTGGTGGAGGCCATGGAGAGATCGTAGCAGCCTGCCTTTGGCACGGTAATCGCTCTCTTGCATTTCTCCCGACACCTCTGCTATCAATGATGACAGCCGGGCCCGACCGCCCGGCTGTCGTGCGTCTGGAACACCGATTAACCGTTTTCGAGGATTACCATGATTGACCTCTCCACCCTCAACCCTCCCCAGCGGGCCGCCGCGGAGCATACGGAAGGGCCGCTGCTCGTCCTGGCCGGCGCCGGCTCCGGCAAGACCCGGGTCATCACCTACCGGATCGGCCACCTCCTTCTGGACAGGAAGGTGAAGGCCGATAACATCCTGGCGGTCACCTTCACCAACAAGGCGGCAGGCGAGATGAAGGAGCGGGTCCGGGAGCTGGTGGGGCGCGGCAAGGCCAAGGGGATGGTCATCTCCACCTTTCATTCCCTGGGGGTCCGAATCCTGCGCCGGGACATCGAGCGGCTCGGATACAAGAAGAATTTCTCCATCTACACCACCTCGGATCAGATCGGCCTCATCCGTCAGGCCATGCGGGAGGTGAACGCCGACGGGAAGAAGTTCGACGCCGAGACGCTCCTCTGGCGGATCTCCGGCTGGAAAAACGGGCTCATTCCGCCGGACCGGGCCGTCCCCCGCTATAACGATCCCGACGAGCTTCTCGCCTGCGACGTCTACCCCCGCTACCAGGCGCTCCTCCACGCCTGCAACGCCATCGACTTTGACGACATCATCATGCTGACGGTGCGGCTCCTCCAGGACTACCCGGAGGTGCTCGACCATTGGCAGGAGCGGTTCCGCTACATCATGGTGGACGAGTACCAGGACACCAATGCCTCCCAGTACCTCTTCATTTCCCTCCTGGCGAAGAAGTACCGCAACCTCTGCGTGGTGGGGGACGACGACCAGTCCATCTACGGCTGGCGGGGGGCCGACGTGGGGAACATCCTCGACTTCGAGCGGGACTACCCAGGCTGCCGGGTGGTGAAGCTGGAGCAGAACTACCGCTCCACCGGTACGATCCTGGAGGCGGCGAACCAGGTCATCAAGAACAACGCGAAGCGGAAGGAAAAGCGTCTCTGGACCGACGTGGGGGAGGGGCGCCCCATCGACATGGTCATCGCCCAGGACGACGAGGAGGAGGCGACCCTGGTGGTGGAGCGGCTCCAGATGGAGCGCTACCAGCACAACCTCTCCTTCGGCGACTTCGCCATCCTCTACCGCACCAATTCCCAGAGCCGGGCCTTCGAAGAGCAACTCCGCTTCGAGGACATTCCCTACGTGCTGGTGGGGGGGATGCAGTTCTACGAGCGCAAGGAGGTGAAGGACGCCCTCTCGTACCTGAAGGTGATCGACAACCCCCTGGATGAGCAGGCGCTCCTGCGGGTGGTGAACTTTCCCCGCCGGGGGATCGGCGACGGGACCGTGGTGAAGATCAACCAGTGGTCCCTGGAGCACCAATGCCCGCTCCTGGAGGCCATGGGGCGGGTGGGGGAGATCGAGGGGATTACCGAGGCGCTGCGGGAGAAGGTTCTGGCCTTTCACCGGCTCATCACCGGCGCGGCCGAAGAATTTCGCCGTCCCGGCAACCTGGCGGCGCGGGTGAAGGGTTTCTACGACCGGATCGGCCTTGAGGAGGAGCTCTACCGGACCATCGAGGAGCCGGCCACGGCCCGGCGCAAGGTGGAGAACGTGGAGCAGATCATCAACTCCATGGCGGGTTACGAGGAGCGGATTCCGGGGGCGACCCTCTCGGGGTTCCTGGAGAAGGTGTCGCTCATGGACGAGGACCGCTTCAGCGGCAAGGACAAGAAAGAGCACGGCAAGGACGCCGTGACGCTAATGTCGCTCCACTCCAGCAAGGGGTTGGAGTTTCCCTTCGTCTTTCTGGTGGGGTTCGAGGAGGAGATTCTCCCCCACAAGAAGTCGGTGGAGGAGGGGATGTCGATCGACGAGGAGCGGAGACTTTGCTACGTGGGTATCACCCGGGCCCGGAGGCATCTGACCATTACCCGTTGCCTCCACCGGAAAAAGTATGGCAAGCTCCTGGAGCGGCAGCCGAGCCGGTTTCTGGAGGAGATACCGGAGCGGCTCGTTCAGGTCCACGAGGGTATGGTGAAGAAGGCCGTAACCGAGGATGAGCAGGAGGCCATGGCCCAGGATTTCTTCGCCCGGATGCGGGAGAAGCTGGGGTAATCTGAAACGTCAGATTAAACACAGAGACACAGAGAGCACAGAGTTTTTTCAATAAGTACCAAGACAGTCGAGTTAACCCGAAAAGGGTTCCTCTTGTTTTTGCAAGGCTTTACTTGTTCTCTCTGTGTCTCTGTGCCTCTGTGGTGAAACGCTTTGAGGAGTTATTTAATCGTCTTTTGCCCCGGCTTCCACCCCAGGGGGCAGAGCTCGCCGGTCTGGAGCGCTTCCAGCACCCGGAGGGTCTCATCCACGCTCCTTCCCACCGAGAGGTTGTTCACTACCTGATACTGGAGGACGCCGTTGGGGTCGATGATGAAGAGTCCCCGCAGGGCGACGCCTTCCTTCTCGTCGAGGATGCCGTAGCGGGCTGTGGCCTCCTTCTTGTTGTCGGCAAGCAGGGGATACTTCAGGTCTCCCAGATCCCCCCGCTTGATCCAGGCCAGGTGGGAGTACTTGCTGTCCACGGAGGCGCCGAGGATCTGGGCGTTCAGTTCCGTGAACCGGTCGATGGCCTTGTTGAAGCCGGTGATCTCGGTGGGGCAGACATGGGTGAAGTCGGCCGGGTAGAAGAAGAGGACCACCCACTTGCCCCGGTGGTCGGCGAGGCTCACTTTCTTGAATTCCTTGTCAACAACCGCATCAAGGGTGAAGGCGGGGGCCGGTTCGCCAACCTTGGCAACTTCGGAAATGGGCAGGATCATTCCCTTGTGGTGCTGAGCCATGAGCTCTGTAGCCTTGGTCATTTCATCGTTTTTTTCGGGATTGGCGAATGCTGTGCCGACAAGGATTCCGGTTGCGATGGCGGCTGCGAGAAGTGCTGATATGCGTTTCATTGAGTAACCTCCTGGTGGTGTGGTGAGCAAACCGTTTCTAATGATATCCCAGTCTCCTTAGGGTTGCAAGTTGTCGGCCTGATTAATAAAACGGTTCTCCTGTCATGGATTTTGTGATACAAAAGAACGATTTTTCATCAAGAAAGGAGTACGCAATGGGTGAAGAAACCAACCCCCGCGTCGTCATCGAGACATCCCAGGGAAGCATTACCATCGAGCTGTTCAAGGACAAGGCTCCGATTACCGTCCGCAACTTCCTCTCCTACGTGAATGACGGATTCTATGACGGTCTCATTTTCCACCGGGTCATCAAGAATTTCATGATCCAGGGTGGTGGGCTCGACGAGAATATGCAGACCAGGAAGAACAAGTTTGCCATAAAGAACGAGGCGACCAATGGACTCAAGAACAACAGGGGGACCTTGGCCATGGCCCGGACCGCAGTGGTGGATAGCGCCACTTCCCAGTTCTTCATCAACCTGGTTGACAATGCGTTCCTCGATCACAAGGGGAAGACACCGGATATGTTCGGTTACGCCGTTTTCGGCCAGGTCGTTGAGGGGATGGAAGTGGTGGATGCCATCGCCCAGGTGAAGACCGGCAACAAGGCCGGCCACTCCGACGTGCCCGTGGAGCCGGTGTTCATCACCAGGGCTTCCGTGGCGGAGTAGTTAAATAAACCGATTTTTCCCGGGATTAACTGAAAAGGCCGTCCGTGTTTGCGGGCGGCCTTTTTTATGGGGTGCCGGTAACTGATTTCAGGCGGGAGCTCAACTCTTCTTCGGTGCCGGGGTTGGCGATGACCACCCGGTTCCGTCCTTCCGATTTCGCCCGGTAAAGAGCCACGTCGGCCGCCTTGAGGAGCACCGCTTCGGTGGCGCCGTCCTCGGGGTAGGAGGCCACGCCAACACTGGCGGTGAGGCGCCCCAGGGGGAGGTTCTCTTCGTGGGGGAATTCTTCCCCTTCGATTTCGCGCCTCATACGCTCGGCCACGAAAATCGACTCTTTCTTGGATGTCCCCGGCAGGATGATGCAGAATTCCTCGCCGCCGTAACGGGTTACCACGTCCATTTGCCGGGCGGCATCCGAGAGGATTCTCGCCATTTTCTTTAGTGCCCGGTCGCCGGTCAGGTGACCGCAGAGATCGTTGTATATCTTGAAATTGTCCAGGTCGATCATCATGACGGTGAGGGAGAGATTCTGGCGGATGCTCCGGGCCAGTTCCTCTTCCATGCGGCGCTTGAGGAAGCGGCGGTTGTAGAGGCCGGTAAGGGGGTCGGTAATGGAGAGTTGCTCCAGGAAATCGGCCCGCTCGATGGAGAGCGACCGTTCGATCATGATGGAGGCATGGTCGGCAAAGGTAATCAGGAGGTTCAGGTCGGCCTCGGTGAAGATCCCCTGATTCTTTTTGTCCGAAAGGTTCAGGACGCCGATGGTTTCTTCCCGGAGCTTTATGGGGATGCTGACGAACGATTTCGTCTTGAAGCGGGGGCGGTTGGGTATGCCGACTCGCTTGTCTTTCTCGATGTCGTTCACGAGCAGCGGGTGGCCGCCGGCAGCCACCTTGCCGGCAATGCCGCTTCCCACCTGGACCGCCATGCTTTTGGCCAGTTGCATGTTCATGCCGAGAGCCGCCTCGATTTTCAGGTTCTCGCCGTTTTCGTCGATGAACATGAGGGAACCGCAGGAGGCATCCACCAGATCGGCGGCCATGGTAAGGATCGAGTCGTTGAGCTCCTCCTTGGAGGCTGCCCGGGAGAGGGTGGTGAACATGGACATCAATTTGGCCGCCTGGGCATTGTCGGCGGTGTGTTTTGCCTCTTCCCTCAAGTGCAGGAGCTTTGCCGAAGCCCGCTCGGTAATGAGCTGGATGAGCAGTTTGTCCCGTCGGGGGAGGTTGGCGTCAAAGAGGATCATGATGCCGAGGAGTTCGCCGTTGGAGGCAAAGCGTACGCAGGTTGCCTGATTGGCGCCGGTGTCAGGGAAGAGCGACCGGCACTCTTCGTCGAGGGTGACGACGTTTGTCTCCTTGGTGCGGGGGAGAATTGTCAGTGCCTTTGCCTTGGGGATGGTGCCCAGGTCGGGGTCCATCCCCCATAGCCCTTTCATGGCGAAGGAGTTGCTCCCCTCCGGGGCGAGGACGGCGATCCGGCCGATGTCGAAGAGAATGCCGAAGGTCTCGCTAAGCAGTCCCAAAACCTCGTCGGCGCTCCCGGCCGCGTCGATGCCGCTTGAAACCCCGGTAATGGAGGCAAGCCTCCGCATCGTTTTCTCTAAAATCAGGCTGTGGATGTTTTTGCCCAGCAGGGAAGGGAGGAGCTCCTGTACTCTACCGGCCACTTCGGCCACTTCATCCTCGCTGCCGGCGGGAAGCGCTTCCAGTTCTTCCCGCAATGCCACGGCATCCCCGTTGTCGGCCAGGGCGAGGGCTACCATCTGATCCAGGGCGATATCCTTGTCCCGCATTCCGCCGCCGATGAGGCAGGTGAAGGGGATGTTTCCCCCCCGGAGCGGAACGGCAAAATTGAGAAGCCCGGCATGGCAGCGGAAGATTATTGCCCTGTTTTGGGCCACGGCCCGTTGGACCGCTTCCTCCACGGCTTCCTGGCAGGTCTTGGTGCACAGCGCGCTCTGAGAAATGGTGTCGCAGACGGCGAAGAGGGACCGGTAGCGCGGCATGCCCACTTCGAGCTCGGCGCAGAAGGTCAACTGATAGGGCGCGAGGAAGGGGTACGACTTGAGGACCTCAAGAAGTTCCACAGGCTGGATTATTGTCAGGTCGGAATGCGGCAATGTTGTCTTTCCGTTAAGGGTCAGGCGGCTCCGCCCACGGTTATTTCCTCGATGAGCAGCGTCGGCTGCGCGTCCGACACCGGCACTCCCTGGCCGTCCTTGCCGCAGGTGCCGATGCCGAAGCCCAGGTCGCTCCCCACCTTTAAAATCTTTTTCAGTACATCGGGGCCGTTGCCGGTGAGGGTCGCGCCCCGGACCGGTTCGCCGGCAGACCCGTTTTCAATAAGGTAGCCTTCGGAGACTTCGAATACGAAATCTCCCGTCACGGTGTTCACCTGCCCGCCCCCCATCTTGCGGACAAAAAGGCCCCGGTCGACTCCGCGGACAATCTCCTCGGGCGGTGTTTCGCCCGGAGCGATCAGCGTGTTGGTCATCCGGACGATGGGCTTCGCATGGTACCCTTCCCGACGGCCGTTGCCGGTGGAGGCGCACCCGTCTTTCATGGCGGACAGCCGGTCGTAGAGGTACCCCTTGAGGATGCCGTTTTCCACAAGCACGGTCCGCTGTGCCGGTATCCCTTCATCGTCGAAGGAGAACGAGCCCCTCGCGTTGGGAATGGTGGCGTCGTCTATGACCGTCACCAGGGGCGAAGCAACCTGCTCACCCACCTTGCCGGTGTAGACCGACATGCCGTTGCCGGCCAAATCCGCTTCGAGGCCGTGTCCGATGGCTTCGTGAACCATGGTTCCCCCCGCTTCGGAGGAGAGGACCACCGGCATCAGTCCGGCCGGCGCCTTGCGGGCATCAAGCATCATCACGGCGCGCCGGGCCGCGGCCAGCGCCACCTCCTCGGGGCTCCGCTCCCGGAAGATTTCATGCCCCATGAACCTGCCGACCGGTTCGTACCCGGTCTGGATGATGTCCCCTTGCGTGGCAACAATCTGGGCCAGGAAGAGGGTGCCGGTACGGATGGCCTCCGTGAAATCGCCACGCGAATTGGCGACTTGGGTTTTTACGGCGCCGTCGCGATAGACGGCCGTAACTTGCCGTATTCTTTGGTCAAAGGCGCGTGCCGCCGCGTTGCCGCGGTTTACCAGCGCAACTTTGTCTTGAAGGGGTACGCCATCCGGCGGAATCTCGATGGGAAAACCGGACCCCACGAGTTTCGTCCCCATGTTGATGGCGCGGTCGAACGATTGCCCCTTTACCGCCCTGCTCACCGTGTCGGCCAGCGCCAGAAGCGCCGCTTCGGTCACTTCGTTGGTGTAGGCGTAGGCGGTGCGCAGGTCGGAGATTACCCTGATCCCCACGCCCCGATCGGTGCCGGCGAGGACTTTTTCAATTTTCCCATCTTCGCAGACAATGGAGGTGCTCGACCCCTCCTCGTAGTAAATATCAGCGAATTCACCGCCTCCTGAGAGGGCGCGGCGAAGGATTGCACTAAGATTCATTCCGTCAAGCATGGCTGTGAAACTCCATGTTCGGCACTTCTTTTAAAGCAATTTCGGTGCCGAGCGATTTGAGAAGCGCATCAATGTCTTCCGCGAAATGGCTGTCATACGTGATGGAAACGGTGCTGGTTTTCCTGTCCGCCGTACTGAGGGTGGCAAGCCCTTCGTGAGCTTCCACGATAAACTTCAGGTAGGCGAGTTCATTGCGTGCAACGCGAAAATAGCGGGTAATTTCAGTGGGATGGTACATGGTGCTCCCGAGATTGACAATTTGTATCTTTTAACATGCAAGTGCTTAAAAAACAATATAAAAACCACAGCGCTGGAAGTCCTGTAATCTTTGATGTTTAGGGAATGGCGGTTTATTGCTTCCCCTTGGCGCCGCCTGGCGGGTTAATTTCGTTGCCTCGCCGCGTCCGGCCGCGTAAAATGCCGTCGGTCTTATCTCCGACGTCTGTTTTTCCTATCTAAATTCTGCGCAAAGGAGAACCAGGTTATGACTAACCTCTACCGTTTGGCCGCGGGGGCTGCGCTTGCGGCGTCCCTGTTCGCCATGCCGGCAACGGCTGCCGAAATCAACAAGGGGCAGGCCCGCTCCGTCTTTCGCGACCGCTTGAAGGATGGTTCCGCCGGCCCCGAGATGGTGGTCATTCCCTCCGGCAGGTTCCGCATGGGGGCAATCTTCGGCGGCGGCGACCCCGATGAGAAGCCGGTTCACTGGGTTGTCATTCCCCGTGCCTTCTCCATGGGAAAATATGAGGTTACCTTCGAGGAGTACGATCGGTTCTGCAGCGCCACCGGCCGGGAAAAGCCCAAGGACGGCCGGCGCTGGTTCGGACCCCTCTCCCGCGACTGGGGCCGGGGACGGATGCCGGTCATGAACGTCAGCTGGGACGATGCCGATGCCTACACAAAGTGGCTTTCGGCCCAGACGGGGCAGAAATACCGCCTCCCCAGCGAGGCAGAGTGGGAATTCGCGGCCCGCGGCGGCAAGGATACCCCCTTCTGGTGGGGGGGGACCGCGGGGAAAAATCGGGCCAACTGCAAGGGGTGCGGCAGCAAATGGGACAAGAAAAAGGCGGCGCCGGTGGGCTCCTTCGCCGCCAACCCCTATGGCCTCTTCGACACGGCGGGCAACGTCTGGGAGTGGTGCATCGACACGTGGCACGACGGCTATGACGGAGCTCCCGCCAACGGCACGCCGTGGCTAGGCGGCGAGGACACCCGCCGTGTCCAGCGGGGGGGCTCCTTCGGGAGCAAGCCCCGCTACATCCGCTCGTCGGCCCGGGGGCGCGGCGCCTCCGACGGCCGGTACGTCTACCTGGGGTTCCGGGTGCTGAGGGAACGGTGAACGGGAAATCCCCCCTCGATACCCTCCGGACAGTTTTCGGCTACCGCTCGTTCCGCCCCTTCCAGGAGGAGATCGTCACACGCCTTGTCGGCGGCGGAGATGCCTTCGTACTGATGCCGACGGGGGGCGGGAAGTCCCTCTGCTACCAGATTCCGGCCCTTCATCGTCCCGGCGTCGGCATCGTGGTCTCTCCCCTCATCTCCCTCATGAAGGACCAGGTGGATACCCTGCGCGAGAACGGGGTGGCGGCCGCCGCCTACAACTCCGCCATGGGTGAGCGGGAGGCCCGGCAGGTGCTGGCCAAACTCCACGCAGGGGAAATGGACCTCCTCTACGTGGCCCCGGAACGGCTCATGACCGAAGCCTTCCTGGAGCGGCTCCGGGATATCCCCGTGGCCCTCTTCGCCATTGACGAGGCCCACTGCGTCTCCCAGTGGGGGCACGATTTCCGGCCGGAGTACGTGGAGCTGGGGCGGCTGCGGGGACTCTTTCCCGGCGTGCCGGTCATCGCCCTCACCGCCACCGCCGATGTGCAGACCCGAAGCGACATCATCGACCGGCTGGGCCTTCGGGATGCCCAGGTCTACGTCACCGGATTCGACAGGCCGAATATCAAATACACCGTTGTCGAGAAGCAAAAGCCCTTTCACCAGCTCATGGCGTTCCTGGCCAATCGCCCCCAGGATGCGGGCATTGTCTACGCCCTCTCCCGCAAACGGGTGGAGGAGGTGGCCGGCAAGCTGCGGGATGCCGGCATCGGGGCGGCCGCCTACCACGCGGGGCTGCCGGATGCGGAGCGGAGCCGGGTCCAGGAGGCGTTCCTGCGGGACGACATCCGGGTGGTGGTGGCCACCGTTGCCTTCGGCATGGGGATCGACAAGCCCAATGTCCGGTTCGTGGTCCACTACGACCTCCCCAAGAACATCGAGAGCTACTATCAGGAGACCGGCCGGGCCGGACGGGACGGGCTCCCGGCGGAGGCGCTCCTCCTCTTCGGCTATGGTGATATTGCCGTTTCCCGCGCCCTCATCGAGTCGGGGAATAACCCGGAGCAGGTGCGGATCGAGCTCCACAAGCTGAACGCCATGGTGGGGTTCGCCGAGGCGGGAACCTGCCGCCGGGAGGCGCTCCTGGGGTACTTCGGGGAGCGGCTGGCCGAGGGGTGCGGCAACTGCGACCTCTGCCTCGATCCCCCCGAGAGCTTTGATGCCACCGAGGATGCCCGCAAGGCCCTCTCCTGCGTCTACCGGGTGGGGCAGCGCTTCGGCATGGGGCATGTGATCGACGTGCTGCGGGGCTCGAAAAGCGAGCGGATCCAGCAGTTGGGCCACGATCGCCTCTCCACCTACGGCATCGGCGCCGACCGCTCCGCCGAGGCGTGGGGGAGCATCATCCGCCAGTTGATTCACCGGGGGTACCTGGAGCAGGATCTGGCCAACTACTCGGTGCTGAAGCTTACCTCGGCGGCCCGGCCGCTGCTGCGGGGGGAGGAGAATCTCGTTCTGGCGAAGCCCAGGGTGAAGGTGGCCCCGGCGAAGAAGGAACCCAAGCGCAAGGGAGTGGCGGCATCCCTGGCCGAAGGGGACGAAGGGCTCTTCCAGGAGCTACGGGCGCTCCGCAAGCGCCTTGCCGACGAGCAGCACGTTCCCCCCTACGTCATCTTCAGCGACGCCACCCTGGTGGAGATGGCCTCACTGCGCCCGGCAACCATGGATGATCTCCTGCGGGTGAACGGCGTGGGGCAGCAGAAGCTCGAGCGCTACGGCGCGGCGTTCCTTGAGGTTATCCGGAACAATTCATGAGCATTGAAAGGCGCTTTCAACACAGAGCAACCGTGTTCTCTGTCAAGCCGAAGTTATACTGCCGTTCCAATAGCGGTTGTCTCTAACCATGGCATTGAGGATGACCAGAAGCTTCCTCATAGCAGCCGTAATGGCTACTTTATGTACTTTGCCGGCCGTTCTTAGACGGTCATAGAAGGCCTTGATGATGGGGTTAAATCGTATGGCGGCAAGTGTTGCCATGTACAGAACGGTACGGACTGCTGCACGGCCTCCCCATATGGCTCGTTTGCCCTTGTGTTTACCACTGTCCCGGTTATATGGGCACAACCCTGCTAATGCGCTGATCTTGTGCCGGGAGACGGTCCCCAATTCGGGCAGCGCTGCCAACAGCGTTGCAGCGGTAACAGGGCCGACGCCCTTGATGCTGGTCAGAATTTGCTCCTTTGCCTTCCAGAGCTCAGAGGACTGGATGAACTTGGAAATATCATCATCAAAAGAACAAATTTGCTGCTCAAGCCATTCGATGTGCCGCACAATCCCCGCGCGCACCGATTTTGGAGCGGCTGAGAGGCGGTTTTTCTCTGCCGCCTGCATGTCAACGAGCTGGCGCCTGCGTGAGATCAAAGCGGAGAGTTCGTGGGCCGCCTCGTCTTTGAGAGGTCTGATCTCCGGCTCGATCTTCTGGCCGAACAAGGCTATGACCTTTGCATCAAGCTTGTCCGTCTTGGCCAGAAGACCACACGCTTTGGCAAAATCTCGGATCTGCCTCGGGTTTACGATAACAACGGGCAGCGAAGCCGCTGAAAGCATACCGACAGCTAGCATTTCCAGGCCGCCTGTTGATTCGAAAATGACCCGTGTTGGGGCTGCTGCGAGAAGAGCTTCCGCCAACTCGGTGCAACCACTTTCGTCGTTGGAGAACCGCTTCGTAATCCCCAGAGGGAGTATGCATACGTCGAGATTCTCTTTGCTTACGTCAACTCCTGCGACAACTGATTCGTTCAGTCCCATTTTTTCCCCGTCCCTTTCTTGCGAAGATGCGGGCTATAAAGCCCGGGCAACCGTTCGGGCTGCGAAGAAAGGACATGGCGCTTTACGCTCTGTGACGGGCTTGAAGCCCTAGACACAACCAAACTGCCATGCCCGGCACAGAAAAACTAGCTGCTTGATACTGAACATACAAGACACAGAGAGCACAGAGTTTTTTTGCTTATCAGACGAAAGGCTGTCTATTGCTCAGTTTTTAGTGCTTTGTTTTGCTGCTGGATGACAATGTTTTGATATGTTTTTGATTTTCTCTGTGTCTCAGTGCCTCTGTGTTTAGCTTGTTCTTATTCCGTTGAAAGGTTTTCCCTGACATGACCCTCCAAACAATACTTCCCTACGTAACCCCGCCGGTGGTGGGGGCCGTCATCGGCTACGTGACCAACGATATCGCCATCCGGATGCTGTTCCGCCCCCTGAAGCCGTGGCGCGTTTTAGGCATCCGCGTCCCCCTAACGCCGGGGGTCATCCCGGCGGGCCGCCACGAGTTCGCCACAACCATCGGCAGCATGGTGGGGACCCATCTGGTGACGGGTGAGGATGTGGGGCGCGCCCTGAAGCGCGACAACTTCCGCCGCGAGTTGCGGGAGGCGGTGGGGGAGAAGCTCGACGGCATCCTCGACCGGGAGCTGGGCGCCGTGGGCTCCATAGTCCCGGCCGGCCTGGATTGCTGGCTCCGTGATCTGGCAGCGTCGGTGAGCCGCGAGGTGGCGGCCGGCGTCATCGGCCAGGCGGGGAACGAAACGTTCCGGAGGGAATTGGAAGCCATCATTTCGACCCTGGAGGAGCGGGTTCTTCCCCGCCAGCTGGAACGATTCCTTTCGGGCGACGGGTACGAGGCGTTGCGCTCCGGTGCCGGGGAGGCGCTGGCGGCGCTTCTCCAGTCCCGCGGGGTGAGCAGGGGAGTGGCCTCTGCCGTGGAAGACGCCCTTGAGGAATTCCTTTCGTCGGACCGCCCCCTGCGGGAGCTCCTTCCCGCCGATGGGGCTGAGTTCCTGACGGCCCAGCTGGAGGCTGCGGTGCCAGTGCTTCTCGATCAGGTGGGGGCGCTCCTGCGGACTCCGGAGTTTCGCGCGGGGCTCGAAGGGAAGCTCCAGGAGGGGTTCCAGGGATACCTGCACACCCTGAAGGGGGCTCTGGGTTTCATGGCGGGGCTCCTCAGCGCCGACAAGCTCAACTCCCTCTTTTCCGGGGTCATCGGGAACATTATGGAGGAGATCCAGCGCTGGCTCGGGGAGGAGAAAACCCGGCAGATGGTGGCGGGGTTCGCCCGGCAGCGGCTTGATGGATTTCTGGACCGTCCCCTTGCCGCCACCCTTGAAGGGGTGCCGTACCAGAGGGTGGCCGCCGCCCGGAAGCTTATCCGCAAGGGGGCCGTCGGGTTCGTCCGCAACCCCCGGACGGCGGAAATGATTCTCGCCGTGGCGGAACGTGAGGGACGGCGCCTTCTCCTGGAGGGGAATGGCCGCCCCCTCTTCGACCGCCTCGCTTCGGCCGAAGGGGCTAAACGGCTCCGGGCATCCCTTGTGGACGGGATCATTGCCCTTGCCGGCACCGCAGAGGTCCGCGACGGAATGGAGCGATTCATAGCCGCCCGCATGGACGAATGGCTCTTCCGCCGCCCCCTGGGCCGCCTTTCGGCCCGCATCCCGGCCGATGCCCGGCGCGATCTGGAGGGAGCGGTATATTCCCAGGTGGAGGAACTGCTCCAGAAGGAAGTCCCCCCCCTCATCGACGCCCTCGACGTGGCCGGCATGGTGGAGGAAAAGGTCAACTCCCTCGACATCCTCAAGGTGGAGGAGCTCCTTCTTTCCATCATGAAGAAGCACTTCGTCTACATCAACCTCTTCGGCGCGCTGCTCGGCTTTGTCATGGGATTTATGAATGTTTTCCTTGCGCGGTTTTTTTCCTGAGGGGAAAGCAGCCGATTCAGGCACTTTCCTTGACTCGCACGGGGAAATGTGCGACTAGAAAACTGATTTTTTGTTATTGATTGACGGTGTCGGACCTCCATGGTGAGGTCGTCGGGAGGAATAATTGATGGAGTGTGACCACCGGACCGAACTGACCAAACTCTTGTTGAGCCTCGTGCCTGCCGACGGCACTGGAATCGGCAACCAGACCCTGCGGGAGCAGTTTTTCGCCGCGGCCGCCTCTGCAGGGCATTCGGTCGATGACGGTCGGCTCGATCTCCTGCGCGACGCGCTCATCGCCGATGGTGTCCTAGAAAAAGGGAAAGGTCGCGGTGGCTCCGTGCGGCGGGCTCCCCGGCAGGAGGGATTCGAGCTTCAGGTTCAGGCGCCTCCCGAGTCCAAAGCCGCTGCGGCACGGGCTGCTGGCAAGATGGACAAGTCCGCCCCACAGCGCACCTCTTTGGCCGATGCTGCCCAGATCATCTCCTACCGCCACCCGGACCGGCGCAAGAACAACCCCGAAGTGGGGGTGGTTACCCCGGCCACCGACCCGGCCCAGCCCCGGACTGTCTGGTCCTACGATCCCCATCTCGATCCGGTTCTCCAGTTCGACAGCGGCCGTTCTTCTATCGAAAAGCTCATCGACGACGCTCTTGCCTCCGGCGACGAGGCCGCCATGCGCCAGGCACTGGAAGAGCTGAAGCGGCTCCAGTCCCCCTACCTGAACTGGACCGGCAAGGCCGAGCGGACCAGCTTCGAGGTGGATACCGTCTCGCTCCATGTCCACGAGCGGATGGATCCCATGAGCATTCTCTCCGCCGTGCGCAAGAGAATGAACTCCCTCTCCCCTGGTGGGAGAGGGCAGGGGAGAGGGGGTGGCATTCAACCCGGCCTCTTCGAAGCCCCCTTCGAGAGTCTGCCGCTGCGGGACGCCATTGATTTCTACCACCACGACCGCGGCTGGGCCAACCGGCTGGTGGCAGGGGATTCGCTCCTGGTGATGAACTCGCTCCTGCAGAAGGAGGGGATGGCGGGGCAGGTGCAGATGATTTACATCGACCCGCCGTATGGGATCAAGTACGGCTCCAACTTCCAGCCCTTCGTGGGGAAGCGGGACGTGAAGGACCGGAAAGACGAGGACCTGACCCAGGAGCCGGAGATGATCAAGGCGTTTCGGGACACTTGGGAGCTGGGGATTCATTCGTACCTGACCTACCTGCGGGACCGGCTGCTGCTGGCCAGGGAACTGCTGACCGAGTCGGGGAGTGTGTTTGTGCAGATTTCGGATGAGAACCTGCACCATGTGCGGGAGTTGATGGATGAGGTGTTTGGGGTAGACAATTGTATTGGCCAAATTGTTGTACAAAAAACTGGCGGCTTCACAAAGAAAACGCTTTCTTTAATAGAAGATTACGTAGTCTGGTACGCTAAAAACGCTGAGAAAATAAAATATCGTGATCTTAGGCAAGACAGCGATCTTCCACCTGCCCGTGACCCATATTATCGGCGAGTGCAGGAACCGTCAGGGAAAATGCGTTTCATGACAAAAGCTGAGTCGGAAGATCCAACTTTAGTACCTAATGACTCATTTGTATTTAGACATGGCCCATTGAATTCAGACGGTCCATCTTCTACTCCTAAGCCCTTTAATTTCGAGGGAATTGATTTCTGGTGTAATCCGAATCGTCACTGGACTGTTGATCCGGAAACAGATATGCCGCGCATAGCCCGCAGTGGTCATATATTCAGACTAGGAAATGATGTTGCATTTAAACTCTATTGGAAGTTTAACCCTGCTAAACCGTATAACAATGTCTGGCTAGACACTCAGAGCGGCGGTTTTAATGATCCAAAGGTGTATGTTGTCCAAACCACAACCAAAGTCATCGAACGCTGCCTCCTCATGACCACCGACCCCGGCGACCTGGTGCTGGACCCCACCTGCGGTTCCGGCACCACCGCCTACGTGGCCGAGAAATGGGGGCGCCGCTGGATCACCTGCGACACCTCCCGGGTGGCTGTGACCCTGGCCAAGCAGCGGCTGGTGACCGCCAGCTTCGACTACTTTGAGCTCCGCTATCCCCACGAGGGGCTCAAGGGGGGGTTCATCTACAAGACTGTTCCCCACGTCACCCTCAAGTCCATCGCCAACAACCAGGAAATCGACGAGATCTACGAGCGGATGCACCCGGCCATCGAGAAGGCGCTGGGGGAGCTGAACGCCGCGCTTTCACCCTCTCCCCAGCCCTCTCCCATCAAGGGAGAGGGGGCGAAAGCAGTTAAATCTTCCATCAAGGGAGAAGAGGCAATAACAACATCGACGGGCAGGGTTTCTCCCTCTCCCCTCGTGGGAGAGGGCCGGGGAGAGGGGGCATTACAGGAATGGGCCGTCCCCTTCGATTTCCCCGCCGACTGGCCCGAGGCTGCCCGCGCCCCCTTCGACGCCTTCCACAAGGCGCGGATTGCCATGCAGAAGCAGATGGATCTTTCCATTGCCCGCGGCGCTGAGCCGGAAACCCTCTACGACCAGCCCCAGGTGGACAAAAAGAAGCTCCGCATCACCGGGCCGTTCACGGTGGAGGCGGTGCCGTTCCCCACGGTCCTCTCTCTTGATGAAGGCGGGCAGCAGCAGGAGGCGGACGTGACCATCGCCCGCTCCGGCGAGTCGTCCCGCCAGCACCAGTGGCGCGACGAGCTGCTGAAAACCGGCATCCGGGGCAAGGGGGGGCAGATGCTGAAGTTTGCCGAGCTGGAGACGCTCCCCGGCACCCGCTACCTCCACGCCTCCGGCCATCTGGACAGCGGCGAGCGTGTGGTGGTTTCCTTCGGCCCCGAGCACGCGGCCCTGGAACAGCGCCAGGTGGAACTGGCCCTGCGGGAGGCGGGGGAACTCTTCCCACTCCCCAAAATGATCGTCTTCTGCGCCTTCACCTTTGACCCCGAGGCGGCCAAGGACATCGATCAGCTCAAGGGAATCACGGCCCTGAAGGCCCAGATGAACACCGATCTCCTCACCGAAGACCTGAAAAAGGCCCGCTCCAGCAACCAGAGCTTCTGGCTCATGGGCCAACCGGATGTGGAGGTGCGCAAGCTCACGGACGGCACCTGGCAAGTGGAGGTCCACGGCTTCGACTACTTCGACACCGCCAAGGGAGAGCTGGTCTCCGGCGGTAAGGGGAAGATCGCGCTGTGGCTCCTAGACACCGACTACGACGAGCGCTCCCTGTTTCCCCGCCAGGTTTTCTTCCCCATGGCCGGTAAGGGGGAAGGGTGGCAGAAGCTCAAGAAGGACATACGGGCTGAACTGAACGAGGAGCTATTGAGCCGGTTCCACGGCACCGTTTCCCTCCCTTTCGAGGCGGGTGACAACTGCAAGGTGGCGGTTAAGATCGTGGATGACCGGGGGATTGAGAGTTTGAAGGTTATTTCACTGGAGGGGTGATCGATGCGTATCGAATCCATAACATTGAGAAATTTCCGGGCCTTTAAGGATGTCACCCTGAAGGATATTCCTCCATTCTGTGTGCTCGTCGGAGCCAATGGCACGGGTAAGAGTACCCTCTTTTCTGTTTTTGGTTTCCTTCGTGATGCCATGACTACCAACATCACCGCTGCTCTTGGCAAATTGGGAGGGAGTCGCGGATTCCAGGAAGTGCGAACCCGGGGGTGTGACGGCCCCATTGAAATTGAGCTGAAAATACGTGCGGACCTTGGGCGAAAGGCTACAAACCTGATTACCTACAGCCTGTCCATTGACGAGCATGACGGCCGCCCCGTGGTGGCCAGGGAAATACTCAAATACCGGAGGGGGAGCGGCGGGCAGCCATGGCACTTCCTTGATTTCAGTTTCGGGCGGGGAGAGGCTGTTACCAACGAACTGGAAAAGGTTGAGGATGTTAAGGATCTGGTACGCGAGACCCAGACCTTGAAGAGCCCCGACATCCTGGCTATCAAGGGGTTGGCCCAGTTTGAGCGGTTTCCGGCGGTTGTGGCCCTGGGGAACCTTATCGAAAACTGGCACCTGTCTGATTTTCACATAAGCCGCGCCCGCCCCGAGCAGGAGGCGGGATATGCCGAGCATCTGTCCCGCGAGGGAGAAAATCTGTCTCTGGTTATCGAATATCTCTACAAGCACCACCCGAGGATATTCGAAAAGATCAGGGAAAAGCTCAAGGCCCGGGTTCCCGGAATAACCAATGTCGAGGCAAAAACCACGGAAGAGGGGCGGATTCTGCTGAAATTTCAGGATGGTGCGTTTGAAGACCCCATATTGGCCCGTTTTGTCTCTGATGGGACCATCAAGATGCTGGCGTATCTGACGCTGCTCTACGATCCGAATCCCCATCCACTACTCTGTGTGGAGGAGCCGGAAAACCAGTTGTACCCATCCCTGCTGTGGGAGCTGGCGGAAGAGTTTAGATCCTACGCGGTACGTGGTGGCCAGGTTTTCGTGTCGACTCATTCCCCGGATTTCCTTAATGCTGTTGAGTTGGATGAAGTTTTTTGGCTGGAGAAAAGAAACGGCTTCACGCAGGTCCATCGGGCCAAGGACGATGAGCAACTGGCTGCATTCATGGCTGACGGCGACCAGATGGGGTATCTCTGGAAGGAAGGTTTGTTCAAGGGGGTGCACCCCAAGTGATGACGATTGTTTTCCTTGTGGAGGAGCCCTCGGCACAGGATGCGCTGGAGGGGCTACTGCCCCGTATTCTGTCGAAAGATGTTGATATCCGATTTCTGGTTTTCGAGGGGAAGCAGGACCTGGAGAAGCGGATGGGACGACGGATGCGGGGCTGGCTCAAGCCTGAAACCGCCTTTGTCGTACTGCGGGATCAGGACAGCGGCGACTGCAGGCTTATCAAGGAGAGGCTCGCAAGCCTCTGCCGGGAGGCTGGTCGTGAGGATGCTGTTGTGAGGATTGCTTGTCGAACGCTTGAGGCTTGGTTTGTGGGTGATTGGGACTCTGTCGGCACAGCATTCGAGCAGCCACGCCTGGCCAATCTTAAACGAAAGGCGATGTACCAGGATCCGGACCGGCTCAGCAATCCCGTTACTGAACTCCGAAAAGTCATTCCCGACTATCAGAAGCGTGACGGTGCTCGACGAATCGGGAGGCTGTTGGACCCGGCACGTAATAGTTCCCGGAGCTTTCGATTGTTTGTGGAAACAGTCAGACGCCTGGCAGGTCCCCAATGACTGTGCCCTCTTCCCTCATCATCAATTCCCCCTATGAAGCTCCCCGCCGGCATTGGCAGCAGGATACCCGTGACGGTTCCCTGGCGCAGATTGAAGAGCGTCGTCCGGCGGGGTACGAGATTTTCGACGTCCGCTACAATACCAAGCGGACCGAGCCGCTGGAACTGGTGAACCAGATCCGCCAGCGGGTTGACGATTGGCGGGCTGCCGGCTATCCGGGCGTGACGAGCGTTACCCGGCGGCTCTTGGAGCACTGGCACGACCGGGACGCGCGGCAGTTACCGTTTTACTTCTGCCAGCTGGAGGCAATGGAGACGCTGGTCTGGTGGGTGGAGGGGTCGGCGGAGCACCGACAGGGAATTCATCTCCCCGGTGACGGTGGTCCGTGGCAGCGGTTGTGCAACAAGATGGCCACCGGCACCGGCAAGACGGCGGTGATGGCGATGATCATCACCTGGCAGGTGTTAAACGCCCTGACCTATCCCAAGCGGACGCGGGATTTCTCACGGGCCGTGTTCATTGTGGCGCCGGGGATTACGGTGAAGGAACGGCTGCGGGTCCTCTACCCGGGGGAGCCGGACAACTTCTATGACGTCTTCGGGCTCTGTCCCTCCGAGGCACTGCGCCAGAAGCTGAACCAGGCGGAAATCCTCATCGAGAACTGGCATACGCTGATGCCCCTCAAGCAGACGGAGCGCTCGGTGGTGAAGAAGGGTGCCGAGAGCGACGAGGCCTTTACCCGTCGGGTTCTGGGGAAACTGGCGGCCTCTCGCGACATCGTCGTCATCAACGACGAGGCCCACCACGCCTACCGCATTCCGGCGGAGCTGAAGATCAGCAAAAAGCAGGCGGCGGAGCAGGGGATCGATCTGGACGAGGCGACCCGCTGGATCGAGGGGTTGGACCGCATCCACAAGACCCGCCGCATTCGCTGCTGCTTCGATCTTTCCGCCACCCCCTTCGCCCCCACCGGCAAGGCGAGCAGCGAGGCGGGGCTCTTCGGCTGGATCATCTCGGATTTCGGCCTCAACGATGCCATCGAAGCGGGACTGGTGAAGACGCCGCGGGTGGTGATCCGCGACGATGCCCTCCCTGACGCCAAGACCTACCGCTCAAAGCTGTACCACATCTACCGCGACCCCGAAGTGGCCGATAACCTCAACAGTAAGGCGGAACGCCATGAGCCGCTCCCCAAACTGGTGCAGGATGCCTACACCCTGCTGGGGGCCGACTGGCGGGCGGCGCTTCAGCAGTGGAAGGAAGAGGGGCATGTTTCGCCGCCGGTGATGCTGACGGTCTGCAACCGGACCGAGACCGCGGCGCGGATTGAGCACTATTTCCGCAATGGCGACGCCCACTGGCCGGAAATGCTGGCGCCGGAGCGGACCCTGCGGGTGGATTCGAAGGTGCTGGAGAAGGCGGAGATCGGGGAGACGGCGGGGAGCGACAAGGGTTACGAGGAGTCCCTGCGGGCCATCGTGGATGCGGCGCAAATTCCCGAAACCCGCAAGGAGCGGTTGCGGGGGCTGAAGAAGGAGGAGCTTCTGCGGGAGATTGTCGACAATGTCGGCAAGCGGGGCGCGGCCGGCCAGGACCTGCAGAAGGTGATTTCCGTTGCTATGCTTTCGGAAGGGTGGGATGCCAAGAATGTGACCCACATCATGGGACTAAGGGCATTCACCAGCCAGCTTCTTTGCGAGCAGGTCATCGGCCGGGGACTGCGGCGGGTGGCCTACGAGACGGACGAAAACGGCCTCTTTCTGCCGGAATATGTCAATATCTTCGGCGTCCCCCTTTCCATCTTCCAGGTTGGTGATGACGGAGGTCCGCCGCCACCGCCGCCCAAACCGAGTACCCAGATCGAGTCGCTGCCGGAGCGGGCGAACCTGGAAATCCGCTGGCCCAACGTACTGAGGGTCGATACGGTGGTGCGGCCAACTCTGGCGGTTGACTGGGCACAGGTTGAAGCCCTGACCCTTGATCCGGCCCAGACGCCGGTCAGCGCTGAGTTGGCGCCTGCACTGGGTGGCGCGGCCGACCTGAGCAAGGTGCACGCCATCGACCTGGAGCAGTTGCCTGATGGTTTCCGCTTGCAGCGGCTCACCTTTCAGGCGGCCCGTAAGGCGTTCGAGGCGCTGCAGGGGACATTCCGGGGGCAGCGGGAGTATCTCGTCCTTCAGCTTATCCGCCTCGTGGAGCAGTTCTTCGCTTCCGATCGCCTGCATATCCCGTCTCAGTATCATCAGGACCCGCTTCGCAAGCGGATTCTATTCGCTCTCAACATCGACCTGATCGTTCAGCATCTGCTGCGCTACGTGACGGAGCAGAACAGCGAGCGGTTAGAGCCGGTTTTCGACGAGGAGTTCCCCATCGGTTCCACGGCTGCTATGCGCACCTGGTACACCACCAAAATCTGCCATCCGACTCGCCGCTCCCAGATCAGCCACATGGTGGCCGACAGCAGTTGGGAGCAATATGCCGCCAACCTGTTCGACCAGAGCAGCCGTGTTGTGGCCTACGCCAAGAACGACCATCTCGGTTTTTATGTCTGGTATCTCTGGAACGGCGTCCGTCGCCGGTTTATCCCCGATTTCCTGGTGCGGTTGACCAATGGCCGGACCTTGGTACTGGAGATCAAGGGGGAGGATTCCGAGCAGAACCGCGCCAAGCGTGATGCTCTGGATACCTGGGTGCGGGCGGTCAACGAGCGGGGAGGTTTCGGCGTCTGGTGCTGCGATGTGGCGTTTGTCCCGGCGCAGATGCAGGATATAGTTGCCCAACATGCTCAAATCAGCACTCAGGGCTGATTCATTTCCCATTGCGAAAATTCGGAGGTTGCCATGTCCGTTACGCTCGATGAAGTGAAACAGGTTTACGCCGAGGCCGATTGCCTCTTCACCGCCGCCCAGGTGGAGGAGGCCATCGACCGTATGGCGCGGGAGATCGCCGCGCGGCTGGCCGATGCCAATCCCATTATCTTCTGCGTCATGAACGGCGGGCTCATCGTCAGCGGCAGGCTGCTCCCGAAGCTGGAGTTTCCCCTGGAGGCCGAGTACCTCCACGCCACCCGGTACGGCCATAAACTCTACGGCACCAGCCTCGACTGGAAGGTGCGGCCCACCAAGCAGTTGAAAGGCCGGAGCGTGCTTATCGTCGACGACATCCTGGATGAGGGCGAAACCCTGGGGGCTATTGCCGACTGGTGCCGGGACATGGAGGCGAAGGAGGTGCTCACCGCTGTGCTGGTGGACAAGGAGCATGACCGCAAGGCCCGCCCCGACCTGGTCCCAGAGTTCGTGGGGTTAATGACGCCTGACCGCTACCTGTTCGGCTTCGGCATGGATTACAAGGGGTATTGGCGGAACGCACCGGGTATCTTCGCCTTAAAAGGGTACTGAAACGCGGCTTTTCCGCAATCTCTGCGTTGCTCTGAGAATTACTTGTGCGACGTAGCGCTGCTACGTCTCCGCGCAATTCTCATGGCGCCTTGACCTTGCGAATAATCCACGTTTCACGGGACTGCCATGAAAACCATCGCTTCGTTCTTCCGTTTCGACCAGCATAAAACCGGCTTCCGCCGGGAGACCGTGGCCGGGATTACCACTTTCCTGACCATGGCCTACATCATCATCGTGAACCCGGCCATCCTGGAGGCCGGGGGGATTCCCCGCGGACCCCAGACCACGGCCACTATCATCGCCGCGGTCTTCGGCTGCGTGGTCATGGCACTGTGGGCCAACCGCCCCTTCGCCATCGCCCCCTACATGAGCGAGAATGCCTTCGTCGCTTTCACGGTGGTGAAGACCCTGGGCTACACGTGGCAGACGGCCCTGGGGGCGGTCTTCGTGGCGGGGATCGTCTTTTCCATCCTTACGGTGTTCAGGGTCCGGAGCTGGCTGGCGGAGGCGATTCCACTCTCCCTCAAGTGCGCCTTTGCCGTGGGGATTGGCCTCTTCCTCACCTTCATCGGCCTCAACGAGACCGGGCTCGTCACCCTTGGGGTTGCGGGGGCGCCGGTGAAGATGGGGAACATCGCCGCGCCGTCGGTGCTCCTGGCGGTCTCCGGCTATCTCTTTACCGTATTCCTCATGACGCGGCGGGTTCCCGGCGCCATCGTCATCGGCATCGTGGCCACCACAGTGCTCTCCATCGCCTTGGGGGTCATCCCCATGCCCACGGAGTTCGTGAGCCTCCCCCCCGCTCTGTCGCCGATTCTCTTTCAACTGGATATCGGGAGCGTTTTTGAGATTCGCTTCTTTCCGGTGGTCCTCACCATCTTCATTATGGCGTTCCTGGATACGGTGGGGACCCTCATCGGCCTCTCCATGCGGGCCGACCTCCTGGACGAGAACGGGAACCTCCCCGAGATCGAGAAGCCGATGCTGGCCGACGCCCTGGCCACTACCGTGGCGCCGCTTTTGGGGACCACCACCACCGGCGCCTACATCGAGTCGGCCGCCGGCATCGAGGAGGGGGGGCGCACCGGCTTCACGGCCCTGGTGGTGGCGGGGCTCTTTCTCCTCTCCCTCTTCTTCGCCCCCATCTTCACCATCGTGCCGCCCCACGCCTACGGCATCGCCCTCATCGTCATCGGCTCCTTCATGATAGAGCCCATCAAGCGGATCGACTTCGACGACTTCACCGAGCTGGTACCCGCTTTCCTCACCATCGTCCTCATGATTTTCACCTACAACATCGGCGTCGGCATGAGCACGGGGCTCCTCACCTATCCGCTCCTCAAGACAGCCGCCGGCCGTGGGCGTGAGGTGCCGGCCGGCATGTGGGTGCTGGCGCTCCTGGCGGTGTCGCTGTTCGTGTTCTTCCCGAAGATGTGAATTGAATCGTGCTGAAACAAAAAAAGCCCGCCGGAAGCGGGCTTTTCTGTATTTATGGGTGAGAGTTCTGGTGGCGGGAAGATTCCCTCAGGCAGTCTTTCCGCTCACTACTGCCTCAAAACGCTTGAACAGCTCCGGGTTGAAGGAGCTCCCCACTTCTTCACCCATGATTTTCAGCGCTTCCGTCTGGGGAATTGCGTTGTGTTTGGGACGGTCGGTGGTCATGGCGCAGAAGGTGTCGCAGAGGGCCGCAAGCTGGGCGCTCCTGGGGATTTGGTCCCCCTTCAGGCCGGAAGGGTAGCCGCTGCCGTCGTATTTTTCGTGGTGGTGCCGCACGATGGTTAGGGAAACTTCGCCCAGGGTGCCGGCGCTGTGCAGATGTTCATATCCCTTCTGGGTGTGCTGCTTGACCTTGTGGTACTCGATGGCGGAAAGGGCGTCCGGTTTGTCGAGGAGGTCGCCGGAGAGGAATACCAGGCCGAAGTCGTGGAGGAGGGAGCCGACTCCCACGTCAATCATCTCGTCGTGGGTGAGGGCGAAGAGCCGGTCGTGGACAAGCATCATCAGGGCGGCCACCTGTACGCTGTGGGTGAAGATGTAGTGGTTCTGGGAGGTTATGGCCTGGAGCGCCTTCAGGGCATCTTCGTGTCCCGACACGTATTTCATGAGATGGCGCATCAGGCTGCGGCAGCGGATGATATCAGCAGTCTTGTCCGGTTCGTCGAAGATGTCGGTGACGTAGTTGGCGGCGGTCTGGTAGAGGATGGTCCCCTTGGAGCCGCTGTCGATGTCGCTTCGCACCAGGAGGCTGTCCAGGTTATGTTCGAGGTATTCGGTAACCACATCCATGTCGCCGCTTCTCACGTAAAGGAATTGGGTGCTGGTCCATTCGAGCCGTTGCCGGTCGGCTTCCGTGAATTTACGGTCGTGGTTCTTGTAGAGGATGAAGTTGCCGTTATTCTTTATGAAAAGAGCGATGTCGGGGAAGTAGCCGGGTGATATGCATGCAAGGGAAAGCGGTCTGTAAAAGCGGTTCTTCATAGTGTGTACCCCTGCGTCCGTTTTTTTATATTTGAACTTACTCGGGGGACGTTTGTCAATGTTTTCATTAAGAGGAAAAGCTCCGGCGAAATCAAATGTTATGCCGTGCCGGATATCGTTCCCGCGATTGTTGCCGACAGCCGTACATGGGCGTTTCCCGCAATTGACAAAAGGGGGGCGGGGGCACTACAGTAGATGAAAATATACGGGCCAGGCCGTTGCCCGATGGCCTGGCCGTCGATGGATGGAGATGCGATTTTGCTGACAAGAACGAAGATTTCCCTGGGACTGGTGGCCACGATTGCCTGTCTTGCGCTTGCGGCGGTTATGGTCCTGCGTTTTTCCAGGATTGGCCCCGACCGCGAGAGCGTGGCTTCCCTGGAGCTCTTTGCCGAAGTGCTCCGGGAAGTGGAGCAGAATTACGTGGAGAAGGTTGACCGCAAGAAGCTTCTGGAGGGGGCCGTCAACGGGATGCTCGCGGCTCTCGATCCCCACAGCGCCTATCTCCCCCCTGAGCCTTTCACCGAAATGCAGACGGAAATATCGGGGTCCTTCGGCGGGTTGGGCATCGAGCTTTCCCAAAAGGACGGGAAACTCACGGTGGTTTCCCCCCTGGAGGATACCCCAGCCTGGAAGGCGGGGATCAAGGCGGGCGATTACATCTTCAAGATCGACGCTACTCCTACCAGCGACCTCACCATGATGCAGGCGGTGAAGAGGATGCGGGGCAAGCAGGGGACGAAGGTGACCCTCACCATACTCCGTAACGGAGAGGGGGAGCCTCTCGTGTTCCCCCTCGTGCGTGATATCATCCGGACCAAGAGCCTCCGGGCCCGGACGCTGGAGCCAGGGTACGGTTACGTGCGCATCGGCCATTTCCAGGCGCGAACCGGCGAGGACTTCGCCAATGCCCTGCACAAGCTGCGTGCCGAGAACGGGGGTAGCCTCAAGGGGCTCGTGCTCGATCTGCGCAATAACCCCGGCGGGCTTCTGGAGGTGGCGGTGGAGGTGGCCGGCCGTTTTGTGGGCGAACGGCTGGACAATGGCCTCATCGTTTATACCGAGGGGCGTGAACCTTTCGCCAAGCGCCGCTACAGCGCCACTGTCGGCGAGAAGGAACCCCGCTATCCACTGGTGGTGCTCATCAACAGCGGCAGCGCCAGTGCTTCCGAGATCGTTGCCGGAGCGCTCCAGGACTACGGCCGGGCCGTCATAATGGGAACTCCCAGCTTCGGCAAGGGATCGGTGCAGAGCGTCGTTCCCATGAAGGATGGTGCCGGGCTCAAGCTTACCACTGCCCTCTACTATACGCCCAAGGGGCGCTCGATCCAGGCCAGGGGGATAATTCCCGATATCACCGTTGAGAACGCCGAGCTGAAAATAGTTCCGGAGGACAAGCGGGAGGAATTCCACGAGAAGGATCTGGACAACCACCTCGGGGGAGGGAAGGAGACTCCCGAAGCGGTGGAGGAGAAGGAGAACCGCGAGAAAATGACCAAACCGGCCAGCAATGCCGTGACCGGTTTCGCGGATGATTTGAAGAAGGATCAGCAGCTTGCCCGTGCCCTGGATCTTCTGAAAAGCTGGGAGGTGCTGCAAAAGGTGGCGGGTGGGGCGAAGTAGCCCGCCTGCCTGTTTCCGTAGGGGCGGTTATGGTTCAAGGGAGAAGTAGAATGTTGCCCCCTTCCCGACCGCTCCTTCCCCCCAGATTCTTCCGCCGTGCCGCTGGATTATGCGTTGCACCGTGGCGAGGCCGATGCCGGTCCCTTCGAAATCCGATTTGCTGTGGAGCCGCTGGAAGGTGCCGAACAGGCGGTGAGACTCGGCCATGTCGAAGCCTGCCCCGTTGTCGCTCACGAAGTAGTACTTCTTCCCCCCCTTTTCCGTAACGCCGAACTCTATTACGGCGCTCTCCTTCTTGCCGGTATATTTCCAGGCATTCCCCAGTAAATTCACCAGCACCAGGTTCAGCAGGCGCGAGTCTCCGTTGCCGGAGACCCCTTCGGCGATTCTGAAATCCCCATGGCGTTGCTTGTCCTTTGCCTTGAGCTCCGCGGCAATGATGCGAGCCATGGTGCTGAGATCCACTTCCTGCCGTTGCAGCTCCTGGTGATTCAGCCGGGAAAATTCCATCAGGGCGCCAATCAGGTCGTTCATGCGCAGTGTCGACTGGTATATCTCCTGGATGTAATCGGTGCAACTGGTGTCGAGCGTGTCGGCGTGGAGCTCCAATAATACCTGGCAGTAACCGCTGATGTTTGTCAGGGGCGACCGCAGGTCGTGGGAAACGGTGTAGTTGAATGCTTCCAGTTCGTGATTTGCGGTTTCGAGCTGTTCATTGAGATGGTTCAGTTCGTTTTGCGTCCGGATAAGCTCGTTGTTCTTCTGGATGGCGGTTTCGTAGGTGCAGAGGAGGAGGTCGAGAATCTGGCGGCGGTCTGCGGTTATGCAGTAGCGCTGGCCGGCAAAAAGGATTTCCAGCCCCGGCTGGGGCCCAATGCTGCATGTGTTGCGGCTTTCCATCAGGTACCCGACGCGGGAGATGAGATGCGCTTCGTCGTAGGGCTTGGTGATGAAATTGTCGGCCCCGCATTCGAGACCCCTGATGACATCGTGGGGGTCGGAGAGAGAGGTCAGGAGGATGACGGGTATGTCCCTGCAATCGTCCCTTTCCTTGATTCTGCGGCACAACTCGTAGCCGTCGATCTCCGGCATGATGACATCGCTGATAATGAGCGAAATTTTTTTGCCGGGGATAAGAGCCAGGGCCTCTTTGCCGTTGCCTGCCGAGATTACGCCGTAGCCGTTGGATTCCAGTATGTGGCGCAGCTTAACGGACTGGGTGGGGCTGTCCTCGATGATGAGAATGTCTCCGTTGCTTTTTTCCGTTACCTCTTCCATGGTTACTTCTCCATCGCTACCAGGTTGGTAAGGGTTGTCACTATTTGAGCCGGTGACAGCGTGTAGGTGGCGGCTTCAAGTTTGATGGCTTCTCCCGGCATACCGTGAATGACGGAGCTTTTCAGGTCCTGTGCGATTGTGACGGCTCCTGCTTCCCTCAGGTGTTTCAGTTCCCTTGCCCCATCGCTCCCCATGCCCGTGAGAAGGACTCCTACCGACCGTGGGCCGAAGGCGTATGTCACTGATCGAAAGAGCGCGGAGACCGAAGGCCGGAGGCCGTTCTCAGGGGGAGAGTCCTTGAGGGCGATTGCCGTGCCGTCCGCCGTAACGAGCATATGGTTGCCGTCCGGCGCCACGTAGGCGTGTCCTGGCAGAATCCGCTCGCCGTGGGTTGCGAGATGCACCGGGATGGCGGAGGAGAGGTTGAGCCACTCGGTAAATCCCTTGATAAATCCAAGGGCCATGTGCTGCACGATTAGGACCGGCGCCGGGAAATCCTTCCCGAGCCCTGCAAGGATGGCCTGTATGGCCATGGGGCCGCCGGTGGAGGCTCCTATGGCTACGGCATTCACCCGTGCCGGAACAGCCGGCCTTTGATGCGGCAGGGGAATGGTGTCCGGCCTGTCGCGCCGCGGTGTACGCCGCACCACTTTGACCTCGGCCATCAGCTTGACGGTCCGTATGAACGCTGCGGCTTCACGCTCGTGGTCCGGATGACCTGGCCCGCAGGGGCGCGCCAGGGCCGTGACAGCTCCGGCCTCCATGACGCGGAAGGTCGATGCCACTTCTTCGGCGTCCAGGTTTCCGCTTACGACTACTATCGGGACGGGATGGCTCTCCATGATCAGGCGGGTGGCGGTCAGGCCGTTCATCCGCGGCATGTAGATGTCCATGGTTATCACGTCCGGTTTCAGCCGGGCTGCTGCTTCAACGGCCTCTTCGCCGTCCGACGCGGTGCCGATTACCTCGATTCCCGGATCGGAGGCGAGAAGCGCCTGGAGCAGCATCCGCACGCTTGCCGAATCGTCAACTACAAGAACCCTTACCATATCAGCCCGTTACCCCGCATATTCAAATCAGCCTCCGTACGGCATCCAGCAGATTGCTCTGGTCGAAACTGCTCTTCACAATATAGGCATTTGCCCCGGCATCGACACCCCTCTCCCGGTCTTCGCGCGAGTCGAGGGAGGTCACCAGCACCACCGGCAGGTCGGTCAGGTTACGGGATGCGCGAATTCTCCCAGTAAGCTCGAAACCGTTCATGCGCGGCATGTCCACGTCGGAAACCACCATGTCGAAGTCTTCGGTGCCGAGCAGCGTCAGCGCGTCGACGCCGTCCACTGCGGTTTTTACCCGGTACCCGGCCGATTCCAGAATGTTTTTCAGCAGCGTCCGGGCGGTTATGGAGTCCTCCACGACCAGGATCGCCCGTGAGGGCGATTCTTCCACAACTGCTGGATGGCTGGATGAGCCCCCCGTGGCGGCGAGCCTGACCGCCGACTTGACCAGGTCGCTGCTGTTCAGTATCGGTACGACCTTTCCGCTTCCCAGAACCGTGGCCCCGGCAATGTTCCGCACGCGGCGAAGCTGTGGCCCGAGCCCCTTTATCATCACTTCCTGCTCGCCCGCAACCTGATCCACTCCGAAGGCTATGCCCCCCTGGCCGGTGGGGAGGACAAAGAAGCTGAGGTGGTCTTTGCCGTTATCGGCCCGTTCGTCGCGCGGGAGTTCCAGCACGTCGTCCAATCTCACATAGGAGAGCGTGCGGCCGTCCAGTTCGATGGTTTCCCGGTTTTCCACGGTGGCGAAAGCGGTTCTTTCTTTCCGCGCAACGCGCTCCACGTCGGTGGTCGGCAGCACGAAGAGGCGGCCGGCCGCCTGGACCAGTACTCCCCGGAATGTGGACAGGGTCAGGGGGAGGGTTATGCGAAAGGCCGTGCCGCGCCCCTTTTCGGTTTCAACCGCAATGGCGCCCCCGAGCCTTTCCACTTTTTCCCGCACGATGGCCAGGCCGAGCCCCCTGCCTGATATGTCGTCGATGATGGGGCTCGTGGATATTCCCGAAGCGAAGATGAGAGAGATGGGGTCTTGCTCGCCTGCCTGGTCCGGGCCTTCGGGCGTTGCAAGGCCGAGCTTTGCGGCAGCCTCCCGCAGACGGCCGGTGTCGATGCCCCCGCCGTCGTCGGAGATGACTACTTCCACCCGATTGCTCTCCACCAGCGAGACGGTGACGGTGATTTTCCCGCGCTGCGGCTTCCCTTGCCGCTCCCTTTCTCCTGGGGATTCGATGCCGTGGTCAATGCAGTTGCGCACCAGGTGGACGAGGGGGTCCTTCATCTCCTCAAGAACCCGCCGGTCGATCTCGATGGACTCTCCTTCAATAAGCAGTTCCGTTTCTTTTCCCAGATCCCGGGACAGGTCGCGGACAAGCTTCGGGAGTATCGCCAGCAGCGACGAGAAGGGGAGCATCAGCGCCTCCCTCACATCCTCCAGCAGGTTAGCCACCATGTCGCCCAGGTGCAGGAGATCCTGCTCCGCCCCCTTCGTCAGGCGGCTCATCCGGTATCCGCCCTCCCTGGTCAGCGCGTAGTTCCAGTCGAGGAAATCGAGCAGTTTCCTGATAGGCGCATCGTTTTCTCCCGCAGGAGATTCCCCGGCCGTTTCGGTTTTCAGTTGCCTGCGCATGCGCCGCAGGGCCGGCAGCGCCTTTTTCCATTCCTTTTCCCAGGTGGCGATATCCTTTCGGAGGGCTCGCAGTTCTTCCACCCGCTGGGCGGCAGCAAGCTTTGCCGTCAGCATTCCTTCGGTCTGGTGCAGCAGGGTGTCGAGCTTCCCGGCGGAGATCCTCACGGTGTGCGCTGCGGCCGCTTTTCCGCCGTGGGGGGACTCCTCCTGTTCCGCGCGGGGGGCGGGGTGGGGGGGGAGGGAGGGGGGGGAGAAGGTGCCCCTCTGTGCCTGATGCAGGCGTAGGACCAGTTCCCTGAGCCGCTCTTTCTCTCCGGGGGACGGACCGGCCTCAAGGGAAGGGAGAAGCGCTCCTATCGTGTCGACCGATGTGTGGAGCAGGTCGAACAGTTCCGGCACCTGCTTGATTTCCCTCCGTTTCATGGCGGACAGGAGGTTTTCCATGGCATGGCCGACGGTTTCGATGGGCGCGGAGTTGACGGAACGGGCGGCGCCTTTCAGGCTGTGGGTTTCCCTGAAAAGCGCTTCGACCAGTTCCATTTCCCTTTCGGGGGATGCGCTTTGCTCCAGCTCGACCAGGCCGGTCGATATGGCCGCAAGGCGCTCCTTCGTCTCGGCCGTGAAGGTTGCCAGGAGCTTGTTGAGGAAGTCTTTATCCATCGTCTGTCGTCCGCGCTGTCCGTTACAGCTTGAACTGTTCCACCAGCCGCTTCAGCTTCTGGCCCAGTTCGTTGAGGGTCTGGGCGGAGAGCTCTGCCTGTTTCGTGCTGGTAACGCTCAGGGTGCTTGCCTCGCTGATGTTTTCCATGGCCAGGGCCACCTGATCCATGCCGATCATCTGCTGCTGGCTGGTGGCCGTGATCTGGACCGAGGCGTTTGCCGATTCGGAGATGCTTTCCGTCAGGAGCCGGATCGATTCGCCCGCCGCCGCAGCCTGTTTTTCCCCGGCTTCCACGGCCTTGCTCCCCTGTTCGGTAGCCATGACCGCCGCATTGGTTGCCTTCTGGATATCGTTCAGCAGCGCCCGGACCTGGGCCGTCGCCTGTTTCGACTGGTCGGCCAGGCTTTTGACTTCGTGGGCCACAACGGCGAAACCCTTGCCGTGTTCGCCCGCCTTTGCCGCCTCGATGGAGGCATTGACCGCAAGGAGATTCGACTGCTCTGCCAGGTCGTTGACCGTGGCGATTATTTCGCCTATGGCGTGGCTCTGTTCGCTGAGGCTCACGATGCTTTCGGCCAGGGTGGCCATCTGCTCGCGGATACGGTTCATCCCTTCGATGGACTCTTCCACCGATTTTTTCCCTCCCTGGGAGACCTGGAGCGACCGCTGTGCCGTGTCGGCCACATTCCGGGCCTTCTGGGCAGCCAGTTGCGTGGTCTGCTTCACCTCTTCGACGGTGGCGGTCGTTTCATTCAGGGCGCTTGCCGTTTCTGCCGCGCTGGAGGCAACCTGGGTGGTTGCGGCCAGAATCTCTCCCGCCGAGGCCGCCAGGACGTTGACCCCTTCCTGGATGTCCATGGTCTGCCGGCGGAGATTCTCCACCATTGTGCCGAAAGTCTGGAGAAGCTGGTTCATCTCGTCACGGCCCCTGGCGGGGGGGACCGTTACGGTGAGATCGCCGCTGGATACCCGCTCCGCCACCCCCATTGCGGTCCCCAGGGGGCGGATGATGCTGCGGGTAAGGGTGACGGCGATGAGGACGACGATGCCGGCGGCAGCAATAACTGCGATAGAGGTCAGGATGAGGGACATCCTGGCCTCACGCTGGGCCCTTTTGAAGAATTCGGTCGCCTGGTTGTCGGCGACGTTGAGGATGTCCGCCGATTCCTTGTCCAGTTTGGTGAACAGCTTCGATTCAATGTCGGCAAGGAGCGCCCCGGCGGTTTCCTTGCGGTTGTCGAGCACCAGGGTGATGACCTCATCCCGGAGCGGCTTCCATTCATCATAGGTCTTGAGCACGTCGTCAACTTCGCTCTGCCTGCCGGAGAACCGGTCTTTGACGACTCCCATGTTTTTTATGAATGCTTTTTCGGAATCATTGACCGCTTGCAGTTCTGCGCTGACCGCACCGCTGGCCTTCGACGTCACCATCTTGTTAAGGGAGCGGTTCATCTGCATCAGGTCGAGATAGGCGCTGCGGATCGCCTTCCTGACGGTGAAGGGCTTATCGTACATATTGTTGGTGAGGCCTGCCAGCAGGTTCATCCGGTTCAGGGAATATCCCCCGACTCCAATCAGGAGCGCCAGGATAATCGCGAAACTCACGAACAGCCGCGTCTGTATTCGCATATCCATTATCATGTTTCCGTTCTCCCTTTCTTTCTGAAACTGGATTTATCGGTTCGATGCGGTATGAGCACTTACTCTTCGTATTGTACGATTATACGGCTGTCGTTCAGTATCCGCTTTCCGTCCAGGATTATCGTGCGCTCACCGGTGATGCCCTTCAGGTATTCATCCCTGATGCCGGTAAGGGTGGGGAGTGATGGCTGGGTCCCCTCGTCCGGTATCAGCCGCACGCCCAGTATCTCGTCCGCCAGGATGCCGAAGGTCATGTCTTCATCATGCACAATGATTACCTTGTTCAGGTCCGTCAATCCCTTTTCCGGCAGGTCGAAGAATTTTTTCAGGTCGATGACGGAGACGATTTCTCCTCGGACGTTGATGAGCCCCAGGACGAAGGGGGGCGTGCAGGGAAGGGGGGTGAGGTCCTTCAGCGGGCAGGTTTCCCGTACGCAGGACATCTCGATGCCGTACCGCTCGTAGGCCAGGAGGAATTCCAGAATTTCCAGCTGCCCCGCGGCCGTTTCCTCCGGGCGCGAGTCGCGGGCCAGGGCGGCGGCCCTTGTCTTCAGGATTCGCGCCTCCTCTTCGGGAGAGACTCCACTGGCAAGGGCCGCCCGTGCCGTTTCAAGGCGGCGGCGGATTTCGTCCCAGTCGATATCTTTCGCCGGTTTTGCAGAATGAGCGTCAGTCATGGTGAGGTCCTCGCGTCATCCCCGTTAAGGTTTTAGGCCGGATTCGCGCGTTGCCGCGATGATCTTGGCAAGCCTGCCGGCGGTAATCCCATCGCTCCCCGGTACCGGGTGATCGTCGCAATATGTGCGCAGGAGCTCCAGGGCGTTATCGAAATGGCGGTCCGATTCGGTTTTCTTCCCCTGCCGCAGGGTGAGGTTGCCCAGGGCGAAGTGGGAGAGCACGAAAGAGTGATCGATATAGAGCGCCCGCTTCAGCGCCGCCACCGCATCGTCAATGGCTCCCCGCTCCTGGAAGATGGTGGCGCGGAGGTAGTGGAGCTCCGCATTGAGCTTGTCGGCGGCTAGCGCCTCTTCCGACCATCGGAGCGCCTCCGTAAGATTGCCCATGTCGGCGAAGAGCTGCGCCAGGAGGGCGGCTGCCTTTCCGGATATGGGGGGGGAGACGTCGGCCGTCCGGGCTTCGGAGAGGAAACCGCACAGCTTTTCCGCTGCCTGTAGATAATCCCCTTGCCGGTGGAGTGCCACTGCCTCTTCATAGGCTGACGGCTCTGCATGGCAAGCCTTCTCTTCCCTGTTTTCCGGCGGTAGAGGCTTCCCGGGGACGGGGAGGGGAGCCGTGGACTGCTGCTCCGTTTGGAGAGGCAGGGGCTCCACCGGTGAGAGCGGGCATGAAAATGCGGCAGTCTCTTTCCCGTTGCCCCCCTTGCGGTAGAATACCGCTCCCGGAAAGGCTATGGCGTCAAACCGCCCGAAAATTGCGGCGGAGGTCTCACAGGGGCTGACGAGCAGCCAGCCGCCGTCAAGGAGAGCGCGGTGAAAATTCCCGGTGACCCGGCCGGCCTGTTCCTCTCCGAAGTACATCAAAACGTTGCGGCAGAAGATGATGTCCATGGCATTGGTGTTGTTAACCAGGGAAGGGAATGTGTCTTCCACCAGATTGAGGTTGGCGAAAGTCACCATCTTCCTGATGGCGGCGGGGACCTCGAACCTTCCGTCTTTACAGCGGTTGAAATACCGGCTCTTCATCCATTCAGGCACGCCTCGGAATGACCAGCTGCTGTAAATGCCCCCCGCCGCCTTGCAGAGGGCGCGGGGGTTGATGTCGGTGGCCAGGATGGTGATGTTCCACTCGTCCAGGTCGGGAATCATCTTTTTGAGCAGGATAGCGATGGAATACGCTTCCTCGCCCGAGGAGCAGCCGGCGCTCCAGATCCTGAGCCGCTGTTCCTTCCCGCGCCGGGCGTTGATAAGTTCCGGCAGGATGCTTGATTCGATGGCGTCGAAGCTCCCCTTTTCGCGGAAAAAATAGGTCTCGCCGATTGTCAGGTGGCTGGCGAGTATTTCGATATCGCTCCGCGAAACCGGGGACGATAAGAGCCACTGGACACACTTCCCCGCATCCATGAAACCGAATTCTCGGGCGGCGTGAATCGTTCTGTGCTCCAGGTCGCGCCAGCGTTTTTCCGGGAAATGCAGGCCGAGCTGGCCGGAAACGAATTCACTTAGCCGCGCCAGAAGATGATGGGGTATGTGATGGGGCATCACGCTCCTGTTTGGCAATCCGGCAGGGGGAAATCAGGCATGGCTCTCCGGTTCCAGTGCCGATTCCAGCGCCCGCGCTTCTTCCAGGGACAGAAAACCGTCGAGATCATGGATGAAAACTACGCCGTCCTCAAGCTTCACGACTCCTTCCACATGTTCCATGCCCGGCACAATCGTTCCGGGAAGCACGATCTCATGGACCGGCCGTTCGATGACGTCATGCACCATGTCCACCACGAGGGCCACGGTCCGTTCCGCCGTCCGGGCAATGAGCAGATGGTCGCTCAGTTCGGTCTTCCGCCGGGGAAGTCCGAACCGGCGGCGGATGTCGAGGACCGGTACAATGCTGCCGTTAACGGTTATGATGCCGATGACAATTTCAGGCGCTTTCGGCAGAGGAGTTATTTCGACCATGCGGACGGTTCGGTCAACGGCGGAGAGTTGCAGCGCATAGCGCTGATCGTCGAGGGAGAATACTACGAGGTGAAAGGATTCGGTCACGGGACGTCCACCTTTTGAGGTAGTGGCGGTCTTGTGCAGCAGAAGGCAAAGGACGTTTTCGGGGCATCTGTGCCATTACAATGACAAACTGGCGAAAGAATAACAGAAACAGCAAGGTAAAACAAGGTTTGCCGATGATGTATTCATGGCAATGCAGGCACTGGTGGGGCAAGGACAAAGAAAAGGGGCGCCTGAAGCGCCCCCGTGGGGAGTTTATGCTATTTCGCCGCTGGGAGGCGCCGTGTGCCGGATGTCCTTCCCCTTGACCATGAAGATTACCATTTCGGCCACGTTGGTGGCGTGGTCCGCGATCCGCTCCATGTATTTCGAGATGTAGAGCAGTTTCATGGCCCTGGTTATGCTTGAGGGATCTTCCATCATGAAGGTGAGAAGCTCCCGCTGTATCTGCTCGTTGACACTGTCCACGAAGGCGTCTTCCTTGCATACCTTGATGGCCAGTTCGGCATCGCCCCGGACAAAAGCGTCGAGGGCTTCCTTCACCATGGTTGCCGCGGCTGCGGACATGCGGGGAAGGTCGATGTAGGGCTTCAGGGGGGGCTCCTCGTTCAGTTCCACCACGCGCTTCGCCACGCTGGTGCACTGATCCCCGATCCGCTCCAGGTCGGTGACGATTTTCAGGGCCAGGGTGATGAAGCGCAGGTCCCTGGCCGCCGGCTGGCGCCGGGCCAGAACCTGGAGGCATTTCTCGTCGATCTCCAGCTCCAGGTGGTTGATTTCGTGGTCGGTGGCGATGAGGCGTCGGGCCAGGTCCGAGTCGCGCTCCACCAGGGATTTCATGGCGTCGGAGATCATCTGCTCCACCTTGCCACCCATCTCGAGGAGCTTGTTCCTGATCTCGGTCAGTTCTTCATCGAAGTGTCTGCTGAAATGTTCGCGTTCCATCCATATCTCCATATTAAGGACTTGGGTCGTCGTTGTGCAAAACCTTGCAGTTATCTAGCCGAAGCGTCCCGTGATGTAATCTTCGGTCTGCCTTTTCTCGGGGTTGGTGAAGAGCTTCTTGGTGTCGCCCCACTCAATCAGGTCGCCCATGTAGAAAAAGGCGGTGTAGTCGGAAACCCTCGCTGCCTGCTGCATGTTATGGGTGACGATTATGATGGTGTATTTCTCCGTCAGCTCTTCGATCAGTTCCTCGATTTTCAGGGTGGAGATCGGGTCGAGGGCCGATGCCGGCTCGTCCATGAGGATGACCTCGGGCTGCACGGCAATGGTCCGGGCAATGCAGAGCCGCTGCTGCTGGCCTCCGGAGAGTTCCATGGAGTTGCTCTTGAGCCGGTCCTTGACTTCGTCCCAGAGGGCTACCCGGCGCAGGCTGGTTTCGACGATTTCGTCCGCCTCGCTCTTCTTTATCCGCCCGTTCAGCTTGTAGCCTGCCACTACATTATCGTAAATCGACATGGCTGGGAAGGGGTTCGGTTTCTGAAACACCATGCCGACCCGGCGGCGAATGGATACGGGATCGACGCTGCGGTCATAGATGTCGTTGCCGTCCAGGAGAACCTTGCCGGTGACCTTGGCGTTGGGAAAGAGGTCGTGCATCCGGTTCAGTGCCCGGAGCATGGTCGATTTGCCGCATCCGGACGGTCCGATGATGGCGGTGACGGTGTTTTCGGGGACGTCGATGGAGACATCCTTTACCGCGTGGGTCTGCCCGAAGTGTACATTCAATTTGTCGATGGTTACCTTGGTTTTCATGTGTTCCTCTGAAAAAATGGTGACGACTAATGTTTGGCCCGTCCCAGGTAGCGTGCCGTAAGGCTCAGGGCGAACATGACCGTAACGAGGACCAGCGCTCCCGCCCATGCGAGCCGGTGCCAGTCTTCGTACGGAGAGATGGCGAAGTTGAAAATCTGCAGCGGCATGGCGGCAATGGGTTCAGACAGCTTCCTGCTCCAGAACTGGTTCCCCAGGGCGGTGAACAGGAGCGGCGCGGTTTCGCCGGCGACGCGCGCAATGGCCAGGAGGATGCCGGTAATGACCCCCGTCGTGGCGCTGCGGAGGGTCACCTTGAGGCTGGTGCGCCAGAGGGGGACCCCAAGGGCCAGAGAAGCTTCCCGCAACGATCCGGGGACCATTTTGAGCTGCTCTTCGGTGGTGCGCAGCACGATCGGGATCATGATGAGCGCCAGCGCCACTGCGCCGGCCAGGGCGGAGAACCCCTTCATGGGTACCACCAGTAGGGTGTAGGCCACCATCCCCGTGATGATGGAGGGGACGCCGGAGAGCACGTCCGCCGCAAATCGCACGGCATTGGAAACCTTGCTCCCGCCGAACTCCACCAGGTAGAGCGCCCCGAATACGCCGACCGGGATGCCGATTACCGAGGCCAGGGCGATCAGGACCGCCGACCCCACCATGCCGTTGGCCATTCCTCCCCCCGTTTCGCCGGTGGGCTTCGGGATGTGGATGAAAAAGTCCGGGGTGATGGAGCTGGCACCCATTTTGATGATGTGGAAGAAAATCATTCCCAGGGGCACCAGTACGGCCACGGTGGCGCACACCATGAGAAGGGTGACTATGTGGTTCTTGATCTTTCTGATAGTGACGGTTCCCATTATTTCGCCCCCCCTGCCGCTTGCCGTGTCATGCCCCAGAGGAGGAGCCTGGCCATGACGTTGATGACAAGCGTGATTGCCAGAAGCAGGAGGCCGATTTCCATGAGCGCCGAAGCATGGAGTGTCGAGGTGGTCTCGGCGAACTCGTTGGCGATGACGCTCGGCATGGTGTAGGCCGGTGAAAGGAGCGAAAGGGATATCTGCGGCGTGTTGCCGATTACCATCGTCACTGCCATGGTTTCGCCGATGGCCCGGCCGAGCCCCAGAATGACCGCGCCAAGGATGCCCGAGCGGCCGTAGGGGAGAACCGACATGCGGATCATCTCCCAGCGGGTCGCTCCAAGGGCTATGGCCGCTTCGCGCTGGCTCTGGGGGACGGCGAGCAGCACTTCCTTGGATATTGAGGTTATGATCGGGACGATCATGATCATCAGGATGAAAACGCCGGCCATCATGCTCACGCCGTAGGGAGCCCCCTGGAAGAAGGGGAGGAATCCGAAGCGCTCGATGAGAAACGGCTGCACCGTCTGCTGGAGCCAGGGAGCCATGACCAGGATTCCCCACAGGCCGTAGATGACGCTCGGAATTGCCGCCAGCAGCTCAACCAGGGCAGCCACGGCGCCGCCGAATTTCTTGGGCGCAATCTCCGTTATGAAGAGAGCCGTCCCGACGCTGAGCGGGGTTGCGAGAACCAGGGCGAGAATGGAGGATATGACCGAGCCCCAGATGTAAGCCAGGGAGCCGAAGGCGTCCTGAACCGGGTCCCAGTTGGAATCGCCGATGAATTTCCAGCCGAAGGCCTTTATGGCCGGGAGGCTTTCCTTCACCATCTCCAGGACCATGACGGCCATGATGAGAAGGATGCTGAAGGCAAGTGTTGCTGTAACCCCCTTGAAGAGAAGGTCCGAATTCAGCCCTTTGTTCGGGGGGAGCGCTGGTGATGGTGTCTCGTTAGTCACCGTATTCTCCGTATATCCAATCGGTTGCCAGAGGCTCTGTTCTTCAGGAATGGTATGCCTGGGGCAGCCTCAGTTGGTTGTTTTCCGTAACATGCACTTAATGCTGCTGTAACAATTACGGGAAGCTGAAAATGCCCGGCGCTCACCGCTGTGCTTCGCGGGAGGCCGGGCTTTCCAGGAGATTACTTAATGGTCTTGATTGTTTTTCCGACCATTTTCTTGACGTTTTCGGGCAGCGGTGCGTAGAGGAGCGGTGCCGCCATTTTCTGGCCGTTGTTCATGCTCCAGTTCAGGAATTGCACCAGTTTTTGCCCCTTCAGGGCGTCTTTCTGCTTTTCGTACACGAGCAGGTAGGTGAAACCGGCAATCGGATAGGCGTTTTTGCCCGGCTGGTTCACGAGGGAGATGCGGTAGTCGGCCGGCATATTCCTGGCGGCGCCGGCTGCTGCGGCGCTGGTGCTCTGGATGGAGGGCTTGACCCAGTTGCCGCTCTTGTTCTTCAGGGTGGAGGTGGGGAGCTTATTCTCGAAGGCGTAGGCCAGTTCCACGTAACCGATGGAGTTTTTGGTGGTTTTGACCTGTCCGGCTACACCTTCGTTCCCCTTGCCGCCGAGGCCGATGGGCCACTTGACCGAGGTGCCCTTGCCAACCCTTTTGGCCCACTCGGGGCTCACGGCAGTGAGAAAATCAGTGAAAATTGAAGTGGTGCCGCTGCCGTCGGAACGGTGCACGACGATAATCGGTGCGTTGGGAAGCTTCAGGCCGGGGTTGTCGTCGGTAATGCGGGGGTCGTTCCACTTGGTGATCTTGCCGAGATAGATGTCGGCCACGTCTTCGGACTTGAGCTTCAGGCCATTGGGTACGCCGGGGATATTGTAGGTGACCACTACTGCGCCCATGACGGTCGGAATGTGGAGAAGCTTGCCGGGGGCCGCTTTCAGTTCCGCATCGGAGAGGGGCTTGTCGCTGGCGCCGAAGTCGACGGTCTGGGCGGTGATCTGCTTGATGCCGCCGCCGCTGCCGATGGACTGATAGTTGAATCTTACCGATGGGTCAATCTTGGCATATTCGCTGAACCACTTAGAGTAGAGCGGATAAGGGAAGGTTGCGCCTGCGCCGTTGACCAGGGTTGCGGCATCCGCTTGACCGGCCGCGGCGGTTACCGCCAGGGTCGCAAGGATTGCGAGACTTTTCCGTAATGCTTTCAGCATCTGTTTTTCCTCCTTGGGTTTTTACAGCGTGAAATTCGTTATCAACTTTTTCGTAATAATAGGCCTGCTTCTGTTACATTCAGGTTACGGCAATGCAAAGATCCTTTGAAAAACGTTGCGGAAACAAACTTTTCTCCGTGGTCACAATTCTTCCCTGCTGCTGCGGGGAGAGAAGCGCACGGCAATGATCCGCACCGTCGCCAGGGACAGGACCAGGGCTATCACCATGGCGACCTTCTGCCAGTCCATTTCCCGGTACCAGAATGCCATCACTTCGGTCAGAACAGTGACCAGCACCGTGTCGATGATATAGGTCACCTTGACCCGCCCTTCCGTGAAATAGGCAAGCGCCGTCCTGAGAACCTCCACGATGGCGAGCACCGTCAGCACATCCACCAGTATGGTCCTGAATGCCCCGTGCAAATCGTCTCCCATGACAAGCCGAAGGTCCTGGAAGGTGACGATGATCCCCGCCAGAATTGCCAGGAGAATGGCGACGATGAGGAGGCTCAGAAGCGTTCGGACCGAGATTTCGAAAAATTTCGTCAGCTTCAGGTCAATGACGTTTTCTTTCCACATGATATCTCCTTATAGAGTTGATTCAACGCTGTCAGGTATTAGCATGTGACTGTTACAGTGGTGTGGAGTTTATGCAAGGAGTTGGAAAATGGCGATTTTATGCCGGCGGGGGTGCTGTGTCGGATGGAAAAAGGGCACCGGAGGATCGGTGCCCTTGACCTGTTGCTGTGAATAATTTTCTTTTATGCTTTTCTTTTATGCCTGCTTCAGGGTGAACCAGAATTCCGAACCTTTTCCCGGTTCGCTCTCCACCCCCACGGTGCCGCCGTGGAGCTGGATGATGTGCTTTACTATGGAGAGGCCGAGACCGGTTCCCCCTTCATTGCGGCTGCGCGCCGCGTCCACCCGGTAAAAGCGTTCGAACAGGCGCGGCAGGTCCTTGGCTGGGATGCCCGGGCCGGTGTCTTTAACTCCGATGCGGACCATCCCGTTATCCGCCTTTACGGTAAACGAGATGGAACCCCCTTCGGGCGTATACTTGATGGCGTTGTCCAGAAGGTTGACCATAACCTGCTCGAGGCGGCCGGGGTCTGCGATTACCGCCGGTGCTCCTTCCACTCCCGAGCAGTCTACGGCAATCCTCTTTTGGGCAGCCTTCGGTTCCAGGAGCTCCATGGTATGTTTTGCCACCTGCTCCGGGCGGACCGTTGCCTGCTCCAGGTTCATGTTTCCCGCCTCCAGCTGGGAGAGGGTGAGGAGGTCGCCGATCAGGGCGGCGAGCCGTTCTGAATGGCTGAGGATTATTTCGATGAATTTCCGTGCCCGCTCGGGATCGCTTTCCATGAGGCTGTCGAGAAGCGTCTCGGCATATCCTTTTATGACGGTAACAGGGGTTCTCAGTTCGTGCGAAACATTGGCGACAAAGTCCCGGCGGATGTTTTCCAGCTTAGTCAGGTCGGTGATGTCGTGGAAAACGGCCACTACCCCCTGGAGCTCTCCGTTGTCCAGAAGGGGCACCCAGTGGGTAAGAACGTGTTTTTCCTTCCCGAGAGCAAGGGTCATTTTCTCGATCCGCTCATCACGGGAGGCGACGATGGCCTTGAAGGCATCATTTAGGGCGGGATGGCGGGCGATTTCGATGATGTGTCTCCCCTCGACATTCCGGTCCAGGGAGAAAAGTTCGAGAAAAGCCGGATTGACCAGGGTAATCATGCCGTTGGCGTCGGATACCATGAGTCCTTCACCCATTCCCCGCAGGATGGTGTCGAGCCGGTTCCGCTCCGCCGAGGTGCGCTCCATCTGCTGTTCTATCCGCTCGGCCATGTCGTTCATCACCAGGGCCAACTCGCCAACCTCGTCGCGGGTGGAGACCGGAACTCTGCGGCTGAAGTTTCCTTTCCCGATTTGTTTCGCCAGGATGGTTATGGTACGCAATGATCGGGAAGTTACCCGCGAGAGGATATAGCTGAGAATAAGGGCGACGAGCAGGGCGATGGCCAGAGAAGCCGCAAGCAGTGTCCGGATGCTCCCTTTCGCCTGTTCAAGGGCGGTGAGTGGGAGCGAGAGGCGCACAAACCCTTTTTCGCCCGTGGCCGTTTCCAGCGGCACCGCCATGTAAAGCATGGGGGTCTTTATTGTTGCCGAGTAGCGGATGGCTTCTCCGCTGCCGCTTTCCAGCGCCTGCTGGATCTCCGGCCTGTCCAGGTGGTTCTCCAGTCCCTTCAAGTCCCCTGGAGCAATCTCCGAATCGCCTGCCACCGTGCCGTCGGCCAGGATGATCGTAACCCGTGCCCGGGTTGCCCGCGAGATTGCGGAAGCCACCACAGGCGCGTCATCACGCATCCGGACTATGTCCCGGTGGGCGATCATCCGGGTGAGCCGGGTCTCTGTGGTGAGGTTCTGCCTGATTTCAGACGTCAGGTGCCGGTTCAGGGTATGGCTCAGGTAGGCGAAAAAGACCCCCCCGATGAAAAGGACAAGAAAAAGGTAGGAAGCCATCAGCTTCCATTGGATATTGAATTTCACTGCTCCTCCATCTTGTATCCGAATCCCCGGACCGTTTTTATCAGGTCGCCCGCCTGGCCGAGCTTGGTGCGCAAGCGTGTGATATGGGTGTCCACCGTGCGGGTGTCCCCCACGTAGTTGTATCCCCAGACGTTCTTGAGGAGCAGGTCGCGGCTCTGGACGCGTCCCAGACGTTCCGCAAGATTGAGCAGCAGCTTGAATTCGGTGGAAGTAAGGATTATCTCTTCATCGTCGCAGACCACCATGTGGCGGTCGGGGTCGATGGTTACCCCTGCGATCTTGATTATCCTGCTTTCGGTGGAGTCCGGGAGAGAGCGGCGCAGCACCGCCTTGATTCTGAGCAGCAGTTCCCTGGTGGAGAAGGGTTTTACGACATAATCGTCGGCGCCCACCTCAAAGCCGACCACACGGTCAATCTCTTCGCCGCGGGCCGTAAGCATGATGACCGGTATGTGAGCCGTTTTTTCAGACTTTTTCAGAGTCTTGCAGACCTCCATCCCCATGATCCCCGGAAGCATAAGATCAAGCAGAATAAGGTCCGGCAGTTCCCGGCGGGCTGTTTCAATCCCTTCTGCCCCGTCGAAGGCCGTGAGGGTCCGGTACCCCTCTTTCTCCAGATTGAAAGAAACCAGTTCCGCCAGATCTTTTTCATCTTCGATAATCAGTATCGTTTGCATTGGCATTGGCTCTCCTTGCTGGAGATGGTACGTGTGAAATATTGCAATTAAGTTACAACTGTGTGAAAAAAGCCGTAAAAACAGGCTGTAATAGCCCTTTCCACAAAAAATGTGGATACCCTTGTGGAAAAAGATGCATGCAGGGTGCAAAGGGTCATTAATATAACCGAATTTAGCGGAATGCACAAAAAAAGAGCAGCCGCAAATCAGGGTCTAAAATAAAAAAATCAATAAAATCAATCTGTTGGCGTAAGTGTCTGAAAAGTTACGGTAACTGCTGTCAAGTATTTTCTAGATGTGTTTAGCATATAATTTGTTGCAATGACGAATCAAAATAAATACTCCGTTCTATTCCCTTGACTTGGCGGCTGGGGGCGTGGTAATTCATTAAAGCGCCGTTAAATCAAGAGGTTGTGGCTTACTGAAATAATGTTTGATATTGCTAAACAATAGGAGATTTGCATGGTACAACACCTCAATTTTACCATTGGTGGACTGCTCGATCACATAGCCGTAACATATCCCGAAAATGACGGGCTGGTCTACCCTGAGCGCAACATCCGTTATTCCTATCGTCAATTCAACGATGTATGCCGTCAGGTGGCCAAGGGGCTGCTCAAGCTGGGCATAAAGAAGGGCGACCACGTTGCCATTTGGGCCGACAATGTCCCCGAATGGGTGATCCTCCAGTTTGCCACCGCCAAAATCGGGGTGGTGCTGGTCACTGTAAATACTGCCTATAAATCGGCGGAGCTGGAATATCTCCTCCAGCAATCCGATTCCAATACCCTCTTCATGATCAGATCATGGAAGGACACCGACTACGTTGCAACGCTGCACGAGGTGGTGCCTGAACTTGATGCTGCCCAAGACGGCGTCGTCAGCACCCCCAAGCTGCCGTTTCTCAAACGGGTGGTCTTTATCGGCAAGGAGACGCCCGCGGGCTTTCTCAACTTCGAGAGGATCGTGGAGTTGGGAAAGGATGTGCCCGACAGCGAATTGGCGGCCGTTGAAGCAACCCTTGATGTCCACGATGTGATCAATATGCAGTATACCTCCGGCACCACCGGCTTTCCCAAGGGGGTCATGCTTACCCACTACAACCTCGTCAATAACGGATTCCAGATCGGCGAGTGCATGAAGTTCACCGATAAGGACCGGCTCTGCATCACCGTGCCGTTTTTCCATTGTTTCGGTTCCGTTCTGGCGGTCATGGCAAGCGTTACGCACGGCACAACCATGGTCCCGGTGGAACTCTTCGACCCGCTTAAGGTGCTGCGGACGGTGCAGGCGGAGCGGTGCACCGCGCTTCACGGCGTGCCGACCATGTTCATTGCCGAACTGGAGCACCCCGAGTTCTCAACTTTTGACCTCTCTTCGTTGCGCACTGGCATCATGGCCGGTTCCGTATGCCCCATCGAGGTGATGAAGCGTGTCGTGAAAGATATGAACCTGACAGAAATCACAAGCGTTTACGGACAGACCGAGTCATCCCCCGGCATCACCCAGAGCCGGACCGACGATCCGGTCGAATTGCGGGTAGCCACCGTAGGGCGTGCGCTTCCCGGCGCCGAGGTGAAGATTGTCGACATCGAAACCGGCGCCGCCTTGCCGCCGGGGAAGCAGGGTGAGCTTTGCGCCCGTGGCTACATGGTCATGAAGGGGTATTACAAGATGCCCGAAGAGACCGCCAAGGTTATAGATTCCGATGGCTGGCTCCATACCGGCGACCTTGCGGTGATGGATGAGAACGGCTACTGCAAGATCACCGGCCGGATCAAGCAGATGATTATCCGTGGCGGCGAAAACATTTACCCGAAAGAAATTGAGGAATACCTTTACACGCACCCGAAGATTTCCGATGTGCAGGTATACGGCGTGCCGGACCGCAAATACGGTGAGCAGGTTATGGCGGCGGTGATTCTGAAAAAAGGCGTTGAAATGACCGAGGACGAGATACGGGACTACTGCCGGGGCAAGATAGCCAATTACAAGATTCCCAAGTATGTAAAGTTTGTGGAAGGTTATCCCATGACCGCAAGCGGCAAGATTCAGAAGTTCAAGCTGCGGGAAATGGCCATCAAGGAGCTCGGTCTCGAAGAATCGGGTGACGCTGCCTAGGAGATTCAGGGAATGAGAGAAAAGATACTCGGAATACTGCTTGTCCTCTTCGTAATCTGTTTTGCGGCAATTATAATCGAAGAAACCTTTCTCGGCGGGCGCAAGCGCCGTCAGCTTGAACGTAAGGCCCGGTCCGCCTCGGCTTCCGAGCCGGACCAGCGATAACTGATTCCAGGGCAGCCAGGGAGAAAAGAACAAATGCGCATTACCCCGCGGGAAGAACTTGAATATCGCATCAAAAAATTACAGTCATACATGGCTGAAGCTGACATTGACGCGGTTATCGTGGCCCAAAACGCAGATCTCTTCTACTTTACCGGCACCATTCAGAGCGGAGCTCTCTATGTGCCCGCAACGGGTGAGCCCATCTACATGGTTCGCAAGGACTTAATGCGTGCGCGGATGGAGTGCGGACTCAGGGAAGTCGTTCCTTTTGCCTCCATGAAGGATATTCCCGGCATACTCTCTAATTATGGCTATGGGCTCCCTGCCCGGATCGGGATGGAACTCGATGTAATGCCGGTCAATTTTTTTGTCCGTTACCGGGCCGTTTTCCCCGCTGCCGACTATGTTGATGCGTCACCTCTCATCCGGCGCGTCCGTATGGTCAAAAGCAAATATGAAATTCATCTCCTCCAGGATTCGGCGACTCAGGTCGACAAGGTCTATCGCCGTGCCCGGGAGGTGATTCGCGAGGGAATGACCGATCTGGAGCTTGCCGCTGAACTGGAGTTCGTCGCCCGCAAGGAAGGGCACCAGGGGCTTGTCAGGATGCGTGCCTTCAATGCTGAGCTCTTTTATGCCCATGTATTCTCAGGGTCTGATTCTGCTGTCCCGGCCTATGTTGACACCCCCCTCGGAGGCCTTGGCCTCAATCCCTCCTTTGGGCAGGGGGCGGGCCTGAAGAGGATTGAACGAAACGAGCCGATTATAGTGGACTTCGCCGGTTGTGTTGATGGTTACCTCACAGACCAGACCAGGGTATTTTCCATTGGGGACATTTCGGACCGGATGAAAAAAGCCTACGACGACATGCTCAAGGTTCAGCAGCGAATGACCGAGGTGGCTCTGTCCGGCACTCCCTGGGGGCATGTATATGATGTCTGCCGCGCTCTGGCAGTTGAACTTGGTTATGCCGACAGTTTCATGGGGGCAAAGGGGGCGCAGGTTTCCTTTATCGGCCATGGTATTGGCATCGAAATAGATGAATATCCGTTCATTGCCAAGGGGTTCAGTGAGATGGTTCTGGAGCCGGGCATGGTATTCGCTTTCGAGCCGAAAGTGGTGTTGCCGGGAGAAGGTGCCATCGGTATCGAAAATACTTTTTATATCTCCAATTACGAAGGCCTGAAGCAGTTGACATTCTCCGACCAGGAGCTGATTTCCCTCTGATTTCCCGCTCTCTTCCGCCCGTTGTATGGACTCGGGCTCCAGCGGCCGTTCGGCCCTGGAGCTCGAGCTTTCAAAACATCTCGCTCTCCCATTTTTGTCGATAAAAATTATGTTGAGTTTAATCAAATTGAGTGGTATAAATTCTTATAGAAAATTGTATACAGTATACTAAAAAAATATTTCTTCTTGTTTTGGCCCTTGGGCAAGTTTTGGCGGGGCTCGTCTACTGCCGCAAATACCTAGTAACTCTGGAGGTTTGAGACCCTCTGTATATCAATAGCGGAAAGGAGGGGGAAGAAAAGGTAGTCGAGGCTTGGGTTTGTTTTTGTTAATTAGGATATTATAACGTGAAAGGAGAGTACGCAACATGGCACTCAAGGAAACCCTGAAGCAAAAAATTGAGGAGTTTCGTCCCCGTACCACCAGGCTTGTTAAAGAGTTCGGGAAAGTGGTTATTGATCAAGTAACTATTGACCAGTGCATCGGCGGTGCCCGCGACATCCGCTCCCTGGTAACCGATATCTCCTACCTTGATCCGCAGGAAGGGATCCGGTTCCGCGGCAAGACCATTCCCGAAACCTTTGCGGCGCTCCCCAAGGCTCCCGGTTCCGATTATCCGACCGTTGAATCTTTCTGGTACTTCCTCCTTACCGGCGACGTCCCGACACAAGCTCAGGTTGACGAAGTGGTTGCCGAGTGGAAAGTTCGTCAGGCAGTTCCCCAGTATGTATTCGACGCCATTCGCGCCCTGCCGAAGGACAGCCACCCGATGGTGATGCTCTCCGTTGGTATTCTTGCCCTTCAGAAAGACTCCAAATTTGCCGGTTTCTATAACTCCGGCAAATTCAACAAGATGACCGCCTGGGAATATGTGTATGAGGACGCTTGCGACCTCGTTGCCCGGATTCCGATCATCGCTGCTTTCATTTACAATCTCAAGTACAAGGGCGACAAGCAGATTGCTATCGACCAGACTGCCGATTGCGGCGCAAACTTCGCCCGCATGATCGGTCAGTGCAAAGAGTACGAGGATGTGGCACGTATGTACTTCATCCTTCACTCCGACCATGAGTCCGGGAACGTGTCGGCACACACCACTCACCTGGTGCATTCCGCCCTGTCTGACCCCTATTATTCATACTCTGCCGGTCTCAACGGCCTTGCCGGTCCGTTGCACGGCCTTGCCAACCAGGAAGTTCTCGACTGGACCATCAAGTTCCAGGAGAAGTACTGCAAGGATGTGGAGCCGACCAAAGAGCTGGTTACCAAGGCTCTCTGGGATACCCTCAATGCCGGTCAGGTTGTTCCGGGTTACGGCCACGCCGTTCTCCGCAAGACCGACCCGCGCTACATGTCTCAGCGTGAATTCTGCCTCAAGACTCCGGGCCTGAAGGACGATCCTCTCTTCAAGCTTGTTGCAATGATTTTCGAAACCGCACCGGGCGTCCTTATGGAGCACGGTAAGGCGAAGAACCCCTGGCCGAACGTCGATGCACAGTCCGGCGTCATCCAGTGGTACTATGGCCTGCGTGAGTGGGACTTCTACACCGTTCTCTTCGGTGTCGGTCGTGCCCTCGGCTGCATGGCCAACATCACTTGGGACCGTGGTCTCGGGTATGCTATCGAGCGTCCGAAGTCTGTAACTACCGCCATGCTCGAAAAATGGGCTGAAGAAGGTGGCCGTAAGTTCTAATTTCTAACCTGCGTGCGGAGCGGGCTTGGCAGACGCTTCCGCACGCTACGTTAGAAAACGCAAAAAAAGGGGGAGATGTCACCGCATCTTCCCCTTTTACATTTATTGCTTTATTTAGTTTTGGGTGGATGGCTGGCGTCAGTTTACAATCTGAGCGCTGAATATCATTATATCGGCACCTTCTTCCCAGTCATCAGGTTTTAGGCCCGCTTTCAGGCATGTCTGCGACAAAAAGGTATTCCTGTCCCAACCATACTCTACCGCTACCTGGGGGAGAAGTACGCCGTGGCAGGAGTTCTTTATGATGTAGATTCCGTGGGTGCCTACCTTTATATGGTCTGGAGAGGCTATTTTCTCAAGGGGGCTGAGGACTGAAATTTCGATTGAAAAATCATCGAGATCCGCCGGCCTCATAGGGTAAAATCGGGGATCATTGGTTGCGGCAGCTATTGCCATCATCCGGACAAGTTCGTATAGAGGCTTGTCAGAGACAAAACTGCCGATACAACCACGAAGAACTCCCTCTTTCCTGATGGTGACAAAGCAGCCGCAGCGGCACTGGAGAGCAGGGGCGTACACTTCGCTATCGGGTATTTCCCCCCCATTGACGTATCCGGTAATTGCTTCTCTGGCGAGTGACAAAAGCATTTTTTGTTCAGTTCGTGTCAACTTTTGTGTCACATGAGACCCCTTGCGTGGAGTTGTTTATATTGTTTACGCTACTAATTTTTCCCGTTGGTGACAAGAGCTAATTCCCGTCTGGAGGAGGAAGCATGGTCAAGCGGTATAAGGTGCTCGTTGGCGGAGAATGGATCGGTGATGACCGTCCAGGGGTAGATGTCATTAACCCTTTCGATGATACGGTTGTGGGGATAGTTCCGGAAGCCTCGGCAGATGATGTCGAGATGGCAATAGAATCAGCCCGCAGGGGATTTGCGGAAATGGCGGCCATGCCGGCCTTCCGTAGAGCCGAGATTCTGGCGCGCGTCGCTGACTTTATCGAGAGGGACCGGGAAGAGATTGCGGAAATAATCGCCCGGGAGGCAGGCAAATCATTCAAGTATGCGCTGTCCGAGGCAGACAGAAGTGCGGAAACGTTCCGGTTTGCTTCATTTGAGGCGCGAAGAAGCCATGGTGAGCTTGTGCCCATGGATGCCTCGTCTGTGTCCGCCGGGCGTTTCGGCTATTATGTCCGTACCCCAATCGGCGTCATAGGTGCCATTACACCGTTCAATTTCCCTCTCAATCTTGTCGCCCATAAAGTCGCTCCGGCAATTGCCGCCGGTAATGCGCTGGTTCTGAAGCCCGCCACCAAAACCCCGCTTTCGTCGATAAAGCTTGCATCTATAATGGCGGAAGCAGGGCTTCCCGCCGGCGCGCTCAATATCGTAATAGGCAGTGGCAAGGTTGTGGGTAACAAGCTGGTGGAGGATGACCGCCTGGCGATGATAACCTTCACGGGAAGTCCGCCCGTCGGAATAGAAATCAAGGCGAAAAGCGGGCTCAAGCGCGTCACGCTTGAACTGGGATCCAATTCCCCAACGATTATCGACGAAGATGGTGATGTGGATGCTGCCGTTTCGAGATGCGTTGTCGGCAGCTTTGCAAATTCCGGGCAGGTGTGCATTTCGGTCCAGAGGATTTATGTTCATCAACGCCGATATCAGGAGTTTTTGGAGAAGTTCGTTGCTGCGACGCAACAACTCAAAGTCGGGGATCCGATGGATCGGGCCTGCGATATAGGCCCGATGATATCGCGCTATGAGCTTGAGCGCGCTGTATCGTGGCTTGAGGAGGCAAAAGAGCTTGGTGCAAAGATCGAGGCGGGTGGACAGGTCATCGGCAACTGTCTTGCGCCGACCATTCTCAGTGGCGTGACACCAGCCATGAAAGTAGTTTGCTCAGAGGTGTTTGCACCGATCGTCTCGGTGCTTCCCTTCGAGACCTTTGAGCAGGCCCTGGATATGGCTGATGATTCCTGTTACGGTCTCCAGGCAGGTATCTACACCCGTGACATCAATAAGGCGTTTCAGGCGATAGGGCGGCTTGATGTCGGTGGGGTCATTATTAATGATGTCCCTACATTCCGGGTCGATCACATGCCCTATGGCGGCAATAAGCAGAGTGGCCTCGGTCGCGAGGGGGTCAAATATGCCATGGAAGAAATGACAAATATTAAAATGGTATGTATTAATTTGTAAAACAGTGATAAAAGGTTTTGGGTTTTAAGTTTAAGCTGTTGAAATTATTGAATTTAAAAGAAAGCAGCATTCAATTAAAAAAACCTTGACATAATTTTTAAAGACAGTATATTCTCTCTCCGTTGTGTTTATAAACCATGCGCACTGCGCGAATATGGCAATCAAAAAAAAGGAAAAGAGGTGAAACGTCAATGAAAAAACTGCTTTCTCTGACCCTGTGCCTTGCTATGGCTGTAGCTTTTGCTGCTGGCTGCAAGAAAAAAGAAGAAGCTCCGGTTCCGGCTGAGCAAGCCGCTCCGGCTGAGCAAGCCGCTCCGGCTCCTGCTCAAGAGCCGATGACTTCTGCTCAAGCTCCGGCTGCCGAGCAAGCTGCTCCGGCTGCTCCTGCTGAGCACAAGTAACCAGCTTACTTCTGCGAGTATAGAAAAAGGCCTACAGAACATGTTCTGTAGGCCTTTTTCTATTTGATAGCCTGAAATCAATTGACATTAAACAGGCTGCATGGTATCTGAGACGGTCATTTTATTTTAGTCACACTTTGGAGGCACTGATGGAAAGAACATTCGCTATTATTAAGCCTGATGCGGTTGAGCGGAATATTGTCGGCAAGGTTCTCGAGAAAGTCGAGGCTGCAGGCTTCAGGATTGTGGGCATGAAGAAGATACAGCTTTCCAAAAAGGAAGCAGAGGGTTTCTATTATGTTCACAGTGAGCGCCCTTTCTTCAATGATCTCTGTTCGTTCATGTCCCGCAGCCCCGTTGTCGTGCTGACTCTCGAGCGTGAAAATGCCATTGCAAAATGGCGCGAGGTTATGGGGGCAACTAATCCGGCCAATGCCGATGCCGGCACGATTCGCAAGGAGCTTGGCCTCAGCATCGAGGAGAACACGGTCCACGGTTCGGATTCCCCCGAGTCGGCTGCCTTTGAGATTCCGTACTTCTTCAGCCAGCTAGAACTCCTCTAGGTTGCAACAGCATTGCGAGGACAAAAGCCCTTCACATGAAGGGCTTTTTTATATCCAAGTACTATGATGAACAGTAAAGTTGATATCAAAAATTTTACCCTTGATGATCTTATCGCATTTCTTGCCGGCAAGGGTAAGGAGCGGTACCGGGCCCGGCAGATTTTTAAGTGGGTTTACCAGAAGGACGCCCGCAGTTTTGCCGAGATGACCGATCTGGCCAAGGACCTTCGGCGGGATCTTGAGGAATCGGCCTTCATCAGTAATCTGGAGCCCGAGGCGATGGAGGTGTCACAGGACGGCACCCGGAAGTATCTGTTTCGTCTTGAGGACGGCAATACCGTCGAGTCGGTTCTTATCCCAGAGGAGGACCGGACTACTCTCTGCATTTCGAGCCAGGTGGGCTGTGCCATGGCCTGCGAGTTCTGTCTTACGGGCACTTTCCGTCTTACGCGGAACTTGACCGCCGCAGAGATAGTGAATCAGATATGCGCCGTGCGCAGAGACGTTCCTGTCCGCAATATTGTCTTTATGGGGATGGGCGAGCCGCTGGCAAATCTTGATAATGTCCTCAAGTCGCTAAAAATTATCCTTCATGATGACGGCCTTCAGTTTTCTACCCGGCGGGTAACGGTTTCCACCGCAGGGCTTGTCCCGGAGATGGAGCGTCTGGGAAGCGAGGTGACGGTCAATCTGGCCGTGTCCATCAATGCTACCACCGATGAGGTGCGCAGCAGGATCATGCCGGTAAACCGGAGATATCCGCTCAAAACGCTTCTCGATGCATGTCGAAATTATCCTTTGCCGGGGCGCCGGAAGATTACCATAGAATATGTGATGATCAAGGGGCTCAACGATTCGCTGGAGGACGCAAAACGGCTTGTGAAGCTCCTGAGTGACATCCCCTCGAAAATCAATCTGATTCCCTTTAACGAGCATGACGGTTGTTCTTTCAAAAGCCCAGGTCAGGGGGCGATTGATGTGTTCCACAGTTATCTTCTGAGCAAGCATTTCACGGTTATCACCCGATCGAGCCGCGGCGCTGATATTTCCGCTGCGTGCGGGCAACTCAAGGGTAAGTTGGATAAGGGTGCTTTGAGCTTCTGATTCATATCGACCAGGGAGGAGTGCGGCATGGGTGAACAGGTTATCGGCGTCATTGGCGGAAGTGGCCTCTACGAGATGGAAGGGTTGAGCGATGTTCGGAGTGTTGCGGTGGAAACCCCCTTCGGCGCCCCGTCCGACGAGTTCATTACCGGAGTTCTCGACGGTGTGCGGATGGTGTTTCTCCCCCGGCACGGGAGGGGACACCGGCTGCTGCCGTCGGAAGTGAACTACCGGGCGAATATATATGGGATGAAGAAGCTTGGTGTTACGCGGATTATCTCCGTTTCCGCCGTCGGAAGCATGAAGGAGGAGATCGCTCCGGGGCACATCGTAATTCCCGACCAGTTTATCGACCGTACCAACGCAACGCGGGCCAACACCTTCTTCGGCAATGGGTTAGTGGCCCATGTGCAGTTTGCAGATCCGGTGTGCGCTGAGCTGTCGGAGCATCTGTTCGAGGCGGCCAAGGCTGCGGGGGCGATAGTTCATGGCGGTGGGACGTATCTCTGCATGGAAGGGCCGGCCTTCTCCACCCGTGCCGAATCCAACCTTTATCGCTCCTTCGGCGTTTCAATCATAGGGATGACGAACATTCCCGAGGCAAAGCTTGCCCGTGAGGCCGAGATCTGCTACGGAGTCATAGCCTTGGCGACCGATTACGACTGCTGGCACGAGTCACATGATGATGTGTCCGTTGATGCGATTCTCGGGATAATGAAGCAGAACGTCGTCATGGCCAAGTCTATAATCGGCCAAGTCGTGAAGCGGATTGGTGCAGATAGCTCCTGTTCATGCTCGTCGGCCCTGACCTATGCGATTATCACCGACCGTGCTGCCGTTTCGGCCGAGGCCCGACAGCGGCTCGATCTGATAATTGGCAAGTATCTGTAAATAACTTAAGGAGATTTCCATGGGGATCCTTGTTGTCGGTTCTGTGGCTTTTGACTCGGTGGAGACGCCTTTCGGTAAAGTTGAGAACGTACTAGGGGGGTCTGCTACCTATTTTTCCACGTCTGCGAGCTTTTTTACTGATGTGAGCCTCGTGGCGGTGGTGGGGGAGGATTTCCCCCAGGAGCATCTCGATTTCCTTCAGTCCCGCAATATTGATTTGCGTGGTCTTGACCATGAGGGTGGTAAGACCTTTCACTGGAAGGGGAAGTACGGTTACGACCTCAACGAGGCCCAGACCCTGGAAACCCATCTGAACGTGTTCGAAAGCTTCAAGCCCCAGATTCCGGCTGCGTACCGGGATACGGAGTTTCTGTTTCTGGCCAACATCGACCCTGAATTGCAGATGGAAGTGCTCAGCCAGGTGGAGAGGCCAAGAGTCGTTGCCTGCGATACCATGAACTTCTGGATATCCTCCAAGCCGGAGGCGCTCAAGGCGGTTATCGCCAAAGTTGACATCTTTATCATCAACGAAGGAGAGGCGCGTCAGCTCACCCAGGAGGCTAACCTGAGCAAGGCGGCCCGGAAGATCCTGGCCATGGGGGTGAAGACCCTTGTAGTTAAGCGGGGCGAGTACGGTGTGCTCATGTTCACCGATAATTCGGTGTTCGCGGCGCCGGCTTACCCCCTCGAAGATGTGTATGATCCGACAGGGGCCGGCGATACCTTTGCCGGCGGCTTCATGGGGTATCTGGCCAACACCGGCGATACTTCCGAGGCGGGTATACGCCAGGCCGTCATTTTCGGGAGCGTCATGGCGTCGTTCAATGTGGAAGACTTCAGCCTTGAACGGTTAAAGCGGCTTGAATACCGTGAGATTGAGACCCGCTACCGAAGCTTTAAGGCATTGACGCACTTTGAGGGACTTGCCGAAGCTTAAGCAAGGATGCTTTACACGCCGGTGCGTTGACAATGCAGGGCAAATCTGCTACGGTTCCCAAGCCGTGAGCAGGCTTTCTGCGCCGGTTTTCGCGATTTACACATGTTATTTCCACCACCGGCTTGAGGTGATATCCATGAAACGTCTTCTTGCGCTGACCTGCATGGCGATCCTCTCCCTCACGGCGTGCGGCATATCGGACGCCTCCCGGAAACAGGCATCGTACCATTTTCAAATGGGGCTTTCCTATCTTGGTGAGAACGATGCGACCCGGGCCCTCATCGAACTTACCGAAGCGGAGAAGCTGACCCCTGACGATCCCACTCTGTTGAACAGCCTCGGGCTTGCCTATTTCTACAAAAAACGCTTTGATCTTGCGGAACAGAAATACCGCCGGGCCATCGAGCTTAAGCCCGATTTCTCCGAGGCCCGGAACAACCTTGGCGTTAACTATCTGGAGATGCAGCGATGGGATGATGCCGTGTCCCAGTTCACGCTGGTTCTTGCCGATCTTTTCTTTGTCCGGCATGAGCATGCGCGGATAAATCTCGGCCTTGCCTACCTGGGTAAAGGAGACTATCCGCAGGCGTTAGAGACGCTGCGTCAGGCGGTTTCGAACTCCCCCGACAATATATTCGCCCGGGTTGGCCTGGGCCGGGTATATTTCGCCATGGGGCGCAATGAGCTGGCAATCCAGGAGTTCACCAAAGCTGTCGAACTCAATAAAAACTACCAGAACAGCTACTATTACCTTGCTCTTGCGCACTTGAAGGATAAAGATTACGTGTCTGCCGCAGAGGCATTCCGTGAAGCGATACGGATAGCGCCCGATTCGGAGAAGGGGCGTCTTTCCCGTGAATACCTGGATTCGATTCGTTGAGAGGTTTCCTTGATTGATGGCTCCGTCCCCGAAAAGAGGGAAACAACTATCGGAGTGTTGCTGCGGGCAGCTCGCGAATCCCGTGGCGAGTCGTTGGAGGATGCTGCCCGCGTTACCCGCATCGGCAAGAATTATCTCGCCGCCCTTGAAGAGAACTGCTTCGAAAAGCTCCCGAATCCCGCCTATGTGAAAGGGTTTCTAAGGGTTTACGGGAAGCATTTGGGCTTGTCGCCCGACGACTTGATTCACAGGTACGAGGAGTTTTCAGGCTCGGTTCCCGCCATGGAGCAGAGCGTCCCCGAGGGGGATTCCCCCAGTGTTAAGCCGGTACGGCTTCCCACGAAAAGCCGCTGGATGATTCCGCTGTTTTTGCTTGCGATGGTGATCATTACCGCCACGTTCATTCCCCAGAGAGAGCCCCAGCCGCCTCGCCCCGCGCTGAAAACGGTACCTTCCCGGATGTCTGCCCCTGTGCCGGTTCAACAGCCGATGTCTTCGGTTGCCGCAGACCCGCTGTCGTCGCCGCAGGCGGCACCGGAAGAAGCGCCGGAACAATTGTCCCCTGAAACGCCTGTTCCGTCATCCATGCCTGGAGGCGTAGTCCTTAAACTGAAAGTGATTCAGGACTGCTGGTTGAGTATCACGATTGACGGGGCGCTTTCTCAGCAATATGACCTGAAGGCCGGCGACCTGATAGAGTGGAAAGGCGAGCGGTCCTTCTCCCTGGACATCGGCAATGCCGGCGGAATCGAGGCCGAATTCAACGGGAAGGCGCTGCCGTCGTTTGGTGAATCCGGCGAAACCGCCCACGTGGTTCTCCCGGCCGAACAGCCTGGGGAACAGTAGTTTCAGCAACGCATCAATCTATTACGCCAGATTATTCCAAAGAGAGGATTTTCATGAATCTGTCACGCTGCAGAAAATGTGGAAGAGTTATGAAGAGTGAACGTATCGATCCCTACCGGGTAAAGTTGTCCTGTGTCTGCGGTTTTTCTGATTTTCGGAATATCCCGGACAAGTCGAAGACGGTAAACCCCTTCTACCAGAAGGCGAGCCTGACCCCTCTGATAGAGAGTGAAAAGGGAAAGATGGTGCTGACTATGCAGCGGAATAACAGGGATCATCTGGAAATCATTTCCCTGGAAGAAATCAGCATGCTTGTTTCCTCAGACTTCAACCTTCCCGAAGTACTGCAGAGTGTGACGAAGAAGGTGGCCGAGCAGCTGAAGGTGAGTGTTTGCAGCATCTATTTGAGAGAGGGGGATGAGCTCGTGCTCTCCGCCACCCACGGCTTCGATCCTTCTTTTGTGGGCAAAATCCGCATCAGGATCGGCGAAGGCATTACCGGAACAGTTGCCAAGGAAGGACGCCAGATATCCCTTACCCACGCCTCCCAGGATTCGCGCTACAAGCATTTCTCCGAACTTCAGGAAGAGAAGTACAATTCCATGCTTTCTTTTCCCATCAGCGACAAGAAAGAGGTCTATGGGGTAATCAACCTGAATACCACCTCCATCAAGTCGTTCCAGGAAGATGAAATCTATTTTGTTTCAGTTATTGCCAATCTGATTCTGACTGCCATAAAGCTTCGCCTGCAGGTAGCCACGGGGAAAAAAGCGTCGTAACCCCTTTGCTTGACAGGAGGTGACTCCATGCTAGACTCAGACACAACGCACCATGTGACGCAAGCGGAGCCTAACATTGCCAGAGCATGCAAAAAAGAGAATACTGGTGGTTGATGACGAGGAGAACGCCCGGATAGGTCTATCGAAACTTCTCGAACGGGAAGGGTTTGAGGTCGAAAGCGTCTCGAACGGCTATGAAGCTCTTAATTACCTCAATCAGCGGCAGGTTAATGTCATAGTCACTGATATCAATATGCCGGAAATGAATGGAATCACCTTCCTTAAGGAACTCAATAAGAGTTTTCCCGACAGCAATGTCATTATGATTACTGCTTACGGCGGAGTTGAGTCGTATATTGAGGCTATGAATCTTGGTGCCTTTGAGTATATCAATAAACCCATAAAAATTGACGAGCTTAAGTCTATCCTGAAAAAAATCTTCAAGGACAAAGAGAGCTGTCACTGATCGGCTGTATGCCAATACTCTGATCTGACGCTTCGTTCCGTATTCCTTCAGGGGGTAGAACCATGGGAACTTTTTCCACCATTGTCTTTCCAACCGATTTTTCCGAGAATTCGGAGTATGCCTTTGACCAGGCCCTGACCCTGGCCCGTCAGTTCAATGCGCGCCTGGTCATAGTGCATGTGATCAACGAGCCGGTTGATCTGCGCGGCTTTTATGTCCCCCATGTTTCATTCGAGAAGCTCGAAGAAGAAATTGCCGAGGCTGCCGAGAAGATGATGGAAAAATTCTGCCGGACCAAGCTCAAGGACTACGCCAATTTCACGAGCTGCATAGTGTCGGGGATTCCCTATGACGAGGTGCTCAAAAAGGCGGAAGAGGAGAATGCTTCCCTCATTGTGATGGGAACCCACGGCCGCCGGGGCATTGATCATTTTCTTTTCGGCAGCACGGCGGAGCGGGTGGTGCGCAATGCCAAATGCCCGGTCATGACGGTCCGTCCTCCGGAATCCTGAATCTATGTGCGCTCTGTTTCGTGCAGGGCTGACGGGGGCAGCGTATAGCTGCCCTTTGTTGTTTAACTGGAACAGGGGAGCTTTGCCCGCCCATGACTATGGTAACAAGCGATAGCAAGGGTTCTGTACTCATCATAGATGATGAGAAGGTAATCCTTGATCTCACCTCCATTGTTCTCGTAAACCGCGGCTACACGGTATTCACCGCATCAGACGCCATGATGGGCATGAAGGAGCTCGAGGAGCACCATCCCCAGTTGGTTCTCCTTGACTACATGATGCCGGTCATGGACGGCTTGACGGCCCTCAAGGAAATCCGGCAGCGGTTCCCCGACACCTACGTCATCATGTTCACCGGCAAGGGAAACGAGGAGATTGCCGTTGAACTGATGAAGGCCGGGGCCTCCGATTACATTCTCAAGCCGTTCAATAATCAGGACCTGGTGGAGAGGATCGAGAGCGTCCTGAGAATCAGGAAGGTCGAGCTCCGAAACCGGGAGCTGATGGAGGAGCGGGAGCGGCTGCTGTCCGAAATTGCCGAATGGAACCGTCAGCTGGAGGAGCGGGTCATGGAGAAGAGCGAAGCTCTTCAACGGGCCCAGGCGGAGATAGTTCAATCGGAGAAGCTCGCCTCTTTGGGGTATCTGTCGGCAGGAATGGCCCACGAAATCAGAAATCCCCTCAATTCCATCAATCTCTTCGCGCAACTACTCAAAAGCGGTTGTGACGACCATGAAAAACTCGATTTTATCGATAAGATTCTCAAGGAAGTGGAGCGGGTCGATGAAATAATGCGCAAGCTTCTCGATGCTTCGAAACGCCCCCGGTTCCAGTTGAGCGAGGTGCGGCTCGACCGGGTAATCGACGCGACCCTTGAGGTGTTCAGGCCCCAGACCGAGCTCTATTCGATAAATGTGGTGAAAGACTTCCGGCATATCCCCCCCTCCTTTCAGGCGGATCAATCCGAGATCGAACAAATCTTCACCAATCTCTTTCTGAACGCAATCCACGAGATGCAGCAGGGGGGCACGCTCACCGTTTTGCTCGATCATGACGACCAGGCGGTTACCCTCCGGATTTCCGATACCGGCAAGGGGATGCCGCCTGAGAACGTGCAGAAGATCTTCGATCCCTTCTTCACCACCAAATCCAGCGGCAGCGGCCTCGGCCTTGCGGTGGTGCTTCGCATCGTCAAAACCTATCACGGGAAGATTGCCGTGGCGAAGAGCGACGAGACCGGCACCACCTTTGTCATAGAGCTGCCACTGCTCCCTTCCTGACCCCCTTTCTCCTTTTCTTTTCACCATCGATTTTGTATGATGGCGCCACTTTTCCTGCATTTACGATAACCTGAATCCGTGATGGACGACGCACCTGCGGGCACGCGGAGCGAAGCCGGGGACATCCGTCGCGGATTCCGTGATAAATTAATCCTGATGCCGATTCTGATACGAAACATTGTCCTTGCTCCCGGAGAAGGGGACGAGGTGCTCCGGGTGCGTCTTGCCGAGCGTTTTGGGGTTCCGGACCGCGATATCCGCTCGGTGCGCCTTGTTCGCAAGAGCATTGACGCGCGCCGGAAGGGCCGAGTAATCGTTGTCTGCACCGTCGAATGCCGGGTGGCCGACGAGGCGGCCTTTCTCGCAAGGCACGGCCAGGACCCGGACGTAAAGGTCCTGGTGAAAGAGATTCAACCGCCCCTGCCGCGCTTAACCCCAAGGGGGCGGATCGTAATCGTCGGCATGGGGCCGGCGGGGCTCTTCGCTGCCCTGAGGCTCGTGGAATACGGCCTTGCTCCCACCATACTGGAGCGCGGGCGGCCGGTGGAGGAGCGGACGCGTGACGTGCAGGCCTTCTGGAGTCTGGGTGAACTGGATACGGAGAGCAATGTCCAGTTTGGCGAGGGGGGGGCAGGTACATTCTCCGACGGCAAGCTCACCACCAGGGTGAACGATCAGCGGATCGGCTATGTACTCGAAAAGCTCGTTGCCTTCGGCGCTCCGCAGGAGATCCTGTACCAGGCCAAACCCCATGTGGGGACCGACCAGTTGCGGCGGGTTGTAGCCGGTATCCGGCAGGGGCTGCTGGCTGCCGGCTGTGACATCCGCTTCCGGAGCCAGATGACCGACATCGTTTCCCGGGAGGGTCGGGTTGGCGCGGTCGTAGTGAACGGCACCGAGGAGCTGGCGGTTGAAGAACTCATCCTTGCCCCCGGCCACAGTGCCCGCGATACTTACGAAATGCTCGCCAGCCGTGGCGTTCACCTGTTGGCGAAGCCCTTCGCCATGGGAGTGCGGGTGGAGCATCCCCAGGAGCTCATCAACGGGATCCAGTACGGCAGGGGGCATCACCCGGCCCTGCCGCCGTCCGATTATGCCCTGGCTTACAACAACCGCAAAACCGGCCGCTCGGCCTACTCCTTCTGCATGTGCCCCGGCGGCGTGGTGGTGGCGGGGAGCTCCGAAGAGGGGGGCGTAGTCACTAACGGCATGAGCGCCCATCTGCGCAACTCTCCCTTTGCCAACAGTGCTCTGGTGGTTACCGTTGGTCCCGATGACTTTGGCTCCGCCCTGCCTCTGGCGGGGGTAGAGTTCCAGCGGCGCTGGGAGCGCCGTGCCTTTGAAGCCGGCGGCGGGGGGTATCGGGCCCCGGCCCAGAATCTCCTTTCCTTCCTTGGCATGAAGGGTGGAAAGGGGGTATCCTCTTCCTACAGGCCCGGAGTCGCTGAAGCCGATCTCACCATGGCGCTTCCAGCTGCCGTGACCGAGACCCTGCGGGAGGGGCTCCGGGACTTCGACCGCAAGATGCGGGGGTTCGTCACCGCCGAGGCCACCCTCACCGGCGTGGAGACCCGGACTTCGGCGCCGGTGCGGATCGTTCGGGGAGAGGATTGCCAGTCGGTTAGCCTGCCCGGTCTCTACCCCACGGGGGAAGGGGCCGGTTACGCGGGGGGAATCATGAGCGCCGCCCTGGACGGTATCCGGGTGGCCGACATAATTGCAGGGAAGATAGCCGCCGAGACAAGGAGCGCGATTTGAACAAGGTTTACGTGAGCAGCATCAAGGACCGGGACCAGCTGGAATCGGTCTTTCTCGTTAAAGACAAGATCATGGCCATGGCCAAAAACGGCAAGCCGTACATGACGCTGAAGCTCATGGACAAAACCGGCGAGATCGAAGGGCGGGTCTGGGACAATGTGGATGAGCTCTCCGCCATCTTCGAGCGGGACGATTTCATCGCCATCCGCTGCAAGGCCAGCGTCTACCTGGGGAAGATGCAGCTCGTCATCTCCGAGCTGGTGCGGGTCCCCGACGAACGGGTGCAGCTGGCCGATTTCCTTCCCGAGTCGGACCGCTCCGTGGCCGAGATGGAACAGGAACTTGCCGCGCTCCTGGCGAGCTTCACCGATCCCCACCTGAAGGCCCTCATGGACGCCTTTTTCGGCGACGCCGAACTCATGGCCCTCTACCGGATAGCACCGGCCGCCAAGGGTATGCACCACGTCTACCTGGGGGGGCTGCTGGAGCACTCCCTGGCGGTGGCGCGGCTGGTTGATGTCATCATCCCCCTCTACGGGGGGCTAAACCGTGACCTCCTGGTGGCGGGGGCGCTGCTGCACGACGTGGGGAAGGTGCGGGAGATGACCTATCAGCGCTCCTTCGATTACACCGACGAGGGGAAGCTTCTGGGGCATATCACCATCGGCGTGGAGATGGTGCAGGAGCGGATTGCCGCCATTCCGGGCTTTCCGGCGGAGCTGGGGATGCTTCTCAAGCACATGCTTCTGTCCCATCACGGCCAGTATGAGTATGGCTCTCCCAAGCGGCCAAAGACCGTGGAGGCCACGATCCTTAACTACCTGGACGACCTGGATTCCAAGATCAACGGCATCAGGACCCACCTCCGGAAAGAGACGGAAAGCCAGAGCCGCTGGAGTTCTTACCACCGGCTTTACGATCGCTATTTCTTCAAGGAAAACTGCTGCTCCGGGGAAGAATACGACGAGGCGGCAGAAGCGCAAGCAGAAGGAGCCACCCTCGGGTTGCCGGTTCAGCAGCCCGCACCGCCGGAACCGCCGGCAGCACCGGCGCCGCAGCCTCGGCAGGAGGAGTCTCAGAAGAAAAAAGGGTTCCACAACAACCCATTTGAGCAGCTCCAGGGGAAGAATCTCGATCTGTTCAACCAGTAGACCATCTCGGGAGATACCATATGATCTTCGAAATTGTTGTCGTCGGCCCCCTGGGGGTCAACTGCTTCATCCTCGGCTGCGAGGAGACCAGGGAAGGAGTCGTGGTGGACCCCGGCGCCGATGCGGGCCGGGTTATCGACCGGGTTCGCGCCCTGGGCCTCTCTGTCCGCACGGTCATCAACACCCATGGCCATTTCGATCACGTGGGGGGTAACAAGGAAGTTCTGGAGGCCACCGGCGCCCGGCTCATGATCCACCGGGACGACACCTACTTCCTCTCCCGGGCAGCCGAAGTTGCTGCCAACTACGGGCTCACCACCGAGAACTCCCCTCCGCCGGACGAGCTTCTGGAGGATGGGATGACGGTCACCTTCGGAAAGTGCTCCATGAAGGTGCTCCATACGCCGGGTCACACCCCTGGTGGATGTTGTCTCCTTCTGGAAGGGGAGGGTAAGGTCATCACCGGCGACACCCTCTTTGCCGAATCGGTGGGACGGACCGATTTTCCCGGTTCCTCCCACGAGGCCCTCATAAGCTCCATCCACTCGAAACTTCTTCCGCTTCCCGATGAAACCCAGGTTTATCCTGGCCATGGCGAGTCAAGCACCATCGGGCGCGAGAGGCGGTACAACCCGTATTTGAACGGGTAGGAGTTACTTCCATGCTCAACGGCAAACAGATCGTCCTCGGAGTGACCGGCGGAATCGCCGTCTACAAGGCGGTGGAGCTCGTGCGGCTTCTGACCAAGGCGGGGGCCGACGTCCACGTTATCATGACCCGCTCGGCCACGGAGTTCGTGGGGCCCCTCACGTTCCAGACCCTCACCTCGAACCCGGTCCACACGGAGATTTTCAACCTGATCGCCGAGCGGGAGATCGGCCACATCGCCCTGGCCGACCGGGCTGACCTCTTCATCATAGCTCCGGCCACGGCTAACGTCATCGGCAAGATTGCAAACGGCATTGCCGACGACATGCTCACCACTACCGTCATGGCCACCAGGGCGCCGGTTCTCATCGCCCCGGCCATGAACGTGAACATGTGCACCAATCCCATCTACCGGGAGAACGAGGAGAAGCTCCGGCGTCACGGCTACCGCTTCGTTTCGCCCGTCAAAGGGATGCTCGCCTGCGGCTGGGAAGGGGAGGGGAAGCTCCAGGATCCGGCAATCATCATGGAGGAGGCGGCCCGGGCCCTCGCCCGGCAGGATCTGGCCGGAGAGCGGATTCTCGTGACTGCCGGTCCGACCCTTGAGGAGATCGACCCGGTCCGCTTTGTCAGCAACCACTCGTCGGGGAAGATGGGGTACGCCATTGCCAGGGCAGCCCGGCGCCGTGGAGCCGAGGTGGTTCTCGTGGCCGGCCCGACTTGTCTCGATGATCCGTGGGGGATCGAGACGGTCCATGTCTGCTCCGCCGCCGAGATGCGCGATGCGGTCATGGCGCGTGTAGCCGCGAGCACTGTCATCGTCAAGGCCGCCGCCGTGGCCGACTATCGCCCCAAAAGCCGGTCAGCGGGTAAAATAAAGAAGTCGGCGGATGCCCTGGTGCTGGAGTTGGAGAAGAACCCCGACATCCTGTCCGAGTTGGGCGGGGTTAAGGGAGATCGGGTCCTGGTGGGATTTGCGGCCGAAACCTGCGAGCTGGTGGAGAATGCCCGCAAAAAGCTTGCCGGCAAGAACCTGGACATGGTGGTGGCCAACGACATCGGCCAGCCGGGGGCCGGCTTCCATGTGGACACCAATATCGCCAAGCTTCTTTATCGGGACGGCCGGGTGGAGGAACTCTCCCTCATGGGGAAGGACGAAATGGCGGCAATCATTCTCGACCGTGCGGCTGAATTGAGAAAATTGGGAATGAGGGGCGAAGAGTAGGGAGCTAGCCCCTGGACATGATCTGGAGGAGCTTTTCCGGCTCCCAGATGGCCTCCCGGAGCCGGTATTTCATGGTGTCCACCTGGGCGACGGCATCATCTTTGGCGATCTTGCCGGTGTTGTAGAGGAGCCGGAGGTTTTTCCTGACCGCCTCGGCGGTGGCCAGGGCCCGCTCTCCCGTGGGGTCGGCCTGGAAGTAGCGGGACTCCTCCAGACGGTTCAGGAAGTCGAACACCGCCTCCCCTGCCAGGTCCAGGTACTCGCTCCGGTCGTCCTCCTCCAGAGTGTATCGCGAGGTGTCGGAGAGGGTTTTCAGCACCTGCTGCCACTTCTCGAGGCGGCTCACCAGCAGGATCGAGTTGAAAATCCGCTTGTTGGTGCCGAAGGAGAAGATGGTGTCCGAGAGCACGTTCCGCAGCAGGGCGTCGTTGGCCTTGTAGTTCTCCGTGGCCACCTTTTTGCCCGTTTCCCATATCTCCTGATCCACAAAGGTTTCCAGTCGCATCTCCCAGTAAGCGTGCTTCAGGGTCAGCGTGGAGAAGCTCTCCATTATCTTGTGGGGAACGTAGTAGTTGTGGGCCACGGTGTCGGCGGCCAGGTGAGACAGGTAGCCGTAGGCGCAGGCCTTCTGGGGAGGGTTCCAGGCGTACTCCAGAACCTTCATTCCTATCCGCCAGCGGTGGCAGTGCTGGAGGTAGTGGGTGAACTTCTTGCCCAGGGTGATGTCCGCCGCTATGCAGCCGTAGAGGAAATCGTGGGGAAATGCCCCCACCACTGCCGCCACTGCCGGGCTCACGGCCTGGAGATTGTTGATGACGGCGGTGCCGAGCTGGAGGTGGACGCCGGCACCCCAGGCAAAGGCGCTTTGAGGTATCAGAAGCAGTATCAGTAGGAACACCGGCAGGATTGACATGGGGATTATGGTATGAAACCATCGGAAAAATGTAAAGGATTTTGCAGCCATGGGCAATGAGGGGGGGAGTGGGGCAGTTGCTTCGCTCCGGCGTTATCTGGAGGAGCTGAAAGAGACAGGCGTGGTCGAGCTTCCCCGAGCCGCTGTGACGGGGGGAGAAAAGACGGCCCCGCCGCTTGAGGCCAGTCCCGTTGCGGAATCCGCTTTGCCGTTGCCCGTTGCCGAGCCGCATGCTCAGGCGGCTGCCGGCGAAACTCTGGATGATATCCGCAGTGAACTTGGGGAATGCGTCCGCTGCCAGTTGGGGAGCCAGCGCACCAACCTTGTTTTCGGAGTCGGCAATCCCCGCGCCCGGCTTGTTTTCATCGGCGAAGCGCCGGGGCGGGAAGAGGATCTCAAGGGGGAGCCCTTCGTGGGGGAGGCGGGGCAACTTTTGACGAAGATTATCCAGGCAATGGGGTTCGCGCGGGATGAGGTCTACATCTGCAACGTCCTCAAGTGTCGCCCCCCCGGCAACCGCAATCCCCATCATGAAGAGATCGAGCAGTGTGCGCCATTCATGCTGCGGCAGGTGAGGGCCATCGCCCCGGAAGCCGTGGTGGCGCTGGGCACGTTCGCGGCCCAGACGCTTCTTGCCACCAAGGAGCCGATATCACGGCTCCGGGGGCGATTCCACGACTACCACGGCATACCCCTCATGCCCACGTTCCATCCGGCGTTTCTGGTGCGCAACCCTGAGCGCAAGCGGGAGGTTTGGGCGGACATGAAGCAGGTTATGGCGCTCATGGGGAAAGATGTGCCGGGTAAGAAGGGGTAAAGAAAGGAACAGGCCATGTACGAGCATCTTTATGACGAACCCATGGGAGAAGATGTGCCGCTTCCCTTCGAGCTTCCCGAGTGGATAGCCCGCGCCCCCTTCGAGGAGTACCTGGGGATGACCATCGAGGAGGCCGAAGGGGGAAAAGCGCGCCTCACCATGCCGTTCCAGGTGAAGCACGCCCAGGGGAAGGGACTCATGCACGGCGGCGCCGTCACCGCCCTGGCCGACACGGCGGTGGCCATGGCCATCAAGAGCATGCTCCCGGAAGGGAGCCACTTTGTGACCACCGAGCTTAACCTGAAATTTCATGCCCCGATTCACGGCGGAACGGTTACGGCCATGGCCGAGACAGTCAGGGAAAACGAGCGGACTATCAGGGGAGTTGCTGAGATATTTGACGATAAAGGGGTTAAAACCGCCACGTTTACCTCTGTTTTCAGGATCAAGCGGCAGTGATGGGGTATACCATGGGAAGTGCGATCCAGCTGGTGATCGCGCCGGTTATCCCGCCGACCGACGTCAATTTCCGCCCTAAAGCGCCGCCAGTTCCGTCCGCCACTGCTCCTGGAACGCCAGGGCGCAGGTGACCGTAGTCCTCGCGTCGTACTCCAGTTCCAGCTTTCCCTCAGTTTTGACTTCTTTTCATTGGAACATCTCAGTGTAGAGATCGAGGAGTTTCCCTTTGTAGTCGGTACCGTCGTTTTTCAGGTGGTTTCCCTTGGTTTAGACGACCAGCAGGAGCTGGCGTTCACCGCCAGCGGTCATGACGCCGGCAGCAACTGATGAAGCCTTACCACGCTGACCTCTTCGGCGGCGAGGGCCTGTTCCGCGCCGGTGTCCAGGTCGTCCATGCAGAAGAGGGTAAAATGCTCGCGCCGGTCGCCGCTGCGCCACGGTACGGCCCGCGCCTTTTCCTTCAGCCGCCGGGCATCGGCCACGCTGAACTTTTTACCACTCAGCTTGCACTCGCCGAAAAAGATCGCCCCATCCTCCTCATTGAGCGCCACAATGTCAATCTCCACATCCCCCCGCTTGGTCCAGAAACCGCCGATGCGGGTGAAGGTGAACGGCACGACCGTGCCGTCATTGCGCTTCAGGAGCATGGCGCGGATCAACTCCTCGAACGACCACCCCATGAACGTCGAGATATCTGCCTGGATCTTGCCCAGGAGCCCCTTTTCATCGCCGATTTCGATCAGGCTCTGGTTGCGGTAGAGGTACCGGAACCAGAAACGGAGCAGAGGATCCTTCAGGTAGTAGCGGCCGGTCTTCTGCTCCTGCCGGGTCGCCGTCACCGGCAGCCGCCGCTCGATGACCTGGTAGCAGGAAACCAGTTCGTCGAGGTATTTGCTTATGCTGTTGACGTTGATTCCCGACTTGTCGGCGATGCGGGCCATCTGGGTCTCGCCGCCGGCGATAACTTGGAGGATGGAGAAGTAGAGGTGGTAGTTCTTGCCGAACTCCTCGATCAGGAGGTCTTTTCCCTCGTTCTGCAAGATGGCGTCGGTTTCGCAGAAAAATTTCCGAATGATCTCCGCTTGAGTGGCGCCGAAGAGCCGGTAACGGTCAAGCAAGAAATAGTATTTGGGGATGCCGCCGAAGAGGGTGAAGAAGAAGGGGAGGTGCTTCACCGCATCGACCTGGTGATCGGCCAGGATTTCGGCAACCACGTCGGGGATCAGTGGTTCCACGTAAAGCCTGGCGGTTATCCGGCCGAAGAGCGGTTCCTTGGCTCCCTCGAAGATCTCGCGCATGAGGGTCTGCACCGACCCGATGCAGACGATGGTCCCCTTGGAGGTGTCCTTGCTCCGGTCCCACAGATCCTGGAGCGTCGAGAACACGGCTGGGTCCACCTGCTGGAAGTTCTGGAACTCGTCGAAGACAATGAAGAGGGGTTGCTCTCTGGTGATCTCGAAAAGGGCGCGGAAGAAGTCGTCAAAGCTCCCGAAGGATGCCGAGGCCAGCAGCGGCACCCGCACGGCCAGAAGATCCCGGAATTCATCAAGCAGCACGCGGGGTTTTTTCTTCGACACGAAGAAATAGAGAAAGTCATCCCGACCTTCGGCGAACTTCCGGACCAACTCGGTTTTGCCGACCCGGCGTCTGCCGGTTATGACCGCCAGGTGTGCCGACTCTTCCGAGAGATAGGCAATTTCCTTCAGGCGGGCAAGTTCTTTTTCCCGGTTATAGAAACGCATGGCGAAATAGTATCATACGAAATTGTATCATACAAGGGGGTAGGTTCTTGACGTGGCGCAGATGAAGTCGAACATCGTCGGGAAGGTTCTGATGCTTACCTGGAATCGATGGTTTTTCTGATTTTTAGCGGTAAGTGAGGGGCGTTACAGCGGCATGCCGAGCCGGCGCATCTTTTCCACCAGGGTGGTCCGGTTCAGGTTCAGGAGCGCGGCGGCCCGGGCCTTGACCCCTTCGGACAGTACCAGGGCGTCGGTAATCATGCTCCGCTCTATGTCGGCAATGACTTTCATGAGGTCAACGCCCCGTTCGGTCACCCGTGTAAGGGACTCCTCGCGGATGTTCGGGGGGAGGTCGTGGAGGGTGATGGTGTCCGCCTCGGTGAGAGCTACGACCCGCTCCATGACGTTTTCCAGTTCCCGCACGTTCCCCCCCCAGTTGTAACCCTCCAGGGCCTCCACCGCTTCAGTGGTGAGAGTCATGCGGCGGCGCTGCATCTCCTTGCAGTACTTCGCGAGAAAGTGCTTTGCAAGGGGGAGAATGTCCTCCACCCGTTCGCGCAGGGGGGGGAGGACGAGGGGGATGACGTTGAGGCGGTAGTAGAGGTCTTCGCGGAAAGCCCCGTTTTTCACCTGCTCGGCCAGGTCCATGTTCGTGGCCGAGATGATCCGCACGTCGATTTTTATGGGGCGGGTGGAACCGACCCGCTCCACTTCCTGCTCCTGCAGGACCCGAAGGAGTTTAGTCTGGAGCTGTATCGGCATCGTGCCGATCTCGTCAAGGAAGATGGTCCCGCCGTTAGCCGCTTCGAATTTGCCGATCTTGTCCCTTACCGCGCCGGTGAACGCCCCTTTTACATAGCCGAACAGTTCCGATTCCAGCAGATTCTCGGGAATTGCCCCGCAATGGACGGCTATGAACGGCCGGTCCCGCCGGGATCCGTTGAAGTGGATTGCCTTTGCCACGATTTCCTTGCCGGTGCCAGACTCGCCTGTAATGAGGACTGTCGAATCGGTTTTGACAATGCGCTTCATGAGGGCGAAGACCTGCTGCATTGCCGGTGATGCGCCGATAATGTTGGCGAATTCGAATTTGTCCCGGAGCTGTTTTTTGAGGTAGACGTTTTCGGAGAGGAGTTTGTGCTTCTCGACGGCCTTGGCGATGATGATTTTGAGCTCTTCGATGTTGAGGGGCTTGGTAATGTAGTCGTAGGCCCCCTCCTTCATGGCCCGTACGGCGGTTTCGGCGGAGGCGTGGCCGGTTATGAGGATTACCTCGGTGAGGGGGGAGTCGCTCTTGATGTTTTTGAGGATGTCGATGCCGTTTGTGTCGGGAAGGAGAAGGTCGGTGATGATTATGTCGAACTTGTCCCGTGCCAGTTGCTGGGCGGCCTCAGCCCCTGATGCAGCTCCCGTGACATGGTGGCCGGCGTATCTGAGGATGGCGGTGAGGGCTTCGCGCCCCGATTCTTCGTCATCGATGAGGAGAATGCGGGTCCGTTCTTTCATTAGTTCCTCCGGTGAACAGGTTGATACATAGCACCAATGGGGCGCTTTTGGCAAGACTCCAGTCGTGGTGCCGCATTGACTGCCGCGTTGAGCTGGGTATACTGTGACCTTAGATGCCGGGAGATGGTATGGTGGATGTAGACAACAGTGGGAGAGGGTGTTGACATGGTCCCTGGCGCGATTTTTGTTGATTCTCCACTTGGAGTGTCCTGGCCGCTTACGGTGCTGATAGTAATCGCGGTGTCCGCCTTCTGTGTCTTCGCGGCCATCAAGTCGGTGCAGGCACATCGTCCCAAGCCCGCCACCGGTGGTGAGGGGCTCCTGGGGGAGAAGGGGAAGGCCGTCTCCGCCATAGCCCCCGAGGGGAAAGTCTTTATCCATGGCGAGTACTGGGAAGCCTGGAGCGATGAGCCCCTGGCCGAGGGGGACAAGGTGACGGTGATTGCGGTGGAGGATGATATGCGGGTGAAAGTCAGAAAAGCGTAGGGGCGATCCTTGTGATCGCCCGTTTTAATGAGGGATGCAATTCTGGGCGAATACAAGATTCGCCCCTACGGTAGGGAGGTGTTCAAATGTTTGATATCTTTAACTACGTGCCGGTTATCTTCATTTTCATCCTGCTGGTGATGTTTGCGGCGAGCGCCATCCGGGTACTTCCCGAGTACGAGCGGGGTGTCCTCTTTCGTCTCGGGCGGCTGGCGGGCTCGCGGGGGCCGGGGCTATTCTTTATCATTCCGGGGATTGACAAGCTGGTTCGGGTATCGCTGCGCACCGTTGCCTTCGATGTTCCCCCCCAGGATGTCATCACCCACGACAACGTGACGGTGAAGGTCTCGGCAGTCATCTACTTCCGGGTCATGGAGCCCCAGAAGGCCATCGTGGAGGTGGAGAACTATCTCTATGCCACGAGCCAGTTGGCCCAGACCACCCTGCGGAGCGTTCTGGGGCAGGTGGAGCTGGACGAGCTCCTGGCAAACAGGGAAAAGATCAACAAGGAACTCCAGGAGATTCTCGACCGCCACACGGGGCCGTGGGGGGTAAAAGTGACCGCCGTTGAGGTGAAGAACATCGACCTCCCCCAGGAGATGCTCCGGGCCATAGCCAAGCAGGCCGAGGCGGAGCGGGAGCGGCGCGCCAAGGTTATCCACGCCGACGGCGAGTACCAGGCTTCGGAGAAGCTGGCCCAGGCGGCGAAGGTTCTGGCTGCCGAGCCCACGTCGCTGCAGTTGCGCTACCTCCAGACCCTGACCGAGGTGGCTGCGGAGAAGAACTCCACAACCATCTTCCCGGTTCCCATTGATCTCATCAAGATGTTCCTGGATAAGATGGGGGATAAGAAGGAGTAAGGCACCGGCAGAAAAAGAAAAGGCCGCGCCCGGATCATCCGGCGCGGCCTTTTCTTTTTCTGGAGGAGGGTGCTGCTATTTAGCCAGGACCTCGACTTTTCCCTTCTTCCGCAGTTCTTCAACGTAATCGCTGACACCCTGCTGTACCTTCTGCTGGGTGAGGAACTGGACGATCCGTTCCTTGGCTTCCTCGAAGGGGACGGTTTCAGCGTCCTTCTTCTCGGACAGCTTGATGATGTGGTAACCGAACTGGGTCTCGACCACGTCGCTCACCTCGCCCGGCTTCAGCCCGAAGGCGGCCTTTTCGAATTCGGGAACCATTTGCCCCTTGCCGAAGAAGCCCAGATCGCCACCCTGGGCGGAACTGGGGCAGGAGGACTCTTTCTTGGCCAGTTCGGCGAAATCGGTTCCACCCTTCAGTTGCTTGAGCAGCGACTCGGCCTTCTCCTTCGCTTTTTTCTTGTCGGCAGCAGTAGCATTCTGGTCTGCTCCCACCAGGATATGGCTGGCGCGAACCGCCTCCTCCCTGTGGAACTTGTCTTTGTTTTCATCGTAAAACTTCTTTGCTTCTTCGTCGGTAACCTTGGCCTTCGGAGCGATAGTCGTTTCAATCAGGTTGCCGATGACCAGATCCTCCCGGGTGAAGGTTTCGACTTCCTTCTCGGACATATCCATCTCTTTCAGTGCCTTGTCATAGGCGTCCTGGGAGGCAAAACGCGCCTTGTTCTCCGCTACCCTGTCCTGAACCTGCTTGTCCAGATCCTTCATTTCCAGCTTTTTGCCCGCCTGATAAAGGAGTTCCTTGGCGATAATCTGATTAAGGGCCGCCTCATCCACTTTCTTCGACATTTCATCGTTCATGGATGCATGTGCCATCTGGTTCCGGGATAGAATGATCTTCTTGGCCCGATCCACCTCCGCGTTGGTGATGTCGACGCCGTTCACCCGGGCTGCCACAGTCAAGGGGGATGACGGTGCAGCGTCTTTTGCGGCGGTCTTGGCCGTGGGGGACTCGGCCGCCCCCGCGACGCCGGCGAAAAGAGCGAGCGCTGAAAGGGCAATAATCTGTCCGCGGACTGTCTTGAATACGTTCATGCGGTGTTATCTCCTTGGCTGAAATGAAAACACGATAAATGGTACCACCTGTAGATGGGGTTGTTAAGGGAAAAAATTCACTGTCGGCAGGCGGTTTTGCAACCAGGTAAAACAAAAGTTTATTCTTGACAACAAATCTTCAATTTGATTTGATGCGGTCTATGGAAATTTGTTGCTAACTATACAAAATAACGAAATAATTTTAGTTTCAATAAAGTTTTATTGGGGTTGTATTTGTTTTATTTTGCGTAAAAACACAGGGGGACCGGATGGAGAAAAGAAGATTCAGGAAGGTAATGGCCGCCAACCGCGGCGAGATCGCGATTCGTATTTTCCGTGCCTGCACGGAGCTCGGCATCAGTACCGTCGCCATCTATTCGGAGGAGGACAAGCTGTCGCTCCACCGTTACAAGGCCGATGAGGCCTACCTTGTGGGCAAGGGGAAGAGCCCCATCGACGCCTATCTCGGCATCGACGAGATTATTGCCCTTGCCAAGCAGTATGACGTGGACGCAATCCATCCCGGTTACGGTTTCCTCTCGGAGAACGCCGAGTTTGCCGAAAAGTGCGAGGCCGAGGGCATCGCTTTTATCGGCCCCACGGCTGAGATGCAGCGGGCTCTGGGCGACAAGGTGTCGGCCCGGAAAGTTGCCATGGCTGCCGGTGTTCAGACCGTTCCAGGCACCGAAGAGCCCATCGAGCATGAGGAAGAAGCGCTCATCTTTGCCAAAAACTACGGTTATCCCATAATCATCAAGGCGGCTGCCGGCGGCGGCGGGCGCGGGATGCGGGTAGCCCGCACGAAGAAGGAGCTCCTCGAAGGGCTCGTGGCGGCCCGCAGCGAGGCGAAGGCGGCCTTCGGCAACCCGGCGGTGTTCCTTGAGCGCTATCTGGAGAATCCGAAGCATATCGAGGTTCAGGTTCTCGGCGACATGCACGGCAATCTGGTCCACTTCTTCGAAAGGGATTGCTCCATCCAGAGGCGCCATCAGAAGGTGGTGGAGTTTGCCCCCTCCATCTGCCTGACCCAGAAGACCCGCGAGGAAATATGCACCGCGGCCCTCAAGATCGCCGGTCAGGTTAACTACCGCAATGCCGGCACCGTGGAATTCCTCCTGGACCAGGAGGGGAATTTTTACTTCATCGAGATGAACCCCCGCATCCAGGTGGAGCACACGGTGACCGAGATGATCACCGGCCGCAACCTGGTGCAGGCCCAGATTCTCGTGGCAGAGGGGAAGAAGCTTTCCGACTCTCCCATCAACATTCCGAACCAGGCGTCCATTGCCATGCGCGGGTATGCCATCCAGTGCCGGATTACCACCGAAGATCCCAACAACAACTTCGCGCCGGACTTCGGCACCATCACCACCTACCGCTCATCGGCCGGTTTCGGGGTGCGCCTTGACGCGGGGAACGCCTTCACCGGTTCGGTAATCACCCCCCACTACGATTCGCTTCTCGTCAAGGTCACCTCCTGGGGTCTCACCTTCGAGGAGGCGGCCCACATCATGAACCGTTCCCTCCAGGAGTTCCGGGTCAGGGGGGTCAAGACCAACATCGGCTTCCTGGAGAACGTCATCACCCACCCGGTCTTCCTGGGTGGGAAATGCGACACTTCCTTCATTGAAAAACATCCCGAGCTCCTTGAGATTGTAGAGAAAAAGGACCGGGCCACGAAAGTCCTCAGCTTCCTGGGCGATGTCATCGTTAACGGCTCTCCGGGCATTGCCAGGCCCCTGCGGTCTGCGGAGCTCCTGGATGCCCATGTTCCGGAGGTCGACGTAACTAAGCCGCGTCCGGCCGGAAGCCGTGACCTTCTCATGAACCTCGGCGCCGAGGGGCTCTCCAAGTGGATTCTTGAGCAGAAACAGCTGCTTCTTACCGATACCACCATGCGCGACGCCCACCAGTCGAACCTGGCCACCCGGGTCCGCACCTATGATCTGCTGAAGATCGCCGAGCCGACTTCCCGTCTCGGGGCCGGGCTCTTCTCGCTGGAATGCTGGGGGGGCGCCACCTTCGACGTCTCCATGCGCTTTTTGAAGGAAGATCCGTGGCAGCGTCTCCACAAGCTCTCCGAGGCGATTCCCAACATCCTCTTCCAGATGCTCCTTCGCGGCTCCAACGCCGTGGGCTACACCAACTATCCGGACAACGTGGTGCAGCGCTTCGTGGAGGAGGCGGCCTCCTCCGGCATCGACATCTTCCGGGTTTTCGACTCCCTCAACTGGACCAAGGGGATGGCCGTGGCCATGGAGGCGGTGCGCAAGAGCGGCAAGATCTGCGAGGCTGCCATCTGCTACACCGGCGATATCACCGATCCGACGCGGGACAAGTATCCCCTGGAATACTACGTGAACATGGCCAAGGAACTGGAGCAGATGGGGGCCCACATCCTGGCCATCAAGGACATGGCGGGGCTGCTGAAACCCTTCGCCGCCTTCAAGCTCGTCAAGGCCCTCAAGGAGAATATCGGCATTCCGGTCCATCTCCATACCCACGACACTTCATCCAACGGCAGCGCCACGCTGCTGATGGCCTGCCAGGCGGGGGTAGACATCGTCGATGCGGCCCTGTCGTCGCTCTCCGGACTCACGGCCCAGCCGAACCTGAACGCCCTGGTGGCGGCCCTGAAGGGAACCGAATGGGACACCCGCCTGGACGAGGAAGGGCTCCAGAAGTTGGCCAACTACTGGGAGACGGTGCGCGATTACTACGCCCCCTTCGAGTCGGGGCTCAAGAACGGCACCGCCGAGGTCTACCACCACGAGATCCCCGGCGGCCAGTACTCCAACTACAAGCCCCAGGTGGCCGGCCTCGGCCTTCTGGACCGCTGGGAGGAGTGCAAGGAGATGTACCACAAGGTGAACCTCCTTTTCGGCGACATCGTCAAGGTTACGCCGTCGTCCAAGGTGGTGGGTGACATGGCCATGTTCCTGGTGAAGAACAACCTGGACGTGCAGGATGTCTTCACCCAGGGGAGCGAGCTGGCCTTCCCCGAGTCCGTCGTCGGCATGTTCAAGGGGATGCTGGGACAGCCCTACCAGGGTTGGCCCCAGGAGTTGCAGAATATCATCCTCAAAGGGGAAGAGCCCATAACCTGCCGTCCCGGCGAGTTGCTGGAACCGGTGGATTTCGAGGAAGAGCGGGCCAAGGTGGAGGAGAAGGTCGGACACTCCGTGGATGACAAAGCGCTCATGAGCTACATCCTTTATCCCCACGTCTACCCGGAGTTCGACAAGCACCGTCACGAGCACTCCGACACCTCGGTCATCCCGACACCGATTTTCTTCTACGGTCTGGAACCGGGGCAGGAAACTTCAATCGAGATACAACCGGGCAAGACCCTTATCATCAAGCTGAATGCCATCGGCAAGGTCCATCCCGACGGCACCCGGCACATCTTCTTCGAGCTTAACGGCAACGCCCGGAGCGTGGTGGTCCGCGACCAGTCGGTGCAGACCGACGAGGCGGTGCGCGAGAAGGCCGACAAAGGGAACGCCAAGCACGTGGGCGCCCCCATGCCGGGCAAGGTTCTCAAGCTCAACATCAAGGCCGGGGACGAGGTGAAAGCCGGCGATGTCCTCATGGTCACCGAGGCCATGAAGATGGAAACCAACATCAAGGCCAAGGAGGACGGCACCGTTGCTGAGGTGAAGTTCAAGGAAGGCGATAAGGTGGAGAAGGAAGACCTGGTTATCGTTATGGCCTGACATTTTGTGCTTGTCTTGCAGATGGAAAAAGAAAGGCCCGCGTATTTGCGGGCCTTTTGCTTTTGAGCAGAAGCACGGTTATGAAGTATATTTTTGTGCCTTTCTCTATGAAACGAGATTGTGTAGTCAACAGAGAATCGAACGTGACCTGTTTGTTGCCAAGTGATTTTCAATGCACAAAAAATGTATCTGCATAAACCAAGATCCCATTGGTTTCGTAAATGTAATACTCGTAATGGGAAAGCGTATCGTCAGCAGTGAACCAAAGTGTATCCGCTCCGGGAGTGAAGGCAGAAATTTTAATTACGTTGCCATTGGAATCGTAAGAGTAGTCAAAATAATCCGAGATGGGGTCGTCGGCAGTAAACCATGCTCCGTCCGGGCCAGGACCATATGAATGGACAGTCACACGTCTCGTTCTACCCGTGTCGTCAAGAAAGTAGTCATTGTAGCTCCGTATACTGTCATCTGCCGTAAACCAGACCCCGTCGTGGCCAGGGTTGTCATAGGATATACCTCTTGTTGGTCTTCCCGTTTCATTGTGTGAATCACATGAGTACTGCAAGATCCCGTCATCGGATGTAAACCAGGCGCTGTCTGGCCCGGGATCAGTGAAAACAATTTGTCGAATAAGATTGTTATTTGCGTCGTAATCATAGGTGCTGTAGCGCACATTTGAATCATCGGCGGTGAAGGGGATACCATCGGCACCAGTGCTGCCAGAGAATGCTACTCGAGCTTCATTCCCGTTGGCATCATAAAGGCTGGCTCTGTAAGTGCTGCAGACATCGTCACCAGTGAACCATGAACCGTCAATGCCAGCGCTGTCATACATGGCCTGGGTGCCTGTTAATCCATCGTTGTTGTAAGTGATTTTGGTGTAATGCGATATGGCATCATCTGCAGTGAACCATGTTCCATCATGCCCCGGACCATTGTAGTAAATTGTGGCATCTTCCGTGGCTGTGTAGCTTTGATCGGAATACATGCTCACCGGATCGTCTGTAGTAAACCAAATTCCGTCAGGGCCGGCACTCGGATGAGAGACGACTCTTACGCTGCCTGGATCAGAGGTGGCTTCGTAATATGACACCACTTGATCGTCGGCCGTGAACCAGATTGTATCTACACCAGGACCGTTGTATATGGTTGTTCTGATGTTGAAGCCATCGCTGTCAAACTGGTGCGTTTCGTATTGCTCAACGGTTCCATCTGCTGCATACCAGACAGCCCGAGAGGGGCGAGGGATCAGGGTGGAGAAGGAGACTGTCCTGTCGGCGACGGTGTTCCCGTCGGTGTCACTGAATCCTGAAAGTGTTAGGGTGTATGAGCAGTTTGGTTCGAGCTTATGCTTTAACATGAACGTAACTTTGCCGGTTGCTGAGTCGTAATTGACCGACCCTTGGGCGCGGAATACGCGGGATTTGTGATTGTTCCGGCCGAAGAGGGAAACGGTTGAGCCGTTTACCGTGGCAGGGTCGAGTCCCGATGCTGCAGTGACCTCTATTGAGGAAAGTAGGGCGACGTTCTTTGCCCCGTTAGCCGGTATTGACGTGGCTGGTAAAGTTGTATTGCCTCCTGCGCCACACCCGGCGAGAACCAGGACGGATATAATTCCTGCAGACCAGAGTTTCAATGGAAGTCCCATTCTCACCTCATTAAAATTCGGAAATTTTTTTAGCGTGAATAACTAACATTGTGTACGGTTAATGACAACCAATAAGTTTGCGAATTGATCGTGCCGAGAGTTGAGAATTCAATAGTAGATTGGCGAACCACTATGATGTGCCGTCAAAAGCATGTTACGGAGCGTCTTGACGCCATAACGTCATAATGTTACCGTGAAGATGACATCAGCAAGGAGGTACATACATGGCAACGACATCCCCAGCGAAGCGAGCGACGGTCTATCTGGACCCCATGCTTCACCGTGCACTGAAAATCAAGGCCCTGGAGACCTCGCGCAGCATCTCGGACCTCATTAACGAGTCGGTGCGCTTCTCTCTTGAAGAAGACCGGCTTGACCTGGCCGCCTTCGAGGAACGGGTGGCCGAGCCGGTTGTCTCCTTCGAGGAGGTTCTCAAGGAACTCAAGAAGCATGGCCGTATATAGGATTATTCTCAAGAAATCAGCAGTCAAGGAGTTGGAGGCAATCCCGAAGCGCGACCTGACCAAGATTGTCGAACGAATCCACTCGCTGGCCGACGAGCCGCGGCCTCAGGGTGTGGAGAAGCTTTCTGCCCAAGAGCGATACCGCATCCGCCAGGGAGACTATCGGATTGTCTACTCCATCGAGGACGACGTACTTACGGTGTGTGTGGTGAAGGTTGGCCATCGGAGGGAAGTGTACCGGTGACACGGTGATTCCGGGAACCTTTCTTGTTGAAATTGAGAAGAAAAATACTCGAAACCACCACTGTAACGTGTTATTAAAGGGGAGCCGCCAGAGGGGCGGTTCCCCTTTTTCGATAACGGTTTTCTGTTCCACGAGTTTATCGGGGATACATTCCACTACCATACAAGGAAGGAGAAGCACTAGTGTCCAAGAAACCGGAAGTAACCTTCAAGTACATCTTCACCTACGACTACAACCCCGTCTACGTGAACGGCGCCCATGGCGGCGTCTCTCCCAGGGGCGACCTGGTCGTGAATTTCTATCTTGAGCGGCCGCCGCTTCCCAACGAGATAACCCACGAAGTGAACCCCAACGGCACCATCGGCGCCGAGACCGGTGTGGAGCCCGACGATTTCGCCCAGAGTCTTGTCCGGTTCGTCCCCACAGGGGTGGTGCTCAACTACCAGACTGCACGGGAACTCCACCACTGGCTCGGAGAGAAGGTTCGCGAGCTGGAGACCCTCGAGCAGCACAAGGCCGCCATGCGCGCCGCAGCCCAGCAGCCTGCCGGCGGTGAAGGCGTGCAGCACTGAGAAGGGCGCATTCAAAAGGGAGGATGAGGATGAACGCAGCACGTATTCTTGCAGGAGGAATCCTCGGAGTTATGCTGGCAGCTCCCGTTGTGGCTGTTGCCGATGAGTCCAGGGTGATTACCTTGGCATCTCCCAGTACCGAAGGGGGAATGCCCCTTATGGACGCTCTGCGGGAGCGGAAGAGCACGCGGGAGTTCAGCGGAGAAGCGATTTCCCCCCGCCGGCTTTCCGATCTCCTCTGGGCAGCCTTCGGCATCAACCGGCCCGAAAAGGGGGGACGTACCGCCCCCTCCGCCATGAACCGGCAGGAGATCGATATCTATGTGGCCACTGCCGATGGCCTCTTTCTCTACGACGCCCGTGGGCATCGGCTGATTCAGGAGGGGACCAGGGATATCCGGGCGCTGACCGGCCAGCAACCCTTCGTGGCAGACGTTCCGGTGAATCTCGTCTATGTGGCCGATTATGGTCAGATGGGGGATGCCGGCAGTGAGGAGAAGGCCTTTTATTCTGCTGCCGATGCGGGGGCCATCAGCCAGAACGTTTATCTCTTCTGTGCCTCCGAAGGGCTTGCCACTGTGGTGCGGGCATCCATAGACTCCCCGGCCCTGGCGAAGGCCATGGGGCTGCGCAATGAGCAGCGGATCGTGCTGGCCCAGTCGGTTGGGGTGCCGAAGGAGAAGGCCGGTACCGCTAAACCGGCGGCACAGCGTCTCCCGTCACCTGAAAATATCTGGTCGACTCCAGCCCGGATTGCCGCTCCGCCAACAGTGGAGGATACGGAGGACGCGGTGACAATCCCGCAGAAAAAATCGGAAAAGCCGTCGAGCAATCCTCTTGGCAAGCCCAAACTTACCATTGAACAGCCGGTGGTTTACTGATCTTTTGTTACCTGAATCAAACAGAGCCTCAACAGAAAAAGCCTGCCGGATATCCGGCAGGCTTTTGTGCGTCTGGGAGAGGAAACGGTTTGTTATTTCTGGCTCGTCGCCAGGGCCTGGTCCACGTCGGCTATGATGTCGTCGATGTGCTCTATGCCCACGGAAAGGCGGATCAGGTCCGGGGCCACGCCTGAAGCGGTTTGCTGCTCGGGGGTCAGTTGGCGGTGGGTGGTGCTGGCCGGGTGGAGGACGCAGCTGCGGGCATCTCCCACGTGAACCACAAGAGCTACCAGCTTGCACGCCTCCATGAACTTCTTGCCGGCTTCCGCCCCTCCCTTGATGCCGAAGGTGAGGACGCCGCTGCAGCCATGGGGCAGGTACTTTTGCGCCCGGTCAAAGCTCGGGTGGCTCTTGAGTCCCGGATACTTTACCCAACTGACGCAGGGATGGCTTTCCAGGAATTGGGCCAGAGCTAGGGCGTTGTCGCTGTGGCGCTGCATCCTGAGGGGCAGCGTGTGGAGCCCCTGGTTGAAGAGGAAGGAGTTGAAGGGGCTCGGTGTCGAGCCCAAGTCGCGCATGAGTTGGACGCGGGCTTTTACGATGTAGGCCATGGGACCGAAGGCTTTCACATACTGGAGGCCGTGGTAGGAGGTGTCGGGTTCGGTCAGTTCGGGGAACCGGCCGTTGTCCCAGTTGAAATTCCCCCCGTCAACGATTACGCCGCCGACGCTGGTGGCGAGGCCGTCGATGTATTTCGTGGCCGAGTGTACCACCACGTTGGCCCCATGATCGAAGGGGCGGCAGAGGTACGGGGTGGCGAAGGTGCTGTCGATGATGAGCGGCACCCCCTTCTCCTTGGCAACGGCGGAAAACTTCTCGAAATCGAGGACGTTCAGCCCCGGGTTGCCGATGGTCTCGGCGAAGAGGGCCTTGGTGTTGGGGCGGAAAGCGGCGAGGATCTCGTCAGCCGGCGCCTCCGGGTCAACGAAGGTTACTTCTATCCCCATCTTGGGGAGCGTGCAGGCGAAGAGGTTGTAGGTGCCGCCGTAGAGGGTGCTGGCGGTGACGAAATGCTGCCCCGCCTGGCAGATGTTGAAGATGGAGAGGGTCGTGGCCGCCTGGCCGGCGGAGGTAGCCAGTGCCCCTACGCCCCCCTCCATCATGGCCAGCTTCTGCTCGAAGGCGTCGGTGGTGGGGTTCCCCAGACGGGTATAGAAAAAGCCGGGCTCCTCCAGGTCGAAGAGTTTTGTCACATGGTCGGCGCTGTCGTATTTGAATGTGGTGCTCTGGCAGATGGTGACAACGCGGGGGTCGCCGGATTTGGGGCTGTACCCCCCCTGGATGGCCTGGGTTTCGATTTTCCACGAACTGCTCATGGCGGTCTCCTTTCAACAATAGTGGGACCGCGATAATACCAGAGAATTACCCTGCGGGAAACCCGGAATTAATGCAGCTCCATCTCGCGGGCCACCTGGCCGAGCATACGGCGGATGGTCCGTTCGTCCACGAAGCTGAAGAGATCCCCTTTGCCGAAATCCACATCGGTCCAGTCGCGCCAGCTCCGTATGGTGACCGGCACCTCGCTGACGCCGTTCCCCAGGAGACCGTGAAGGATATGTTCCTCCCCGCCGGCCCGGCGGGGATGCTCGGCTTTGCGGAGATCGAAGTAGACTGCCTGGTCGAATTGGTCCGTGGTGAGATAGATCATGACGCACCTCCCGGTTGTGTGATGATTACAGTAAAACCGATAGGTGCGACAAAATACGTCGTATATTGTCAATGCTGCTTATTCCCACTTTTACCGACGGACTTTGCCACTAATGGAAACGTTGGGTCACTTCCCGCCGTACCTCTCCACCAGTTCCCGTGCCACCGCGAAGATCCCGATGCCGGTGGGGCAGACCGCATCGCAGCGGCCGCAGAGGAAACAGCTGATCTCACCCCACCTTTCGGGGTCGGCGGCCAGCTTGTGGTGGATGCGGCGGCGAGTGCGGAGCGCCTCGGTGCCCAGGGGGTTGTGGCCGCTCGCCTCGCGCATGAAGCCGTCCAGCTGGCAGGAGTCCCACATCCGGCTCCGTTCCACCCGTCCGGCGTAGCGCCAGTCCTGCACGCCGAAGCAGGTGCAGGTGGGGCAGGCCAGGTTGCATCCGGTGCAGGCGATGCAGCGGTCGCCGATCCCGGCCCAGAAGGTGTCTGGAACGCGGTCGGCCCGGATCAGCTCGGAAGCCCGGCGGATAAGGGCCTCGTTTGTGTCCGTCAGCGCTGCCGATTCCTCCCGTATCCGCTCCAGCGTTCCGTCGGGTGAGGCATCGGGCAATCCGGCGACAATGGCCTCGCCGGCGTCGGTGTAGGGGACGACGAGCCACCGGGCGCGGTCCGCTACCAGCTCCAGGTCGCAGTCGCCGTTTGCGCAGGGCATCAGGGCGCCCTCCGGGCCGCAGTAGCCGGATACGCCGACAATGACCGCCCCCTGACGGCGGCGGAAGTAGATGTCGTCCCGCCAGCCGTCGGCAAAGAACCGGTCGATGAAGCGGAGGCAGGCGAGGTCGCGGCGGGTGAAACCGGCAACCAGAAGCGGTTTTTCCGGAGCCGGGGGAGGGGATACCGTTCCGGCGGCAGCGGTGAATATCCCACCCTCATGGGGGAAAAAGGCCGCTGTCGGTTTGCCCGGCAGCGGGCCGTCCCGGAGGGCCGGGGGACCGTCTCCGGGATGGCCGAGGGTGCGGGTTCCGTCGGGGAGGAGGATGGGGAGGCGGACCTCGTGGGTCGCTTCCAGGGACGCGAAGAAGGGGGCGAGCTGTTCGGGGCGGAGGGATTTCATGGCGCCCTCCGGACCCGCACCGCGCAGACCTTGAATTCGGGGATGGCGGATTCGGGGTCGAGCACGTTGTTGGTGAGGGCGTTGGCGGCCCCTTCGGTGAAGTGGAACGGCATGAATACCACGCCGGGGACCACCATCTCCGTCACCCGCGCCCGAGCCTGCACCTCGCCACGGCGGCTCGTCACCAGCACCCGGTCCCGCTCCCTTATCCCGAGGCGTGCGGCGTCGTCCGGGTTGATCTCCACGAAAGAGCACCGCTCTTCCCGGTCCAGGAGGTGGGTGCGCCGGGTCATGGTGCCGGTGTGCCAGTGGAAGTAGGTGCGGCCGGTGGTGAGCACGAAGGGGTAGTCGCCGTCGGGGAGCTCTGCCGGAGGCCGGTAGGGGGCCGGGCTGAACCGCCCCGAGTCACGGGTGAAGCGGCCCACGTGGAGGATTGGGGTGCCGGGATGGCTACGGTCGGGGCAGGGCCACTGGAGGCCGTGGGGGTCGAGGCGGTCGTAGCCGATGCCGCCGTAGATGGGGGTGAGGGAGGCGATTTCATCCATGACCGCCGAGGGGTCGGGATAGCGCATCCCGCCGTAGCCGGCACGCTCCGCCAAGGCGCAGATGATTTCCCAGTCGGCACGGGCCTTGCCCGGCGGCTCCACGGCTTTTCTCACCCGCTGCACCCGGCGTTCGGTGTTGGTGAAGGTCCCCTCCTTTTCGGCGAAGCAGGCGGCGGGGAGTACCACATCGGCCAGTTGGGCGGTCTCGGTGAGGAAGATATCCTGCACCGCGAGAAAATCGAGGCTCTCCAGGGCCCGCCGCGCATGTCCCTGGTCCGGGTCCGAGAGGATCGGGTTTTCCCCCAGGATGAACATACCCTTGAGTTGCCCCTCGGCGGCGGCATCCATGGCCCTGGTGAGAGGAAGACCCGGCTGTTCTGGGAGCCCGTCTACCCCCCATGCATCGGCGAATTTCTCCCGGACCGCCGGGTCCGCCACCTTCTGGTAGCCGCTGAAGACGTCGGGGAGTGCCCCCATGTCGCATCCCCCCTGCACGTTGTTCTGCCCCCGCAGTGGATTCACGCCGGTGCCGGGGCGCCCCAGGTTGCCGGTCAGCATGGCCAGGGCGGCGCAGCAGCGGACGTTGTCCACGCCGTGGCTGTGCTGGGTGATACCCATGGAGTAGACGATCATCGCGGTCTTTGCCTTGGCGAAGAGCCGCGCGGCGGCGACGATCTCCCCCGGTTCCAGTCCGGTTACGGCGGCGGCCCGCTCCGGAGTCCAGTGGGCCACCGCAGCCGCCAGAGCAGGGTAGTTGTCGCAGCGGGATTCGATGAACTCCCGGTCTTCAAGCCCTTCGGCGATAATGACCTGCATCATTCCGTTCAGGAACGCCACGTCGCTGCCGTTCCGGTGACGCAGGTGCAGGTCGGCATGGCGGGCGAGGCGGATGCGGCGGTTGTCGGCCACGATGAGCCGTGCGCCGCTCCGGGCGGCCTTTAGGATGCGGGAACCGATGAGTGGGTGCTGCTCGGTGGTGTTGGAGCCGATTACCAGGATCGCTTCGGCCCGGTCGATGCAGTCGATGGAGTTGGTCATGGCCCCGGAGCCGAAGGTCTCGGCCAGCCCCACCACCGTGGAGGAGTGGCAGAGCCGGGCGCAGTGGTCGATGTTGTTGGTGCCGAACGCCCCCCGGGCCAGCTTCATCAGGAGGTAATTCTCCTCGTTGGTGGCCTTGGCCGATGAGGCGAACATGATGGAATCGGCCCCGTGGCGCTCCTGTATCTCCCGCAGGCGGTCCACCACCAGGCCGAGGGCCTCGTCCCATGAGGCGGGGCGCAACTCTCCGCCGCGCCGGATCAGGGGTGTAGTGAGGCGGTCCGGGTGATGGACGAAGGCGAAGGCGTTCCACCCCTTGACGCAGAGCCCGCCGCGGCTGATCGGGTGGGTCACGCTCGGCTCGACTCCCACCAGCTGGCCGCCGTCGCTGACGAGGTAGAACATGCAGCCGGTGCCGCAGTAGGGGCAGACGGTGAGAGTGTGGTTCATAGCGCGCCTTTTAGATTTTCGATTTCATTCAGCCAGAACACCGGCCCGTCCTGGCAGCAGTAAAGGTGTTCGATGGCGCAGTGGCCGCATTTGCCGACGCCGCAGCGCATCTGGCGCTCCAGGGAGACTACGATCCGGTCGGTGCCTAACCCTTTCTTCCGCAGTTCCTCCACCACGGCCCGGTACATGACCGGCGGTCCCACCAGCACTGCCACGGTCCGGCCGGGATCGATCTCCAGGGGGGGGATGAGGGCGGTGACCAGTCCGACTCCGCCGCTGTAGCAATCCCCACCGGTGATCCGGTCCACGGTGCGGCTGCATGTAAAGCGGGCCGACGCCTCCCAGGCGGCCAGATCATCCTTGAAGAGGGTATCCGCCGGGCTCTTGGCCCCGTAGAGGATGGTAATTGAGCCGAACTCCCTGGGCTGGTCCTCGCAATACTGGATCAGGGATCGCATGGGCGCCAGCCCGCAGCCGCCGGAAACCAGGAGCAGATCTTTCCCCCGCAGTCGCGGCAGGTCGAAGGGTTTGCCGAAGGGGCCGCGGATGCCGATGACATCCCCTGCCTTCATTTCATGCAGGGCGCCGGTCAGAGTACCGGCCCGCCGCACCCCCATCTCGAAATACCCGCTGCGGGTCGGCGATGACGCCACCGAGATGGGCGCCTCTCCCCACCCCAGGAGGGAAACCTGCACGAAATGGCCGGGGAGATGGCCGAGGGGCTTCCCGTCGGCAAGGCGGAGGCGGAAGAGCTTTTCGTGGGGTGTCAGGTCGCAGACTGCGATGATCTCGCAGTCTGCCGGCCGGTAGAGGGAGGCGGAGGCGAGATGTTTTGGCGATTGTTTCATGGCGACGTATCCGGGACCTCGTCATTTGATTGAAACGCCTGATTTTCACCGGGATGATGCCCGGCTTGACGTATACGCTACATTGTAATGTCCAAGGTGGACGGCGTCCAGGGGTTCTTTGCAATGCGCCAATAGAAAAAGGGAGAGCCGTCGCCGACCCTCCCCCTTTTCATTTTTTCTGCAAAAACAGCTACTTTTCCGCAGCAGCTTTTCCGTCCGCCACCATCAGTTCGGCCACGAGCCGGGTAAACCGGAGCGGGTCGGTGATGGGGGACCCTTCGGTGAGCAGCGCCTGGTCGTAGAGGAGGTCGCAGTAGTCGCCCAGGCGCGGGTTGGCGTTGTCCTTGGCGAAGAGGTTGGCCATCACCTGCATGATGGGGTGGTCCGGATTCAGTTCCAGGATCCGCTTCGAGTCGGGCACGTCCTGGTTCATGGCCCGGAGGATCCGCTCCATGTTGGCGTTGAGGCCGTGCTCGTCGGCCACGAGGCAGCAGGCGCTGTCGGTGAGGCGGCTGGAGAGCCGTACTTCCTTCACCCGCGCGTCGAGCTTCTCCTTCACGAAGGAGAGGAGGTCGCCGTACTGCTTGGCCGCCTCTTCCCGCTTGGCCTCCTGCTCTTTTTTCTCCTCCTCGGTGGCGGGGATGACATCGCCCCGGTCAACGGCCTTGAGCTTCTTGCCGTCGTACTCCGTGACCCCCTGCACCACCCACTCGTCCACGGGGTCGGTGAGGAAGAGGACCTCGTACTCCTTCTTCCGGAAAATCTCCAGATGGGGGGACTGCTCCAGGGCCGCGCGGCTCGTGCCGGTGATGAAGTAGATCTCCTCCTGCCCCTCGGGCATCCGTTCCACGTACTCCTTGAGGGAGGTGAATGTACCCGCCTCGGTCTTCGTGCTCTCGAAGAGGAGGAGGTCCTGGAGCTTCTCCCGGTTGGCGTAGTCGAAGTGGACCCCTTCCTTGAGGACCTGGCCGAATTCCCTGTAGAAGGCGAGGTAGTCATCGGCCTCCTTCTCCCGCATCTCGGCGAGGGTTGAGATGATCTTTCCGACGAGGCTCTTCTGGATCCGCTTGATCTGGACATCCTCCTGGAGGATTTCCCGCGACACGTTGAGGGGGAGGTCGCTGGAGTCCACCACCCCTTTTACGAAGCGGAGGTAGTCGGGGATGAGCTGCTCGCAGGAGTCGGTGATGAAGACCCGGCGCACGTAGAGCTGGACCCCTTTCTTGCGCTCGGGCATGAAGAGATCGAAGGGCTTGTGGGCCGGCAGGTAGAGGAGCGCCTTGAACTCGCTCACCCCTTCGGCCGAGTAGTGGATGGTCTTGAGGGGTTTCTCGAAGTCGTGGGAGACATGCTTGTAGAACTCCTCGTACTCCTCCTCGGTTACCTCGCTTTTGGAGCGGGCCCAGATGGCCTTCATGGAGTTGAGGGTCTCCTCCACGGTCTTCTCGATGGTGCCGGCCCCCTCGATTTCCTCGCCGTTCACCCCTTTCGGGACTTCGGTGCGGGTCACGTCCATGACGATGGGGTACTGGACGTAGTCGGAGTATTTGCGTACGATGGAGCGGATCTTCCACTCGTCCAGATACTCCTTCATCTCTTCCTTCAGGTGCAGCGTGATTTCGGTGCCGCGGGTCTCCTTGGCAGCCTCCTCAACGGTGTAGGTGCCGTCGCCGGTGGACTCCCAGCGGACCCCGGCAGCCTTGTCGTGGCCGGCACGGCGGGTGACGAGGGTGACCCGGTCGGCCACCATGAACGAGGCGTAGAAGCCGACCCCGAACTGGCCGATGAGCTCCGGGTGCTCGGCCACGTTCTGCTCCTTCAGGTTCGCCAGGAACGCCTTGGTCCCCGAGTGGGCGATGGTGCCGATATTCTTCTCAACCTCTTCGATGGTCATGCCGACGCCGTTGTCGCGGATGGTGATGGTGCCGGCTTCTTTGTCGGTGATGAGTTTGATCTTTCCTTCCGGTTCACCCTCGATGACCGCCGCGTTCTGGTGGGACTCGAAGAGGACCTTGTCGACGGCGTCGGAGGCGTTGGAGATGAGCTCCCGCAGGAAGATATCCTTGTTGGAGTAGAGGGAGTGGATCACGAGGTCCAGGAGCTGCTGGACTTCGGTCTCGAACTTTTTGGTGCTCTTGCTCATGGGTATGACGGTCTCCTTTTGGTGTTTTGTGTGCGCGTGGTTCTTAACCTAATCATCGCCGGGACGAATTTCAAGGGGGATGATGGAGCTACCACACATCATCAGAATATGCACGAAGAAAGCTGCAAATGCACTCCCTGTGGAACACGAATTGCAAAAATATCCTGTTATCCTTGCGAGGCTTTGGTATTATTGACGCTGCATTTTTTCCCGGAGGGGGGCGATGGGTCAGGTGGATCGTTCACGTATGCGGATTGTAGCCCCTGTGCTGCTGGGGGGGCTGGTCGTGTGTGCCGTTGCCATGGTTTCGGCCCTGTCGGGATGCCGGCGCGACGATGCTCTGAAGATAGGATATCTTGGCACCCTCTCCGGCCGCCATTCGGACCTGGGGGTGGCCGGCCGCGACGGCGCCGTTTTTGCCGTGGAGGAGATCAACCGCTCCGGCGGCATTAATGGACGGCCGGTGGAGCTTGTGGTCCGCGACGACCAGGGGGAGGCCGAGGCGGCCCGGAAGGCGGTGCGCGAGTTTGTAGACGCCAAGGTCGCGGCCATCGTGGGCCCCATGACCAGCTCCATGGCCATGGCGACGGTGCCCCTGGTCAACGAGTCGCCGGTGGTGATGGTGAGCCCCACGGTCAGCAGCAACGACCTGACGGGAAAGGATGACAATTTCCTTCGCGTCTTCCCCCCCAGCGGCTCCACCGCCCGGCACCTTGCCGCCCATGTCCGGCAGGGGCTCGGGCTCAGGCGCGTTGCAGTCATCTACGACCTGTCGAACCGCGCCCATACGGAGGGGTGGTACCATGTCTTCCGCCGCCATTTCGAGACCCTGGGCGGTGAAGTGACGGCCTCTGCCACTTTCGATGCGGGCGTTCCGACCGATTTCCTGGCCCTGACGGACAGGCTCCTGGCGACCAGGCCCCAGGGTGTCTTCATTCTGGCCGGCGCCGTGGATACCGCCATGATCTGCCAGCAGATCCGCAAATCCAATCCCCGTGTGGCCCTGCTGGCGTCAGAATGGTCGAGCACACCGGAGCTCATCGTTCACGGCGGCGCCGCCGTGGAAGGAGTTACCTATTACCAGAACGTCGACCGCACCGACACTTCTCCCACGTTCACCGCGTTTCGCCGGGCATACCGCACGCGGTTCGGCGCTGATCCCGACTTCGGGGCTGTCTACGCCTACCAGTCGGTTCAGGTTATCTCCCGGGGGCTCGCCTCGGACCCACCTCCCGGGGGGCTCAAGAAGGCCATCCTCGCCATCGGGGCCTTCAGGGGGGTGCAAGGTGATTTTACCATTGACCGTTTCGGCGATGCCGAGCGGAAGCCGTTCCTGATGACCGTTCGCCAGGGGACATTCCAACGGGTGGAGGCGCAGTGAAGTTAAAGCCGAGTTTCAGAACCGCCGTCCTGACCGCCCTGCTGGTCGCGGCGGTGGTGCCGGTGCTCGTCATAGGCCTGATCACCCTTGCGATTGAGCGGCGCAACCTGTCCGACCATGTGGGCGCGACCAATCTCACCCTTGCCCGCAGCATCGCCCGTGAGGTGTCGGGAAGCCTCCGGGAACCCCACGGGTTCATCGAGCATATCGGGAAGGTGACGGACCGGGAGGGGGGCAATGCCAGGGAGCAGGCGAAAAGGCTCCTGGAGGAAGTCCGGGTCATCGGGCTCTTTGAATCGGTCTATCTGATGGATCCCAACGGACGGGTTGCCGATGTTGCCTTTGCGCGGAACGTACAGGCGTCGCCGCGGGATTATCTGGGCATGGATCTGTCAAGGCTCCCCGTTCTTCGCGAAACGCTCGCCAATGGCAACATCAGCCGCTCATCGGTATTCCTCTCGTCCGCAACCGGCGATCCTGCGGTAATGTTCGCCGCACCGGCCGGGAAGGGGGCCGTTGTCGGCACCCTGGGGCTCAGGGTGTTGAGCAGGATTGCCGAACAGGTAAAACCCGACAACGGCGGGACGGTCATCATCGTCAGCAGTGCCGGGAAGATTATCGGCCATACCGACAATACTCTTGTGCAGCGGCAGACCGATCTTGGGGGTATGGAAATCGTCCGCGCAGGGCTTGCCGGGAGGGCCGGCACCCACATCTATGCCGTGGACGGCGTGGAACGGCTCGGCAGTGTGGTGCGAATACCGGAGACGGGGTGGCTCGTCATCGTCGAGGTTCCCCTTGCCAAGGCCCTTGCCCCGGTCAAGCGGGTCGAGACAATTTTCTGGTTTGCCACGGCAGCCACCATCCTGCTGGCTTTACTGCTGGCGCTGGCGGGCCGGGCCGTGGTCTTGCGGCCCGTGACGGCCCTTGTGGCCAGCGCGGGTGAAATAAGCCTGGGCAACTATGACTTTTCTCTCCCTCCCGCCAGTTTCAGCGAGATCAACGAACTCGTGGAAAGCTTCAGAGCCATGACCGATGCGGTCCGTGTACGGGAGGGGGAGCTCCATGACCGCAACGAAGAAATCGCCATGGCCGAGGAGGAGCTGCGTCAGCAACTCGACGAGTACCAGCTCAGCCAGGATCACCTGAGCGAGAGCGAAGAGCGGTACCGCCTGCTTGTGGAATCGTCGCCCGACGCCATCGTCATCCACTGCGCCGGTGTCTATGTCTTCGCCAATCCTGCCGCCCTCAGGCTCTACGGCGCCGACCGGCCTGAACAGCTGCTGGGGCGGCAACTAACCGATTTTGTCCACCCCGACAGCCGTAAGGTGGTGGCCGAACGGATCAAACACCTCTATGACGAGCGCCGGCCGGTTCCCCTCTGCGAACAGCAGATTGTCCGCCTGGACGGCACGGTGGTGGACGTCGACGTGATCGGCATCCCCTTGACGTACAACGGCCAGCCGGCCGTGCAGGTGGTGCTGCGCGACATTACCGAACGCAAGGAGGCCGAGGAAGAGGTTCGCCGTCTGAATGCGGAGCTGGAGCAGCGGGTGAAGGAGCGGACCATCCTGCTGGAAACCGCCAACCGGGAGCTGGAATCGTTCAGCTACTCCGTTTCCCACGACCTTAGGGCGCCCCTGCGCCACATCGACGGTTTCAGTGCGATGCTCATGGAGGATTGCTGCGAGTCCCTGCCGGAAACCGCCACCTCCTACCTGGAAAAGATCAAGAGCGCTTCCCGGCGGATGGGACAGCTTATCGACGACCTCCTGGATCTTTCCCGCGTCTCCCGCAGCGCCATGCGCCGGGAGCGCGTGGACCTGAGCCGCTTGGTGCGGGAGCTGGCGCTGGAGTACGAAGAGGCCCATCCCGCGAGGAAGGTCACGTTCGAGATCGACGACGGAGTGGTGGTTGAAGGCGATCCACTGCTGTTGCGGGTGGCCCTCCACAACCTTCTGGACAATGCCTGGAAGTACACCGGCAAGAAGGATTCGGCCCACATCCGGTTCGGTGAAACGATCATCCACGGTGAGCGGGCCATCTTCGTTAGCGACGACGGCGCCGGTTTTGATATGCGGTATGTCGACAAGCTCTTCGGGGCCTTTCAGCGGCTCCACAGTGCCGAGGAGTTCGAGGGGACCGGAGTCGGTCTCGCCACGGTCCAGCGGATCGCCATGCGCCACGGCGGCCGCGCCTGGGCCGAAGGGGAAGAAGGGAACGGGGCGACATTCTATCTCTCCATCCCGTAACCCTCCCGGTTTCTTGACACTCCCCACCCCCTGTGCTAGTTTAAATTCCCTTTAAAAGCAGTCTTTCCCGCTATTTTTGCAACGCATTTCGTTGATCGGAGCATCCCGTGTATTTCCCCGATTTCGACACCTTCCGGGCTTTGACTGCCAAGGGCAACCTTATCCCCGTCTGCCGCGAGATTATGGCGGATATGGATACCCCGGTCAGCGCCTTCCGCAAGATTGACGACGGCTCCTACTCCTTCCTCCTGGAAAGTATCGAGGGGGGAGAAAAATGGGCCCGTTACTCTTTCCTCGGCTCCAATCCGACCACTGTCATCCGGTCCCGCGGCAATACTGTCGAGCTCATCACCAACGGAGAGACTCGCTCGGTTACCACCGGCGATCCCCTGGGCTTTGTGCGGGAATACCTGGCACGTTTCCGTCCCGTGGAGATTCCCGGCCTTCCCCGCTTCTTCGGCGGCGCCGTGGGGTACCTGGGGTACGACATGGTGCGCCACTTCGAGCGGCTTGAAACGGCGAAGCCCGCCGTCATCGGCGCCTGGGACTCCTGCTTCGTCATCACCGACACGATCCTGATCTTCGACACCATGCGGCAGAAAATCACCGTGGTCTCCAACGCCCACCTGGAGGACGGCCAGGCCCCCGAGGCCGCCTATGCCGAGGCCATTGCCAGGGTGGACGCCCTCATTGCCAAGTTGCGGAAGCCGCTTCGGCTGGAACCGGCAATGTCCGGTTCTGAAAAGGTTTCCTTTGCCTCCAATGTCACCCGCCAAGAGTTCGAGGCGGCGGTGGAGAAGTGCAAGGAGTATGTCCGGGCCGGGGACATCATCCAGGTGGTGCTCTCCCAGCGGTTCTCCGGCGCGCTCACCGTCGATCCCTTCTCAATCTATCGGGTGCTGCGGACCCTGAATCCCTCCCCCTACATGTTTTTCCTCAGAATGTCGGGGACCCTCGTGGTCGGCGCTTCCCCGGAGGTCATGGTCCGCAAGGAGGGAGACCGGGTGGAGCTGCGCCCCATTGCCGGAACCCGTCCCCGTGGCGCCACGGCGGAGCAGGATGAGCAACTGGCGGAGGAGCTCCTGGCCGATCCCAAGGAGCGGGCCGAGCATGTAATGCTCGTGGACCTGGGGCGCAACGACCTGGGGCGCGTATGCCGGACCGGCACCGTGAAGGTGTCGGAGCTCATGGTGATCGAGCGCTATTCCCACGTGATGCACATCGTCTCCAACGTGGAGGGTGAACTGGCCGAAGGAAAGGACGCCTTCGACGTGGTGCGGGCCACCTTCCCGGCGGGGACCCTCTCGGGTGCCCCCAAGGTGCGGGCCATGGAGATCATCGACGAGCTGGAGCCGGTCCGCCGCGAGGTGTACGGCGGCGCGGTCGGGTACTTCTCCTTTTCCGGCAACATGGACCTGGCCATCGCCATCCGCACCCTCGTCATACGCGACGGCACGGTGCATTTGCAGGCCGGTGCCGGCATTGTGGCCGATTCGGACCCCGCCGCCGAGTACCAGGAGACGGTCAATAAGGCCATGGCGGTGGTTAAAGCCATCGAGACTGCGGAAAAGGGGTTGGATTAGTCAGCCATGGACGTGATCAAACTGCAACAGGCCGCCGCCTTGGGAAAGGTTTCCTGGCAGAGGCATGCTTTGACCAGGATGCTTGAGCGCGGCATTTCTCGGCAAATGGTTTTGACCTGTCTCAGCGACGGTGATGTCATTGAGGTGTACGAAAAAGACAAACCCCTGCCGAGTGCTCTGTTGCTCGGATTCCCTGCCGGTGGCCCGCTGCACGTGGTTGCGGCATATGATGAAACGTCGGAAATCTGCTACGTGATAACCGTGTATCGACCTGACTCACGACATTTCGAGGCGGATTTCAAGACCCGGAGGTTGCCATGATGAGCGAAAATACTGGTGTCTGCCCGCTATGCGGTGGGGACATGGAAACAGGAAAGACGACATTTACGGCTGACCTGGGTTTCGGCGTGGTTGTGGTCAGGAATGTCCCGGCTACCTTGTGTTCACAATGCGGTGCCGACTGGATCGACGATGCCACCGCCGCCAGAATCGAAAAGATTGTGGACGATGCCCGGTCACGGCACGCTATCGTCGATATTACCGATCTTGCCGCCTGAGGTTATACATTCATGCTCCTGATGATAGACAATTACGACTCCTTCACCTTCAACATCGTCCAGTATTTCGGCGAACTGGGGGAGGATGTGCGGGTATTCCGCAACGACGGCATAACCCTCGATGAGATCGATCGGCTGGCGCCTGAGCGCCTGGTCATCTCTCCCGGTCCCTGCTCTCCCGAGGAGGCCGGAATATCCGTGGCGGCCATCCGGCATTTTGCCGGCAAGATCCCGATCCTCGGCGTCTGCCTCGGCCACCAGTCCATCGGCGCGGCCTTCGGCGGCAAGGTGGTCCGCAGTTCCACCCTCATGCACGGCAAGACTTCACCGATTCACCACAACGGCCAGGGGCTCTTCCGGGGGCTTCCCAACCCTTTCAACGCCACCCGGTACCATTCTCTCGTGGTGGAGAGGGCCTCGTTCCCCGACTGCCTGGAGATCACCGCCTGGGTGGAGGAGGGGGAAGTTATGGGGCTCGCCCACAAAGAGTTGCCGGTATGGGGGGTCCAGTTCCATCCCGAATCGATTCTCACCGAGGGGGGGATTGAGCTGTTGCGCAACTTTCTGGAGATGACACGATCGTAGGGGCGAATCTTGTATTCGCCCGGAAACAGGGCGATCACAAGGATCGCCCCTACAGGTGAACCAAATGATCAAAAAAGCAATCGCAAAGGTTGTCGAACGCATCAATCTAACAGAAGCCGAGATGATCGAGGTCATGGACCAGATCATGTCCGGCGAGGCCACTCCGGCCCAGATCGCGGCCTTTATCACCGCCCTGCGGATGAAGGGGGAGACGGTGGAGGAGATCACCGGCGCGGCCCGGGTCATGCGTGACCGCGCCACCCCCATCCGGGTCGGCAAGGGGGTCCTCGACATCGACCGTGATGACATCAACATCGACCAGGAAACGATCCTGGACGTGGTCGGCACCGGCGGGGACGGCACCAACACCTTCAATATCTCCACGACGGTTACCTTCGTGGTGGCATCCTGCGGAGTCAAGGTGGCCAAGCACGGCAACCGGGCGGTCTCGTCCGCCTGCGGCAGCGCCGACGTGCTGGAGGCTCTGGGCGTCAGCCTGGACGTGACACCGGACACGGTGGAGCGCTCCATCTCCGAGATAGGCCTCGGCTTCCTCTTCGCCCCGGCCCTCCATGGCGCCATGAAGCACGCGATCGGCCCCCGCAAGGAGATCGGCATCAGGACTATCTTCAACATCCTCGGTCCCCTCACGAATCCCGCCGGCGCCGATTGCCAGGTGCTCGGCGTCTACCGGGAAGATCTCGTGGAGCTCCTTGCCCTGGTTCTCAAGAAGCTTGGCTGCAAGCGGGGCTTCGTGGTTTTCGGCAGGGACGGCATGGACGAGATCACCCTCACCGGAGAAACCCGCATTGCCGAGATTACCAGCGATGGCGTTTCGCTGCGGACCATCACTCCGGAGGAAATGGGTTTCTCCCGCTGTCAGCCCGGCGACCTGCGGGGCGGCGATGCCGTGGGGAACGCCCGTATCGTCCGGGGCATTCTGGAGGGGGAAAAGGGGCCAAGGCGGGACGTGGTGCTCCTGAACGCCGCCTATGCCCTGGTGGCCGCCGGCAAGGCCGCCGACCCGGCCGAAGGGGTCCGGCTCGCCGCCGAGGCCATCGACTCGGGCCTCGCCCTGGTAAAACTGGAAGATTTGATCAGCATCACCCACCAGTAGGGGCAATTCATGAATTGCCCTGACAGCCCGAAAGTAAACCCATGACCGATACGCCAGACATCCTGAAGAAAATCGTTGAGCACAAGCGCGGTGTGGTGGCTGCGGCCCGTTCTGCAGCCTCCCTGGAGGAAGTTAAATCACGCATTGCCGACCTGGAGGACCAGCCCCGCGGCTTCGAGCGGGCCCTGCGCGACTGCCACGCCTCGGGCTGGACTACAGTCATCGCCGAGGTAAAGAAGGGGTCTCCCTCCAAGGGGCTCATCCGCCCCGATTTCGATCCCCTTGACATTGCCGAGACCTATGAGAAAAACGGCGCCGCCTGCCTCTCTGTGCTGACCGAGGAGAAGTTCTTCCTGGGTGATCTACGCTACCTGGCCCTCATCCGTGAGCAGGTGAGGCTGCCCCTTTTGCGCAAGGACTTCCTCTTTGATCCCTATCAGGTATTCGAAGCCCGTGCCGCTGGGGCCGATGCCATCCTCCTCATCGCCGCCATGCTGGAGCGGGCGCAGATTGAAGAGCTGGCCGGGATAGCCAGGGAGCTTTCCCTCGACGTGCTCCTGGAGGTTCATGACGAGGATGAACTGGAGACGGCCATCGCTACGGATTGCACCCTCATCGGGATCAACAACCGGAATCTCCGCACCTTTGTCACCGACCTTGCCACAACCGAGCGGCTCATTCCCATGATTCCCGCCGACCGGTTCATTGTTGCCGAAAGTGGCATCACCACCCGCGGCGACATTCTCCGCCTCCAGACCGCCGGCGCCCACGGCTTCCTCATCGGCGAGTCCCTCATGCGGGAGGAGGATTTCGGGGCCAAGCTGCGGGAACTCTTGGGATAGTTTCTGATTTTGTGGGAGTCGGGGGTCCCGTGGAGCGAATGCGGCCGAGAGCCAGCCGCTGTAGGCGAAATGGAGCAGAGCCGGCCCATCGTGTCTGAGCCCGACAGGGCGAGTTGATGGGGCGGCGCGGAATGAGCCGTACTGCGGCGGTACGAGAGGCGCTTTGAGCGGAACGGGATGCCTGGCTCCCACAAAATCATATAGTTGCCACCCAAAGGAGATTCGATGCAGACCAAGATCCTGCTCGACGAGAGCCGTATCCCCACCCACTGGTACAACATCATCCCCGACATGCCCGGCCCCCTGGCGCCGGTCATCAATCCCCGGACCCTCCAGCCGGTGACCCCCGATGATCTGCTCCCCATCTTCCCCATGGCCATTATTGAGCAGGAGGTCTCCGGCGAGCGGTGGATTCCGATCCCCGAGGAGGTGCGGGAGATCTACCGGCTCTGGCGGCCGTCCCCCCTCTACCGGGCCCGGCGGCTGGAGCAGGCCCTCGGCACTCCGGCGAAGATATATTACAAGTACGAAGGGGTGTCGCCCGCCGGCTCCCACAAGCCCAACTCTGCCATTCCCCAAGCCTACTACAACAAGCAGGCGGGCATTCGGCGACTGGCCACCGAGACCGGGGCAGGCCAGTGGGGAAGCTCCCTGGCCCTGGCCTGTTCCATGTTCGGCCTTGAGTGCACCGTCTATATGGTTAAGGTATCGTGCTTCCAGAAGCCCTACCGCAAGAGCATGATGCAGCTCTGGGGGGCCAATGTGATACCGTCGCCGTCGGAGTTCACCAACGCGGGGCGCTCCATCCTGGCCCATGACCCGGACAGCAACGGGAGCCTCGGCATCGCCATTTCCGAGGCGGTGAAGGACGCCATATCCCGGCCCGACACCAACTACGCCCTGGGGAGCGTCCTGAACCACGTCTGCCTCCACCAGACCGTCATCGGCCTGGAGGCCAAGGAGCAGTTGGCCCTGGCCGGGGACTACCCCGACGTGGTCATTGCCTGCTGCGGCGGCGGCTCCAACTTCGCCGGCACCGCGTTCCCGTTCCTGTCCGACCGGGCTGCCGGAAAGAACGTCCGCTGCCTCGCCGTGGAGCCCGCATCGTGCCCGACCCTCACCAAGGGGGTCTACGCCTTCGACTACGGCGACACCGCCAAGATGGCCCCCATCGCCATGATGTACACCCTGGGGCACGACTTCATGCCGCCGGGAATCCACGCCGGGGGCCTTCGCTACCACGGCGAATCCGCCCTGGTGTCGCAGCTTTATCATGCAGGGCTTATCGAGGCCAAGTCGTACCGGCAGAACGCCTGCTTCGAGGCGGCCCACCTCTTTGCCCGCAGCGAGGGGATCGTCCCGGCACCCGAATCGTCCCACGCGGTCCGGGCCGCCATCGACGAAGCAGTCATCGCCAAGGAGGAGGGGAAAGAGCGAACCATCCTCTTCTGCCTCTCGGGCCACGGCCAACTGGATATGGTGGCCTACGACGCCTACCTCTCCGGTGGCCTGGAGGACTTCGAGTATCCCGAGGAGATGATCCGGGAGTCCCTGGCGCGGCTGCCGAAGGTGGAGATCTGAAGCGGTCATGGTAAGGGTCAAGATCTGCGGCATAACGTCCCTGGAGGACGCCCTCATGGCGGTGGCGGCCGGCGCCGACGCCCTCGGGTTCGTGTTCCACGAACAATCCCCCCGCCACGTGACGCCGGAAGATGCCGCCGGCATCATCGCCGGGCTGCCCCCCTTCGTGCAGACGGTGGGGCTCTTCGTGAACCGTCCCCTGGAATTGGTCAACGAAACGGCCGCCCGCTGCCGCCTCGACCTGGTTCAGCTCCATGGCGACGAATCTCCCGAGTTCTGCGACGCCGTAGAACGCCGGGTGATCAAGGCGTTCCGGGTGAAGGATGTTACGAGCCTAGACCCCATCAAGAACTACCGCGTTGCGGCCCATCTCCTCGATGCCTACTCCCCCAAGGCCTACGGCGGCACCGGCCTCACCTTCAACTGGGATATCGCCGCGGTGGCCAAGGAATTCGGCCCGGTCATCCTCGCCGGCGGCCTCACTCCTGACAACGTGCGGGAGGCGGTGGAAGCTGTTCAGCCCTACGCCGTGGATGTCTCGGGTGGCGTGGAGAGCGCGCCGGGGAAGAAGGATGCGGCGAAAGTGCGGGAGTTTATTCGGCGGGCGAAGGGGTGTTGAGCTTTATGCAGAGTGAAGAAATGAATCTGGTAAGGGGACGGAATGTATTTCCATCCCCTTTCTTGTGTGAAATAGAGGGGCTGGTTGCCATGAAATATAAATAAATCTGCCCTGGCTTGAACTGACGGCTGGATGTAAGAATTTGGGATAAATGTTCCATAGGGGTGGATCACCGGGTCACACGCGCGCGCGTGAACCGGTCAATTACGAGTTGGACACAAAAGGAAAGTTAAGAAAAATTATGTAGATACCGATTCTTCGATTCTGCGAGCTGGTAAGAAAGCGAGGATTTCCTCGGTCTTTGCCCTGACGCCACGCCTCGTTTTTACTACCAAATCTGCATTAACTAGGAAATTTATGTCTCGTTCGATGGTCCGTTTAGTCTTACCAACGTAGGCAGAAGAGACGCGGTGACTGACCTCTGTTATCTCGCTCAAAGGTATGACCCCCTCCTTACGGGAGAGGTCCAAAACCAAGTGTCTACGTCTTACATCAGCCGGCGTGTTCTGGTCCTTGAAAAATTCGTGGACATAGTTGCGCCAAGCGACATCGAACTGCTGATGCCGAATTGTAGTCACCTGCTCACGAAGGCCATCAACGTAGCCTTGAACGGCATACTGGATGAAAGGGATGAGATCGCCTCCCGATTTACTCGCCCTATCCAACTCTAAGTAGTACTGGTGTCGAGTCTGATTATAGTGGTTGGTTAATAGTTGAGCGGAGGGCAAAGGAACCCCGGAGCATAAGAGAATTTTGAATTCAATCAAACGGGCAGTTCTGCCGTTTCCATCCGCGAAGGGGTGAATCCATGCAAAATAGACATGAGCTACAATAGACTTAATGATATTGAATGCGATTATATTGCTGTCAAACGGGACTAGCGTCTCGTTTAGCCATTGGACATACCGATCCATCAAATAACGACAGTCTTGAGCAGGGGCCGCGCGGTAACTGCCTACCCCTACCGAGTGTGCGCGGAACTCACCGGGTGTAACATCGTCACCCAAAGGTAGCTTACGTAATACTGCCTTGTTAAATTCTTTAATCTCGTCGACAGTGATTGCAACATCACAGCCGTTAAACAAGCGATCCGCGATTTCATTGCAGGCATCAATGATATTATCCAGTTCCTGACCCAGATATTCCTTTGAAGGTGGCAGTTTGAGATCACCCTTGACGCGCTTCAGAGCCTCCTCTTCGGAAAGTGTATTGCCTTCAATAGCGGTTGTGGCCAATACGCCTTTAGCGAGATAAATTTGGTGCAGTTCACGAGCGGTTGCAGGACGTAACGGCACACCTGAGATGTGTTCACATTTGGACTGTGCTTCACCCAAGGCGACCCAAACTGAAGAAGGAATTCGTTGGAGGTTAAGATGAAAGTTAATCCAAGGATGTGTCTTCTCATATGTCATTTTTGTTGTCATAACTTATTCCTATAATTGTGTAGCTATATCTGAAGTTTATATTTTATTGTGCGCCGTTATGACGTTTTTGATGTCGCAATTATATCGATTAAACGTAGGCTGTCAACGGGAATTTAAAAGCATGTTCCAACGAGTCCAGTGGACCGGACGCAATAAAACCTGCGCCGGTCACCGTCCAGCCGTTGTACGCAACCACAGGATCCACAATGATAGAAGCTACCGGCAACATCTGGGCTCATCTCGGAGACTCGATCATCTGCATCACCACCAACGGCCACCTGACAAAGAAGGGGGAGGCCGTTCTGGGGCGCGGTTGCGCCCGGCAGGCCATGGAGCGGTTCCCTGATTTGCCGGCGCGTCTCGGTGCGTTGCTGTCCGAAGGGGGGAACCACGTCCACGCCATCGGCGACGGCCTTGTCAGCTTTCCCGTGGAGGAGAGCCCGTGGGCAAATCCCGATCTGCGGCTCATCCGGCGGTCTGCGGAAGAGCTGCGGATGCTTGCGGACCGCGAGGGGTGGACCCGCATCATCGTCCCCCGCCCCGGATGCGGCGGTGGCGGCCTGGAGTGGCAGGATGTGCGGCCGCTCCTGGCGGATATCCTTGACGACCGGTTTACGGTGATCGCTATCCCTTGATGTTTACGCTGGCGGCACACTGGCTCCGCTGCTCTCCCAGTCTATTATCGTAAAAATTCATGCTTGTTTTGACCCCTTTAGGGGCCTATATTATGGCTTGTGGATGGATCAAGATAAGGAGTCAGCCCATGAAACCCATCTCGGTCACAAACGATATAATCCCCATTGCCGAGTTCAAGTCCGGCATCTCAAGGTGGTTCAAGGACCTTCAGAAATCGGGACATCCCCTGATTATCACGCAGAACGGCAAGCCGGCCGGAGTGCTGCTGTCGCCGGACGACTACGACGAGTTGGTGTACAAGAAATCGTTTCTCGATTCCGTTGCCAGGGGAATCGCCGATGCTGAGAGCGGAAAGACTTACAGCGCCGATGAAATCAGGGCGACCCTGGCCGCCAGAAGAAGCAATGGATAATCTGGGATGAAGATCAGATGGACCCACGAAGCCCTTGAGCAACTGATCGAAATCGAGGAGTTCATTTCAAAAGACAGCGCCGGAAGGGCCGCGTCTTTTGTCGAGCGGATCATTGAACACGTCGAGGATTCCTTGCCTGAAAACCCCCGGGTGGGAAGGATTGTCCCTGAAATCGCCAATCCCGACATACGGGAACTGATATTCAGGAAATATCGAATTGTCTACCGGCTTACGGAAAGCGTTATTGAAATACTATCCGTTTTTGAAGGCCACCGATTGCTGCGCATTGACGAACTAGAATAATCACGCTGGAGGATATATATGAAATTTCCCGACAAGCAGGGCCACTTCGGCCAATTCGGCGGCCGGTACGTGCCGGAGACGCTCATGCCGGCGCTCCTGGAACTGGAGAAGGCCTACAACCACTACAAGCACGACCGCGAGTTCAAGGAGGAGTTCGACTACTACCTCCGGCAGTACGTGGGGCGCCCCAATCCCCTCTACTATGCCGAAAAGCTCACGAAGAAGCTGGGCGGCGCGAAAATTTACCTGAAGCGGGAGGACCTGAACCATACCGGCGCCCACAAGGTGAACAACACCATCGGCCAGGGGCTACTGGCCAAGCGGATGGGGAAGAAGCGGGTCATCGCCGAGACCGGCGCGGGGCAGCACGGGGTGGCAACGGCCACCATCGCGGCCCTCTTCGGCATGGAGTGCGAGGTGTTCATGGGCGAGGAGGATACCCGGCGCCAGGCCCTGAACGTCTTCCGGATGAAGCTCCTGGGGGCAAAGGTCACGCCGGTGACCGCCGGTACCGCTACCCTCAAGGACGCCATGAACGAGGCGCTGCGCAACTGGGTGACCAATGTTCACAATACCTTTTATGTGATCGGTACCGTGGCGGGGCCCCATCCCTATCCTGCCATGGTGCGCGATTTCCAGGCGATAATCGGCAGGGAGGCCAAGGCTCAGCATAAAAAGGTGGAAGGTCGGCTCCCCGACGTGCTTGTGGCCTGCGTTGGCGGCGGCAGCAACGCCCTGGGGCTCTTTTACCCGTTCCTGAAGGATGAGGGGGTGCGGATAATAGGCGTGGAAGCGGCGGGGCACGGCATCGCTTCCGGCGCCCATGCGGCACCGCTCTGCGCCGGGAAGGTGGGAGTTCTCCACGGCAACAAGACCTATCTCCTCCAGGACGAGTTCGGGCAGATAAGCAATGCCCACTCCGTCTCCGCCGGTCTCGATTACCCCGGTGTCGGTCCCGAGCATTCCTGGCTGAAGGATTCAGGGCGCGCCGAGTATGTTTCGGTCACCGATGATGAGGCCCTGGCGGCGTTTTCGCTCCTGACGCGGGAGGAGGGGATCATGCCGGCGCTGGAGTCGTCCCATGCCATAGCCCAGGTGGTGAAGCTTGCCCCGACGCTGCCTAAGGAGCAGACGATCGTTGTTTGCCTCTCCGGCCGGGGGGACAAGGATATCCACACTGTGGCGGACGTCATGGGGGTAAGTTTTCAGTAGGTGCGAAAGAGGAGCGCAGTACTCAAAAATCACGCATAACATCTTGAAAAGACAGGGGAATATTAAAAAATAGCTTGACATTTCCAGTTGTTCTATCGTATAACACAACCCGCCTGTAAAATAGAACGGGCACAGGGAAAGGACCCGCTTAGGGTCCTTTTGCCGTTTTTTAAAGGGAATTGATTCATTAAAATTGGCGATTCTTGTTTTTCGGACCATTGCGGCTCAGCCGCGCAACCGGGAGACTGCTACTGTCTCTACATCAAAGAAAGGAGTTATCCGCCGGTGCCGGTCCCGCGCTTTTTGCGCGTGTCCCGTTCCGTACCCGTTGACCGTCCGGCAAAGCCTCTAAAACCGACAAAAAAAACTCTATGAAAAAAATGATCTTTTTATCAGCAGTCATGATGCTTGTTGGAGTTTCCTGCAACCAGACAGGATTACGCCGGGACCCCGTTACGGTGGTGCTCAATGAATCCGGGGTTGACCAGGAGGTGCGACGGCTCATGGATCAGGGAATTGAGTTGGATGAGCGCAAGCGGCAGGCCCGTGCCATTGCTACGGTCTTTTCACGGAGGACCAACACTGAGCGCGCCCACTGGCTTGCATCCCTCTGCTACCTGAAAACACTCGGCACCGATTTTATGCCCCTCGATCTTGCCGAAATCGCTTTGGCCGAAACCGGCTCCATAGGATTCAATCCTAAAGCGGTTTCTCCGAAGGGAGCGCTCGGTGTCTGGCAACTCATGCCCTACCGGGCAGAGAGCCACGGATTCACCCCTGATGAGATGACTGACGACGAAAAGTGTGCCGAGGCCGCCGTTAGAGAGCTGGCCACGAAACTTGACATGGCGCGCGGTAATCTTAGGAGGGCGAAAAAGCTGTACTGCGGTGTCGGGCCGGAAGCCGATGCCTATGAGGTCAAGCGGCGCCGCTACAAGCAGGAGCTTCTCCAGGAGCTCAGGGCTCCGCTGAGTGTTCTGGCCGAAGAACCCCGTTTCCTGTTGGCTTTCGCCTCATAGTGCTGTGCCGCAGGGAAAGAGTGGTAACATGAAGAAGCGGGTTTCGAGAGAAGCCCGCTTTTTTAGTGGGCGCAGCATTCCGGTGGCCGCCGGAAATCTTCCGGGGGGAATGCAAATGTGGTAGAGTGCGTTTTCAGTTTGCGATAATGCAGGAGGATTTATATGAAGAAGCTGTTTATGCTGGTTGTCGGCTTGATTTTTTGTGCAGGCTGTTCGCTCTTTGTGAGCAAGCCGGAAGTGGCGGTCAAAGACCTGAATGTTGTCGGTGTCGGTGTCGGCGGGGTGGAACTCGAATTTCTGCTGACGGTTACGAATCCCAATTCATTCCCCCTCGTTCTGCAGGGGTATACCTATGACGTGAACGTCATGGCGCTTCCGCTCACCAAGGGAGGTAAGCGTGAGCGGATCGAGTTTCCCGCGGACAAGGCCACTGACGTGCGGCTTCCCTTTAAAGTAGCCTACGGTGATCTTTGGGAGATCCTCAAGCGTCAACCCGACCCGAAGCGGATTCCATATCGCCTGTCAGCGGGGTTCGAGGTGGAGACACCCTTTGGTTCCACAACGGTTCCGGTGAGTAAGGAAAGCTATTTTGCCGTTCCCGAGCGCTATAGAACGTCCGCGGTTCTAAAGGGCGTTACCGGGTTGCTGGATGGTTTTCGCCAATGAATGTCATTGACGTTACCGGGCTCTCAAAGAGTTTCGGTTCCCGCGCCATTCTCGACGGTGTCGCCTTTGCCATCGGCGAGGATGAAAAGGTGGGGCTCATCGGTGTCAACGGCTGCGGCAAGTCGTCCCTCATGCAGATCCTTGCCGGGATTGAGGAGCGGGACGGCGGCACCATCATGACCCGTCGCGGCGCCTCCATCGGCTACCTCCCCCAGGAGCCGCTGCTGGACGAGTCGCTGACCGTGGGCGAGGAAATCGAACAGGGGCTGGTTGAAATCCGCCGGATCATGGCCGAGTACGAGCAGGTTGCTGCGCAACTGGCTGCCCCGTCGCCGGACCACGAGCGGCTGCTGGAGCGTCAGGGAGAGCTGTCCACCTGGATAGAGCACCACGGCGGCTGGAATACCGACCACCGGGTGGCCGAGATCATGACCCACCTGGGAATCCCTGACGGGAGCCGGCGCATCGGGGAGCTCTCAGGCGGTACCCAGCGGCGGGTGGCCCTGGGGCGCCTGCTCCTCCAAGCTCCGGACCTGCTCCTTCTGGACGAACCCACCAACCACCTGGATGCCGATACGGTCCAATGGCTTCAGGATCACCTCATCGCCTATCCCGGTGCGGTGCTCCTCATTACCCACGACCGCTACGTGCTTGATCAGGTGGTGAGCAGGATGCTGGATCTGGAGCGGGGAAGGATGACTGCATACAGCGGCGGCTATTCCAGCTACCTTGTCCAGCGGGAAGAGCGGCTTGCCCAGGAGGCCCGGGGGCAAGAGCGGCTCCTGAACCTGCTGCGGAACGAGACGGCCTGGATGAGGCGGGGCGCCAAGGCCCGGACAACGAAGCAGAAGGCCCGCATCGACCGGTATCACGACCTGGAGGCTCGCTCCCATGTGGAGACCTCCCGTGATGCGACGATCGCGTTTAAGCCCGGCGATACCCTGGGGGGGACCATCCTTGAGCTCAACGGGGTGAGCAAGTCCCTGGGGGGGCAACTGCTGGTGGACGGCCTGACTTTTCTCATGAAACGCGGCGACCGTGTCGGCATCATCGGCCCCAACGGTTGCGGCAAGACCACCCTGATGCGGATGATCATGGGAGAGGAGTCTCCCGACGACGGTAATGTGATTGTCGGAAACAAGACCCGCATCGCCTACTTCGATCAGAACCGGGAGATTCTCGACCCGCAAGAAACCCTCTACGACTTCCTCGGGGAGGGTGATTATGTCACGGTGGGCGGGGAGCGGCGCCATAAAATCGGCTACCTGGAGGAGTTCCTCTTTCCCCCGTCCGACCGGATGCGGCGGATCGACACACTTTCCGGCGGCGAAAAGAGCCGCCTCATCCTTGCCCGGCTCATGATGGCCGATGCCAACCTCCTAATTCTGGACGAGCCCACCAATGATCTCGATATTCCCACCCTTCAGCTTCTTGATGATGCGCTGACCCGTTTCAAGGGTTGTGTTCTCATGGTGACCCACGACCGCTTCTTTCTCGACAAGGTGGCCACGGGCATTCTTGCCTTCGAAGGGGAAGGAAAGGTTGTCTTTCACGAGGGGAACTATACATTCTACCGGGAACTCAGGGCGCAGGCCCTCAAGGCGGAAAGCAAGGGTGGAACGGATGGCAAGGGCGTTGTCTCTTCTGCTCCGGTCCGCGAGCGGCCCCGCAAGCGCGGGCTCACCTTTGCCGAGCGGCAGGAACTTGAGCGGGTGGAGCAGGAGATAGCGCGACTGGAGCTGCGCACGGCAGAGGTGGAAGCGGCCCTGGCGGACCCCGCGGCCTATGCCGGGGTTCCGGGGGGAATAGCCGCCCTTTCCACCGAATTTGCCCAGTTGGGGAAAGATCTGGAGGTCCTCCTGAACCGTTGGGAAGAGCTTGAAACCAAGCGGACCGAAGGGTAGGCCGAGGGGGCGAAAAACCGTGCAGGGAGCCTCTTTTCGCTTGAAAAATCAAGCCTTGGCTGTTATACCGTAACGGATTAAATTCAAATACATTTTCGTGTTCAGGGTGCTTCCATGCTCAATGATATGAAACTCGGCGTACGGCTCATAGGCTCCTTTGTCATCATGGCAATCATTGTTGCCGTTACCGGATTTTTCGGAATCCGGAGCATCGGCACGGTTTCAAGTCGTGTCGGGACCGTTTTGCAGAACCGCTATGACCAGCAGAAGGTGGCCCTTCAGCTTCAGGCGGCCGAGCAGACTGCCAGAGCCGATCTTCTTGAAACTATGTTGAGCCATGCTGATGCCAAAGGGGTGAAGGAGCACATCGATTCCTACTACCGGAGCCGCGACCTCATCCGCCGCTACAGCAAGGGGCTGCTGAAGGGGGACAGCGCGCTGGGATTGCAGCCGGCGCTCACGGACAGCGTCATGGAGTCCCATGCCGAGGCTCTCCTGGAGACCTGGGCGGAATACGAGAAGATTGCCGAAAAGATGATTGCCTACAAAAAGGGCGTGGTTGACGGCAGCAAGGTTCCATCCTCGATTGAAGAATCCCGCCTGGTTTCGGAGCTGTCCGGCGCAAGCGAGTTCGTGACCCGTGACATCGACGACCTCCTGGAGACGGTCAAGCAGTTGATGCAGGAGATCGGGAAGGAAACGGGCCAAGTCAAGACATCCATAAGTGTGACCTTCATCATTGTGATTTTTATTGCCGCGGCACTGGCTATTGCCTTCGGCATTATCGCAACCCGGAACATAATCCGCCGGGTCGATCAGATGGTTGGCGCCGTCAAGGGTGGGGCGGGGGGGGATCTCTCCTGTCGGGTGCCCATTACGTCCGGAGATGAGCTGGGCCTGCTAGGCAAAGATTTCAACACAATGCTTGAAACCCTGGGCGAGCTGGTTAAGAAGGTGAGCCGCTCCATCATCGAGGTGGGGCAGATATCCGCCAACCTTTTCGATGCGTCGCGGCGGGTACTTGCGGCAGCGGAAGTCCAGTCGGATGGCGTTGCCCAGACGTCCTCGGCCGTTACGCAGATCAACGCTTCCATCAAAGAGGTTTCCCAGGGTGTGGACAGCCTTTCTCTCTCTGCGGCGGAGACTTCATCCTCAGTTCTGGAGATGGCGGCAAGCATCGAAGAGGTGGCTCTTAACGCGGAGTCCCTTTCCCAGTCCGTTGAGGAGGTCAGCTCGTCCGTTGTGGAGATGGTGGCCTCCATAAAGCAGATCAGCAGCAGTGTTGCGAACCTCATGGAGGTTACCTCATCTACCGCGTCGTCGGTGGCCGAGATGGACAGTTCCATCAAGCAGGTGGAGAAAAACGCCATGGAGTCGGCGACCATTTCCGAAGAGGTGCGCCGGGACGCCGAGGTTGGACAGGCTTCGGTGGAGGCAACCATCGCCGGCATCAACGAGATCAAACGTTCGTCAAAGATTACTTCAGAGGTGATTGAGACCCTTTCCGGAAGGGTTAACGACATCGGCGCCATCCTGTCGGTTATCGACGAAGTTGCCGAGCAGACCAACCTTCTGGCGCTGAATGCCGCCATTATTGCCGCCCAGGCAGGGGAGCACGGCAAGGGGTTTGCGGTAGTGGCCGATGAGATTAAAGAGCTGGCCGAACGGACTTCCAGCTCCACCCGCGAAATAGCCCAACTTATCAAGGGTGTCCAGGACGAGACCACGCGGGCTGTAGAGGCCATCGAAGTGGCAGAGAAGAGCATCTCTGACGGTGAGGAACTGTCGCAGCGCTCAGGCGAGGCTCTCGCCAAGATCGTTATCGGGGTTCAGGAAACCACCGGCCAGGTCGAGAGCATTGCCCGGGCCACCATGGAGCAAGCCAAGGGGAGCCAGATGATCCGCGAAGCCATGGAGCAGGTTTCCGACATGATCGGTCAGATTGCCAGTGCGACCCGCGAACAGACCAAGGGAAGCGACATGATAATGGTTGCTGCCGAACGGATGAAGGGGCTAACCTCGCAAGTGAGGGTCTCCACGAAGGAGCAGGCGAAGGTCGGGAATTTCATTGCCAGTTCCACGGAGAACATCACCACAATGATCCGTCAGATCAAGAGGGCATGCGACGAGCAGACCCGCGGCAGCGAGCAGATTATTCGCGCCGTGGAAAACATCCAGGAGTCCACGGAAACCAACCTGGGCGCCGCCAAGATGATGGAAGACTCGGTATCCCGCCTCTCGCGCCAGCTTGACGTGCTCCAGGGGGAAATGCACAGCTTCAAGCTTGAAAACAAGTGATTGTGAAACCCAACCAGTCACCACTCCTGAAAGGTTTCCTATGAGCAGAATCGCCCACGCATTCGACGAACTGAAACGCAATGGGAAAAAAGCGCTCGTTACGTTCATTACGGCCGGCGACCCTGATCTTGCCGTAACCGGGGAGCTGATCCCGCTTTTGGCTGAGAGCGGTTCGGATATCATTGAACTCGGAGTTCCTTTTTCCGACCCGATGGCCGACGGCCCCACCATTCAGCTTTCCTCCGAGCGCGCCCTGGCTGCGGGCACAACATTGCCGAAGATTTTATCTACAGTAAAATCGGCCCGCGTCCGTACCCAGGTCCCCATTGTACTCATGGGATACTACAATCCGATTCTGATGTACGGACTTGACCGTTTTGCGGCTGATGCCGCCGACGCCGGAGTTGATGGGGTTCTTCTGGTGGATCTCCCCCCCGAGGAGGCGGGCGAGTTCAAGGCGTGCGCAGACCGGCACGGGTTGGACGTAATCTTTCTCCTTACCCCCACATCCGACGAGGCGCGGATACGCACGGTGGTCCGCCGCGCCAGGGGATTCATCTACTATGTCTCGGTAACCGGAGTAACCGGGGCCAGGAGTGGCGTAGAGACGACGGTGGCCGGCAATGTCGCTGCCATTAAGGGGAAAACGTCGATCCCTGTGGCAGTGGGTTTCGGTATTTCTAGTCCCGGACAGGCAGCAAGCGTGGCTGCTTCGGCGGATGGCGTGGTTGTCGGGAGCGCCATAGTGAAGCTCTTCGAGCAGCATCGCGGAGATGACCTCAAAGAAGCGATAACAACATTTGTTTCCTCGCTGAAACAGGGAGTTGACGGGTAGCCGAGAGTTGGGTAATTGACTTGGCGGCACTCTTCTGGTACCAAATAATTTATTTTGACTAAAATAGTGGGATTAGGCTTATCCCCATGGAGAGAAAACATGGCGTGGTTCAAACGCGACAAGGCGCCCAGCGCGGCCGACAAGAGGGTTAAGGTTCCCGAAGGGCTTCTGACCAAGTGCGTAGGCTGTAAGGCGAACCTTCTTACGAAGGATCTTGAGAAGAATATCAATGTCTGCCCCCAGTGCGGGCATCACTACCGTATTTCAGCCAGGCAGCGGATCGATCTGCTCATGGATCCGGGGAGCTTCCAGGAGTTCGATGCCGGAATGACGTCGTTGGACGTGCTTAGCTTCAAAGACTCCAAGAGCTACCAGGACCGCATCCAGCAGGCGGTGGCCAAGGGTGGCTCACGGGACGCGGTCATTTGCGGCGAGGGAACCATTGAGGCCATCCCTGTCCAGCTTGCCGTCTTCGATTTCTCCTTCATGGGGGGGAGCATGGGGAGCGTGGTGGGGGAAAAGATTACCCGTGCCATTGAGCGGGGGATCGAAAAACGGACTCCTGTAATCATCATCTCCGCCTCGGGCGGCGCGCGGATGCAGGAAAGCATTCTGTCGCTCATGCAGATGGCCAAGACCTCAGCGGCTCTGGCAAAGCTCAAGGACCTTGGACTTCCCTACATCTCCATCCTTACTGATCCCACCACCGGCGGCGTTACGGCCAGCTTTTCCATGCTGGGCGACGTAAATATGGCCGAACCCAAGGCTCTTATCGGTTTTGCCGGCCCCAGGGTCATCGAGCAGACCATCCGTCAGAAGCTTCCCGAGGGGTTCCAGCGGGCCGAGTATCTTCTTGACCACGGCATGGTGGACCTGATAGTTGAGCGCAAGGATATGAAGGCACAGTTGGCCAGGATCCTTTCAATGCTCTATCGCGGCTGAGTCCGAGGGGCAGGTCAAAGCGGTGGATTTTCCTCTGCCGTTCCCGTATAATCCCGCCCTGACATGACCTACGAGGAAACCCTTGCATATATCTACGGTCTGCGCCGCTTCGGGATAAAACCGGGGCTGTCGCGCGTTAAGACTCTCCTTGAGCGGCTTGGCAATCCCCATGAGCGGTTGCGGTCCGTTCATGTGGCCGGGACTAACGGCAAGGGTTCCACGGCGGCTTTTTTGGCGTCCATCATGACGACGAGCGGGCGCCGGACCGGTCTCTTCACTTCTCCCCATCTCTCCCGATTTACTGAACGGATCTGCATTGACGGTACCGAGATTACCGCTGATGCGGTTTGCCGTCTTGCCGGGCAGGTTCTGGCAGCCGCTCCGGACGGTACCACCTTTTTTGAAATCGTGACCGCCATGGCGCTGCTCTATTTTGCCGAGGAGCATGTGGATATCGCCATCCTGGAAGCAGGGATGGGTGGCGGCTCCGATGCCACCAGCATTGCCGGCGGCACCCTTTCGGTCATCACCCCCGTAGCTCTTGACCACTGCGAGTGGCTCGGAGATTCCCTGGCGGATATTGCCCGGGAAAAGGGCGGCATTATCAAGCCGGGGAGGCCGGTAGTGCTTTCGGCTCAACCCCAGGAGGTGCTCCTGGCTATTCAGGAGCGGTGCCGCGACCTCGACTGCTCCCTGGTACGTTTCGGAACGGATTTTGGTGCAGGCTGGAAAGCGGACGGCCTGTCCTACCATGGCATAGAGCGACGCCTCTCAGGCCTTGAGCCGGGAATTGGGGGGCGCTATCAGGCGGTGAACGCTGCAACGGCCCTTGCCGCTGCCGAGCTTCTCGCCGCTGACGGCCATTCTCTCACGGACGAAGCGCTTCGCACCGGTATCGCCCATGCCCGCTGGCCGGGCAGAATGGAGCTTTTCGCGGGTAATCCGGCCATTCTCCTCGATGGCGCGCACAACCCGGCGGGGGCCCATGCCCTGGCCGAATCCTTGGGCGACGTGCCGCGCCGGCGGCTTATTGTGGTTGCCGGGGTCATGGGGGACAAGGATGCGGAGGGTATTCTCGCGCCCATCCTGCCGCTGGCCCATGAGGTGATAGCCGTCACCCCTGCGGTCGAACGGGGATGCCCTTCGGCAGATCTTGCCGCCTTGTGCCGCGGTCAGGGCGTTCCCTCCGAAGATGGAGGTTCGGTATCCGGCGGCCTTGCCCTTGCCCGGAGCCGCGCCGAAGCTGACGATCTGATACTTGTCTGCGGCTCTCTTTATGTTGTTGGTGAGGCCAGGTCCCTTCTCCTTGACCGACATTTCGAACCTTTTAGAGGATAAATATACAGACAGCCATGGCAAATTCTTGGTCACTCAGACAACTCCTGTCCATATCCACCCTCGTTATCTCACTGCCGGCTGCGGCCCTTGCCCAGCCTGACACCGGCGGACCGGTGCATGTGGAAGCCGATACTCTTACCCACGAGGCTGCCCTGGACCGCATCGAGGCCACCGGCAGTGTCCGGATCAGCGGGCGGGGGATGACGCTCTTGTCCGACAGGGCACTGCTCTTCCCGGAACGGAACGAAGCCGAAGCTTTGGGGAACGTTACCCTCATGAGCAATGGCGATACGCTTAGTGCGGACCGGCTGAAAATCAACTATGAGGACGAGACCGGCGAAGTGGAACAGGGAAACGCCTTCATCAAAGATGGGAACTTCCATGTCCGCGCCGCACGGATGTTCAAGCTCGGTCCCGACAGTTACCGGCTTGAGGACGGTACTTTCACCACTTGCGATGCAGAGCGCCCCAGTTGGAAGTTTTCCGCCTCGGATGTAAATGTTACCCTTGGCGAGTACGCAACAGGGAAACACGCCTTGCTTTACCTTGGCGACGTACCGGTATTCTATCTTCCCTATATCATATTTCCGGTCAAGACAGAGCGGCAGTCGGGTTTTCTTGTCCCACGCACCGGCAATACCAGCAAAAAGGGTTTCACCTTCAACATGGCCTATTACTGGGCCATTGATCCCAGCCAGGATTCCACGTTCAATATCGATATCCAATCCAAGCGGGGGGTGGGTTTCGGCCTCGACTACCGTTATATCCGCAAGCGGGGAAGTGAAGGGGAGTTCCGGGGCTACGGCATTTATGATACCGAGCAGCAGCGATTCCGTGGCGATATGAGCCAGAAGCATCAGGAAATCATCTCCGATACCTTTAACATCAAGTCAGATATCAACCTTACCACCGACAGGGATTTCTATCGCGATTTCGCCGAACAGACCGGGGTCTACAACCGTAACCAGCTCGATTCGACCATGTCAGTCACCAAGCGTTTCCGCCGGCAGGTGCTTGTGGGTGAATTCCGGTACATGGAAGACCTGCGGGAAGATGTGACCGATAACCGCAAGACTCTCCAGAAACTCCCCGCCATCAGCCTGACCGGCGTCAGGGAGCGGCTGTGGGACTCTCCCTTCTTCATCTCCCATGAGTCGAGCCTGACCAACTTTTATCGCCGGGAGGGGATCAAGGGACAGCGCCTCGACCTCCATCCTGTACTGACCTCCTACGCGAAACCATTCGGGGCCGTTGAGACCTCGGCCTGGGCGGGATACCGGATGAGGTTCTACAATGCCTACGACGTTCCGGATAATGACGGCAACAATCTTTCCGAGGCCGACGGCCTTGATGGCATGGGGCTCGTCACGGCGGGGGGGGCGGTTTCGTCAACCATGGCACGGGTTTATGATATGGGCCCCGGCAGCCTCTCAAAGATCCGCCACGTCATGATTCCGGAGTTGCGCTACAGTTTCGTGCAGAACCGGTCCCAGGAGGAGCTGCCATTCTTTGACTACGGCGATCGGCTCGTTCATGAGAACCGGGTCGTCTACTCCCTGTCCAACTACCTCACCGGCAAGTTTTCCCCTGCCGGCGGCGGAGATCCGGAGTACCGGGAACTTCTCTACCTCAAGCTTTCCCAGGGGTACGATTTCAGCGGAACCCGCCGCGACCTGCTGACCCTTGTGGATGAGAAACGGCCCTTCTCCGATTTGATGCTGGAGGCCAGGGTCAATCCGGTTAAGCAGATTTCCCTTGCCCTCGACAGCCGCGTCAATGTCTACGATGCCAATATTTCAACCACCGCAGTCTCCGCCGATGCAAAGGACGAAAGCGGCAATGCCGCTGGAGTAACCTATCGCTATGCCCGTGATGAGGTAGACTATCTGGAGGGGAGGGCTTCTGTCTCCCTGTTCAAACCCATTTATGCCAACTATGCCGCCCGCTATTCCTTCGATCGCAAGGACTTCCTCGAGTCGTTATACGCGCTCGAATACCGGCATCAGTGCTGGAGCGTTATCGTTACCTACCGGGACCGCAACGATACCAAGGAATTTTTCGTCAACTTCTCCCTGTCGGGGTTAGGGGCGCTGGGGACGGTCAGGGTATTCTAGGGGCCTCAACAGTATTCAGAAACGGAGATCGTCATGGCTGAGACATTCATTCCGCGGGCCGTTCTTGTCACCGGCGGCGCCGGGTTTATCGGTTCCAATTTCATTAATCACTTCATGGCGGCAAATCCCGGTTGCAGGGTGGTCAACCTGGACCTCCTTACGTACGCCGGCAACCTGAAAAATCTCGTGGGAGTGGAGAAAGATCCCTGCTACCGTTTTGTCCGGGGGGATATCTGCGATGCCGAGCTGGTCAGCGGACTCCTGGCCGCGGAGCGCATTGAAGCGGTTGTCCACTTTGCCGCCGAGTCCCATGTGGACCGTTCCATCACCGGCCCTGAGATCTTCGTCCGCACCAACGTCCTCGGCACCCAGGTGCTGCTGGAGGAGAGCCGCAGGCATTGGGATGCGAAGGCCGTCGAGCGGTTCCGGTTCCTCCATGTTTCCACCGACGAAGTGTACGGAACTCTCGGTGAAACCGGATACTTCACGGAAGAGACCCCAATCGCCGCCAATTCTCCCTATTCGGCCAGCAAGGCGGGGTCCGACCTCATCGTGCGCGCTTACTACGAGACCTACGGATTCCCCGCCTTCATCACACGCTGCTCCAACAACTACGGCCCCTACCAGTTCCCCGAAAAGCTCATACCGCTCATGATTCACAATATTGTGAACAAGAAGCCTCTGCCCGTCTACGGCGACGGCAGGAACGTCCGGGACTGGCTCCACGTGAAGGACCATTCCACGGCCATCGAGACGGTACTAAAGGGTGGAAAGCCGGGCGAGGTTTTCAATGTCGGCGGCAACAACGAATGGTTCAACATCGACATCGTGCAGCTCCTCTGCGATCTGCTGGATGAACGGCTCGGCAGGGCGAAGGGGGAGAGCCGCGGCCTCATCACCTTTGTGAAGGACCGCCTGGGGCACGACCGCCGTTACGCCATCAGCGCCGCAAAGATCAAGCGGGAGCTGGGCTGGGAGCCTTCCTATACCTTCGAACGGGGGATTGCCGAGACCGTCGACTGGTACCTCGCCAACAGCGCCTGGGTTGAGGAAGTCACGTCCGGCGCCTATCGCGATTACTACGAGAAGCAGTACGGAGGGGCATGATGCTGCTGGTCATCGGGGCAAAAGGGATGCTTGGCAGGGACCTCATGCGGGTGCTGCCGGGGGATGTGCGGGGAGTGGATATCGAGGACATCGACATCACCTCTCCGGAATCGGTGCGCCGGCTGCTTCTTACCCTCAAGCCGCGGGTCGTGGTGAACTGCGCGGCCTATACCGATGTGGACGGCTGCGAAAGCAACACAGAGCTTGCGATGCGGGTGAACGGCGAAGGTGTCGGCAACCTGGCTGCTGCGACCCGCGAAATCGGGGCGCTGCTGGTGCAGCTGAGCACCGATTACGTCTTCGACGGCACCAAGGGGACTCCCTATGGGGAGGATGACGAGGTGAACCCCTTGAGCGTCTACGGGAAGTCGAAGCTCCTGGGGGAGGAGATGGCGCGGAAGAACTCCGAGCATCTCATCGTGCGGACCCAGTGGCTCTACGGCCATGGCGGCAAAAACTTCGTGGAGACCATGCTGCGCCTTGCCGGCGAGAGGAAGGATATCGCCGTGGTGGACGATCAGATCGGCTCCCCCACCTGGACTTTGGACCTCTCGCTGGCCATCAGCGAACTGATCGACAATAACTGTCGTGGCACCTACCATGCCGCCAATCGGGGTACCTGCTCCTGGTTCGAGTTCGCCGGAGCGATTTTTGAAGAGGCCGGGGTGGCGATGGCCGTCAGGCCCCAGACTACCGCTGAACTCAACCGTCCGGCCCGGCGGCCGCTCTTTTCGGTCCTCGACTGCGGGAAGCTGACCCACGATGCGGGACTGGAGCTCGAGGGGTGGCGCGAGGCGCTCAAGTCATATATGGAGAGACGGTCAGAGGCCGGACTGTCCTGAAAGGAGCAAGAAACAATGGAAATGGAACGGGGCGAGCGCCCCTGGGGGACATATACCGTCCTTGATGAGAGCAATGGCTACAAGATCAAGCGGATCGAGGTGAATCCGGGGCAGAGGCTTTCACTCCAGATGCACCATCACCGCAGCGAGCACTGGATAGTAGTCTCCGGCACCGCTAAAGTCACCTGCGGCGAAGACGAGTACATGGTCAACGTCAACGAGTCCACCTTCATCTCCATCGGCAAGAACCACCGCCTGGAGAATCCCGGCAAGATCCCCCTCGTCATCATCGAGGTCCAGAGCGGTGAATATCTGGGAGAAGACGACATCGTCCGTTTCGACGACGATTATCGGCGCTGCGAGGCGGCGGTTGAGCCGCTGCCCGGCGAGTAAGAGCAGATTCCTTCCACCGGTTCCGCTAAGCAATCCACCAATCAATTCATTCCAAAGCGGGTTTCAGCTCCTGAGGGACTGTGCCATTATCGCCCTGTTGTAGGCGGTGGTGATGGCGAGGCGGGTCAGGATACCGACAACCCGCTTTTTTTTGTTCGGCTCCACAACCGGCAGTTCATCAAGAGTTGTGCAGTCTATGATTTGAAGTGCTTCGGCCAGGGAATCGTCACTGGTTATGGTCTGTATCTCGCCGGTGGCCATTTCCCCCAGAGTGACCCGGTCAAGAAGTTCCGGATCGAACGCGACCCCGAGGAAGTCGTGGATAGCCACGACGCCGCATAGTTCTCCCGCCCCGGTGACGATGGGGAAGGTTACCTGGCGTGATGAGTGGGTGCGGGCCATGAACTGGCGGATGGTCATGGTTTCGGGGTAAATCTCCGGATCGCGCACCATGACTCCCCTGACCCTGATAGACTCCAGTACCGTCTGTTCCCTCCCCGTGTGCAGGTCGATCCCCTTGTCCGCAAGGTCGGCGGTATCCAGGGATTCCTTGCGGAAGTGCCGGGCCACTGCGGTGCCTATGGCGCAGGCGAGCATGATGGGGACGATGACCTTGTAAGATCCGGTCATCTCGAAAAGGAGGAATATTCCCGTCATCGGCGCATGGGTTACCGATGCGAGAAAAGCCCCCATTCCCACCAATGCGTAAGCCCCCGGCGTTGCTGTTTGCAGCGGGAAAAGCACGTTTGCCAGGAAGCCGAAACTCATGCCGGTCACTGAACCGATGAAAAGCGACGGGGCAAAGGTCCCTCCAGGCAATCCCGAGCCGAGGGTGAAACAGGTAGCGGCTATTTTCCCCACGATGAGGAGCGTGACGAGCAGCCATCCCAGGTCGTTGCCCAGGGCCATTTCGATGAATTCGTAACCGTTACCCTGTACCTGGGGGAGGAGCACCGCCACGCAGCCGGCAAGGAATCCGCCGATCAGGGGCTTCCAGAGGGGGGGGACGCTAAGGTTGCTGAAAAACTCCCTGGTTTTTGAATAGCCGGTTATGAAGAGCGCAGCGAGACAACCGCACAGAATGCCGAGCACGGCATATAAAATTAGTTCGACTGGATTGACTAGTTGGTAGGCCGGAACATCAAAGGCCGGGATATCGCCGTACATGGCCCGCGAGACGACGGTGGCCATACCTGAAGAGATGACTATGCTCGTGAAGGATGAGAGCTCGAAGGATGAAAGAAGAACAATCTCCTGGGCAAAGAAAACGCCGGCAAGGGGGGCGTTGAAGGTGGCTGCCACTCCGCCGGAGACACCGCAGCCGATAAGGATTTTGAGCCGTTGCTCCGACATCCCCAACAGGTGCCCGATTACTGACCCGGCGGTTCCACCGATCTGGGCGATGGGACCTTCCTGGCCTGCGGAACCCCCCGAGCCTATGGTGAGGGCCGATGATATCCCCCTGGTGAACATTAGCCTGAGCGGCAGGCGTCCCCCCCGCAGGTTGACCGTTTCCAGGAATCGGGGAAAGCCGAAGGCCATATCCTCCTTGTACCTGACGAAGAGGGGCAGCATCATGAGGGCGCCGATAACCGGGAAAACCGCGGCCCAGAGGCGGCTTGTGTCCCAGACGTAGGGGGAATAGCCGGTTATTCGGGAGCCGTACTCGATTATGATCCGGTGGAAAAAGTCGATCCCGGAACGGAAGGCGTAGTTGCAGAAGCCCGCCAGGAGCCCGATCCCCACGGCAAGGATCGCCATGAGCGTATTCTCGCTGATCCGCATCCGGGCCAGAAGAGAGAAAATCCATCGCCGAATCCGGACAAACCGGCGCAGCAGGTGGAGGTCATGGATAAGTACCAGTGGCGTGGTCCAAAGAGGTGATTTTCGGTTCGGTTCGCGGTCCATAGCTCGGCAACCTGCTGGGCAGGTGAAGGGATACTATATACCAGGGTGGAGCGGTTCGCATAACTAATTTCCCCGGTATTCCTCCAACACCGTCTCGACCCCCCGCAGGGAGAGCGAGGCCCGCCCGGGTCGATGGACGAGGGTGTGTCCCAGTTCGTGGAGGGCCTTGTCCAGGAGGAACGAACGGAGAAGGGTTTCCAGATCATTGCGGTCTGCCGGGACGAGAGGGCTCGTGCCCATCCGGTCCAGGTACCCCGCAAGATACCGGCAGCTCACGTGGTAGTAGCAGGCGTTGGCCCATGGCTCCATGAGGGGAATGTCCCCGGGATGCGCGGCCCCGTGCCGGGCGAGGGCAGTGAGAGTCGCATTGTGGAAGGAACGGATCATCCCTGCAATGTCCCTCAGCGGCGAGCGCTTGATGCGGCGTTCTCCGAGCGTCCCGTCTGGCTCCCCCTCAAAGTCAATGATCATGAAATCCTTGCCGGTGAATAACACCTTGCCCAGGGTGAAGTTGCCGTGGATGCGGATTTTCATGGCCTCTATCCGCCTTCCGACGATGAGGCGCAGTATGGAAAGGATCTCTTTCTCGGCGGCCAGCACCCGGCCGGCGGCTTCCAGGTCTTCGGTCGGCAGTTCCTTCCGGCACTGGGCCAGAAGCTGGAGACTGCGGCGGGCCTGGTTGCGCATGGACTGGTAGACGGAGCGCTGGTAGAGGGTCGAGTACTCTTCCGGCCGCCATGCCGGGTCGTTCCCTCCTGATGCCAGGGCAAGATGGAGCTCTGCGGTCCGTGTGCCGAGAAGTCCCGCCATTTCCAGGTAGAAGCCTCCGATGAGATCGGCAATCGGTTCCGGAACAGCGCAGGCGCTGCCGTCGATGAAGTGCGGGAATCGTTCGGGCGGCGGGGGGAGTTCGCTGCGGCGTGAAAGTATTCGGTCGAAGTATTGCTCCAGCAGGTGCAGTGCGAGTCGCCACCCGTCCCCCTGGTTGGGGATGTAGCCCTGGAGAAGGGCAATGGTGCAAGGGTCGGCGCCGCGGCGCCGCAGTTCCAGGCTTCCCTTGAACGGGGCAACGTTGGGGTAGCGGGAATTCGCCGTAAGGAATCGAGCGGTTTCAACTTCAGAGTTGAGGCCCGGTTCCACCTTGCGGTAGAGTTTGAGGACATGGCGGTCCCCGTAGGTGATGATGCTGTTGCTCTGCTCCGCCTTGGGGATATCCGAGAGGAGGTGCTCCAGTTCTCCCGCGTCTTCGGTGCGTCCTCCTCCTGCATGAACGGGAGCAACGGTACTGTCTCTTTTGCCGTGAAGCCGGCGCCGGCCAAGGGCAAGAGCGAGGAGCGCCTCCCTGAATTCCCGGTCGTAGACCGCGTCGCAGAGAATCCCCTCCTCATCCCCCACGCAAAGGATTGCCACGGCCGCCCGTGGTGATTCGGCGGCAACCCTTTTCGCCCCGGCTCCCGTGAGCAGCGCAACGGGAATCATGTAGGTTTCCGGCGCCCCTTCCTGGTAGCGGACCTCCAGAAAGAAAATGGGAAAAATCTTTTCATCCCGGCGCAGGAGCACGGTATCCCGCAACGTGTAGCCGATGATGGCTCGACCCTTACCCTGGAACCAGCCGCTGCGGTTGAGGTATCCGGTTGCTATCCGCTCCAGGTGGGTGTCACCCCGGGAGTGTTGGAGGCTTTCCCACCAGGGTAGCCCGCCGTGGATTTTGATGCGGGGCAGTTCTCCCTCTTCTGCCAGCGGCATCTCCTTGCGGCGCAGGAGGAACCAGAAATGATCGTGGGGGCCAAGGGTAAGGGGGTAGGGGGACTCCCGGATTACCGGGAAACGGTTGCGGCTGAAGAGATCTTCGGGCGGGATCCCGGCGAATTCCTTCAGATCGAGGCTTGCGGCCTGGGCGAAGCGGGAGAGGTTGGCCACCACGAGAATTACCTCGTCGTCGAGCCGTCGGAGAAAGGCGAGAACTTTGTGGTTGGCCGGGTAGAGCATTTCGAGGCTGCCACAGCTGAAAGCCCTGAAGCGCCGCCGCACGGCGATGATGCGCCGCATCCACCAGAGCAGCGACGTGGGGTTGCGCTCCTGGATATCCACGTTCACCGCTTCGTAGTGGTATTCGGGGTCGATGATGACCGGCAGGAAAAGCCGCTGGGGGTTGGCGGAAGAGAAGCCTGCGTTGCGGTCGGGGCTCCACTGCATGGGGGTGCGGACACCGTTGCGGTCCCCCAGGTAGTAATTGTCACCCATGCCGATCTCGTCGCCGTAGTAGATGATGGGGGTGCCGGGGAGCGAGAAGAGGAGGGCGTTCATTAACTCGATTTTCCGCCGGTCCCGGGCAAGGAGCGGCGCAAGGCGGCGCCGGATTCCCAGATTTATTCGCGCTTTCGGGTCGGCGGCGTAGACCCGGTACATGTAATCCCGCTCTTCGTCGGTCACCATTTCCAGGGTCAGCTCATCGTGATTGCGCAGGAAGATGGCCCACTGGCATCCTTCAGGGATGGACGGGGTCTGATCGACGATGTCCACCACGGGAAAGCGGTCTTCCATCTCGATGGCCATGTACATGCGGGGCATGAGGGGAAAGTGGAAGAGCATGTTGCATTCGTCCCCTTCCCCAAAGTAGGCGATGGCGTCCTCGGGCCACTGGTTGGCTTCACCCAGGAGCATCCGGCCGGGAAACGATGCGTCCACGTGGGCCCGGAGCTTTTTCAGGAAAGCGTGGGTTTCGGGGAGGTTTTCGCAGTTGGTCCCCTCACGCTCGAAAAGGTAGGGGACGGCATCCAGCCTCACGCCGTCCACCCCTATCCGGAGCCAGTAATCGATTACGCGAAACATCTCTGCCTGGACCTTTGGGTTATCGTAATTGAGGTCCGGTTGGTGAGCGTAGAAACGATGCCAGTAATAAGCCTTGGCCACCGGGTCCCAACTCCAGTTGGACGTTTCGAAGTCCTGGAAGATTATACGGGTCTCCCGGTAACGTTCAGGGGTATCGCTCCAGACGTAGTAATCGCGGTGGGCCGACCCCGGCTTGGCCCGCCGTGCCCGCTGGAACCAGGGATGCTGATCGGAGGTGTGGTTAAGGACCAGTTCGGTGATGACCCGTATGCGGCGGGCGTGTGCTGCCCGGAGAAACTCACGGAACTCCCGCAGCGAGTTGTAGCTGGGGTTTACGCTGTAGTAGTCGGCGATGTCGTAGCCGTCATCACGGAGTGGTGATGGGTAGAAGGGGAGAATCCAGATGGCGTTGATTCCCAGGGACTGGAGATAGTCGAGCTTTCCCACGAGGCCGCGGAAGTCCCCCATCCCATCGCCGTCGGAATCCGCAAAGGCCTTCACATGGAGCTGATAGATGACGGCGTCGCGGTACCAGTGGGGATTGTCGTCGAAAAACGGTTCTCTGCGAGGCATGGGAACTCCTTTGCTTACTCTTCTTCAAACGTCTCCAGGAGTGCGACGGGGAAATCGGCAAGCACCGCGGCGAGGGGAAACGAGGTCTTTCCTTCCCACAGCGACGTCACGAGCCGCTCGCCGGTGAGGATGTTGCGGTAGAGGCGGCCGGTGCTCTCGAAAGGGATGACAAGCCGCGTATCCTCCCAGACGTCGGCACCGAGGAGCAGCCCCCTGCTTTGGGCCGCCAGGCGCGTAAAGAAGCGTGGAGCTACGGCAATGAGCGTCTTGTCGTCGTTGTACCGCTCGAAGGCACAGACGTTGTCGCTCTGTGGACCGTGAACCTCAAGGGGAAGGTACTTGCCGAGCTCGAAAACCGTGCGGTGCTCCCGGCGATGGGAGAGGAGCTTCCAGGTCAGGTAGAGCTTCACTCTGCCGTCATCCATGGTTTCCAGAAGCTCCCGGACCAGGGCGCGCGCGCCCCGTTCCCGTTCTGCCGCTTGCAGTTCTTTCAGCATGGCTGCTCGGATCTCGAAGTCTACCGGCCGTCGATTGTCGGGATCAACGAGACTGAAGTCCCAGAGCTCCGTCCCTTGATAGAAGTCGGGGATGCCCGGCGAGGCTGCTTTCAGCAGGGTCTGGGAGAGGGAGTTCAACAGACCGCAACGGATTATGCCAGGAATAGTCCTGCGCAGGTCGGCTAGAAAACTGTTGGAGGGGACGTCCCGCAGGATGGTTTCCACGAAATGGAGCGCAGCTTCTTCGTGAAGGGCATCAGGGTTGATCCAGCTCGTGTTGACTTTCGCTTCCCGCATCGCCTTGAGAGTGTATTCCTTGAGCCGTTCCACGAAAGGCCGTTGTATCGCGCCCAGAGGATCATGCGCCGGCCAGGTTCCGACGATGGTCTGGTAAAGGAGGTATTCTTCGTTACGGTCCGGCACCCTGACGCCATGGACAGCAACCTTGCGGCCCAGGTTCATGCGGCTCCAGCGTCTCAGACAGTCGTGCCATAATGCAGGGGCTTCCGAGAGGACGCAGATTCGGGCGCGGACATCCTCGCTCCGTTTGGTGTCGTGGGTGGAGGTGGTCAGCATGGCCGTGGGGTTGCTCTTGGTCCGCTCGATGTTTTGGCCGTGGAACGCCTCCAGGGGGATGCCGAACCGTTCGGGGGTCCCCCCCACCTCGTTGAGGGAGACGAGCCGGTTGTAAACGTAGAAGGCGGTGTCTTCCAGCCCTTTGGCCATGACCGGCCCGGTAAGCTGCTGGAACTTCATGACGAAATCGATCCACTGCTCCTGCTCCTCCCTGCCGGTGCTGTCGTGGAACCGGAGCAGGAGCACATCCTCAATGAAGGTGAAGATCGATTCGCTCATAGCCGGATTGCGCCGCTTGGCCTTGGCCACCGCATATTCGATGTACTGGCGGTCACGGTCGGCCACCTTGCGGGTCGCCGTGTAGGTTCGATAAACGGGGAAATGGGCGATTACTTCCGTCAGGGCCTTGATGAGGCTTCCCAGAGTGAAATCGCGGGTGTGGCGGTTGCTTTCCGACAGGGTGTTGAGGTAATGGCCAAGGGTGTTTATCTCGCCACCCATGGAGAACCGCATCACTTGTTTCTTCTTCTGGTAGGCAATCTCGGCGAAGTTGGGACGCTCCTGGATGAACCGTGCGTAGATGCCGTCGAACTCACGGCTGTTGCCGGTGTCCACCAGGAGGCCGGTCACGGCGTTGGCAAATTCGTACCCCGTTGAGCCGTAAACCCGCCAGTCCTCGGGAAGCCGCTCGCTTTTGCCGAGGATTTTTTCGCAAATGATATAGAAAGGCTTGGACTGGGGAGAGACCGATATCATTTCGTCGTAGAGTTCAAGGATCCCCTCGGCGAATCCCTTCTCGTTATCCGGGGCTTCCTGTTCGCCGGCGGCGGCAGGCAGCAAGGCAAGACGGGTCTGGAGGAAGCAGGCCCGCTGGAGCCGCCTGAAATAGTCGGTGGGGTCATAGAGTCCGTCGGCGTGATCGATGCGAAGCCCGGTTACCTTCCCTTCGCGCACCAGTTCCAGAAGCAGCCGGTGGGTCTCCTCGAAGACCTGGTGGTTCTCCATCCGGATTGCGCCCAGTTCGTTGATGTCGAAAAAACGGCGATAGTTGATTTCATCGGTGGCGGTGCGCCAGTGGGCAAGACGGTAGACCTGGTTCCGCAGCAGCCCGTCCAGCAGATCGAAGCTGCGGGGATTACCCTTCTCGCCGTTGAATATCCGGACGTTTTCATTAATGAATTCCTTGATGGCCCAATTGTCGCGGCACAGCTTCCAGAGCCGCTGCTTGATCACCTCTTTTTCACGGTAGCGCTCCTGCACCAATGCCGGATCGCGCTCGGTGTAGAAGGGGAGGTGGGAGATGGCGGTGACGATGCTCAGGAGTTCTTGATGCCCCTCGTGATCGGGGGGAAGGAGGCGGCCCAGTTCGGAAAGGCGGAGGGTGAGAACGGGGGAGTAGGTTTTGGGAATGATGGGGAAGCGGTGCCCATAGTAATGTATGAAGAATGCCCCGTCTTCAAAGGAGAGGACGAGTTCCCCGTTTTCGAGAACCGTCCCGTACTGATCCCCGAGAACAGGGATGAGAACCTTGTCGGTCAGCTCTTTCTTGACCGGCGACCAGTCCACGTCAAAAAAATTCCCATGGATGGAACTGGGTCCGTTTTCCAAGAGGTCGAGCCAGCGCGGGTTCCCGCCCCCCTCAATGCACATGTGGTTCGGGACAAAATCGAGAATCTGCCCCATGCCGTGGCGCCTGAGGGTTTCGCAGTAGGAGTCGAAATCTTCACTGCTGCCGATTTCAGGATTCAACAGGTTGTGGTCGACGATGTCGTAGCCGTGCATACTCCCCGCCCGTGCCTTGAAGAAGGGGGAAGCGTAGACGTCGCTCACTCCCAGGGCGTCAAGATAGGGAACGATGCGCTCTGCGTCCTGGAAACGGAAGGCTGCGTTGAATTGCAGCCGGTATGTTGCTGCCGGTATTCTGGCATTGGCTAGGGTTGTTTGATCCATGTAGTACTCCAACTAAAGTACCTGACGATCATCCTCTGCCGTAAAGCGTTACGCTGAATGGCATAAGGGTGAGGTTCTGGCCATCGTCTCCTGGTCTGACGAGTTCTGGAGAGGCGCTTCCCTGCCCCCCCCAGTCTTTATCTGCAGAGTCCAGGAGCCGGATGCATTCGCCGTGGTGGAAGGGGAGACGGATGGCGCGGGGCGTGCAGCCAAAGGCAAAGAGAGCGATGAGCTCTTTCTCCCCATGGCGATAGCAAAGGGCAATGACTTCATCCGCTTCAAGCCCGGCAACCTCAATCCTATCCCTCTCGGGGGCGCGCAACTGCGGGAGCTCCCGGCGCAGCCGGATCAATTCCCGGTAAAAGGCGTAGATGAACCTGTGCCACCCATGGCGGCGGCGTTCCGGATCTATCCCTGCGGTGATGAAGGTTCCTTCCGCCTGTGGATCGGGAACTTCACCGTGTACTTCAAAGGATGCGAATTCCGTGCGCCTTCCCTGCCGCACCGCCGCTGCCAATTCCGGGTCGCCGTGGCTGGTGAAGTAGGGGAATGGAGCCGTTTCGCCGTATTCCTCCCCCATGAAGATGAGAGGGAGGTAGGGGGAAAGGATGACCGCCGCGGCAGCCAGCTTGAGCTGCTCCAGGGAAAGGCGGGAGGATGGGCGGTCCCCCAGAGCGCGGTTTCCTACCTGATCGTGGTTTTGGGAGAAAACCACCAGCCGCCGGGGAGGCAGGTCTGCCGAAGAACTCCCGTGGCGGCGCCGGTGATGACGGGAGTATTCACCCGAGTATACGAAACCTTCCCGGAAGGCCTTCTCCAGTTGGCGAAAGGTGCCGAAATCAACGAAATACCCGCAACGTTCCCCCGTTAGGTACGTCATGAGCCCGTGGTGGAAATCGTCGCACCACTGGGCGTGGAGGCCGTGCCCCCCCGATTCCGCCGGCATGATGGTTCGCACGTCGTTCAGTTCGCTTTCTGCAATAACGTGCACATTTCTTCCGAGACGCCGCGCCAGGGAGTTGACTGCCTGGGTGATGTCCCGCAGGATGTGGCGGGCGCTGAAATCGTAGATGCCGTGGATGGCGTCGATGCGCAGGCCGTCCATGTGGTATTCGCTTACCCAGTGGAGGGCGTTGGCGATAATGTAGTGTCGCACCCCGTCGCTTAGGGGGCCGTCGAAGTTGACTGCATCGCCCCACGGAGTGCGGTAGCGGTTGGTAAAGTAAGGGGCAAAGGAGTGAAGATAGTTTCCCTCGGGGCCCAGATGGTTGTAAACCACGTCGAGAATCACGGACAGCCCGCGGCAGTGGCAGGCGTCCACCAGCGCCTTGAGCCCGGCTGCGCCTCCATAGGCATGGTGCGGGGCAAAGGGGAATACTCCGTCATATCCCCAGTTGCGGCGGCCGGGGAATTCCACCACCGGCATCAGCTCCAGGGCGGTTACCCCCAGTTCGCACAGGTAGTCGAGCCGTTCCATGACCCCTTGAAAGGTTCCTTCCGGGGTGAAGGTCCCCACATGGAGCTCACAGGTAATGAGCTCCTCCAGCTTTACCCCCTGCCATCCGCCATCACTCCAGGCAAAGTCCGGATCAACCACCTGCGAGGGGCCGTGGACCCCCTCGGGCTGGCACCGCGAAGCCGGATCGGGACGCCGCAGCGTGCCGTCCACCAGGTACCGGTAGCGGTCCCCTGCGGCCATGCCCGTGATGGTCCCCTGGAAGTAATCGCCGGCACGGGCGAGGGGGGACGGTTCCTTTTCCCCGTCTCCGCAGCGGACAACATCCACGGAAGAGGCCAAGGGAGCCCAAACCCTGAAGCGTACTCCTCCGGCAACCGGCGTCGCCCCGATATCCATGTGCCATTCGGTCATTTCTCAACCCTTCCGGTTGGCGGGGAAATCTCCATTTCTCCGGCAGCCTGCCTGGATCGGAAAGGGTATTTCATTATTTCTCCGGTGCTCCCTCCCCGGTTATATCCGATTGCAGGCGCCCGATCTTTAGGTTGTATTCATCCACCTGCCGCCTGAGGTCTGCAAGTTCGCGACTGCGGGTGAAACGCCGGGGGAGGGAGGCGAGGTATATGGTGAGTGCGCCGACGACGAAGGTCATGAGCAGTACGACGACAAGGGGCCCTTCGAAGTACCAGACAAGGAACTGCACATGGACCGATTGCGCGTTCTGCACGGAGAATGTTACCACCAGGGCGGTAAGGACTATGGCAAGGAAAAGCGCAAGTTTCACTGGACCTCCTTGTTTTTGGCGTGGGGTTCCGGAACTGGGTCGAGGGTTTTCCGATTCTGCCGTTTGAGGTAAAAGATTAACAGGGAATCGGCCGGCGTGCAAAAAAATGCCGGTTCCGGTGTCGTGATGACTGGCGTAAATCCTTTACTGCCGGGGGTCCGTGACTGGCTTGCTCCCCTCCGGCCTTGACAATGGAAGGTTTGTAACGTAGGGTGACCCATCCGGTTAAAGGTGTCGGTCAGGGGGGTCCCTAAAGGCTGTACGTGCCGGAAAGATAACGGGGTAACCACGGGAATCGACTGCTCAAGACGGTTGCCTTTGGGTTTTATAAGCTATGAAAAATTTGAAATTGATCAAAATACATTCAAGGCCGTATTTCGTGGAAAAGCTCGCGCATTGGGGCTTTGACGTCTCTCCACCCTGCTAGGCTCTCTTCTTTTATAATTATCTCCGATAAAATCTCAGCATTCCCTATTTGGAAGCGGTCCGTAGCCCGCAAGTTTGTCAAACTTTCAGCACTTACACCCATTACAAGGATAATTTCAGGAGGTTGGCGATGAGGCCAATCTTTACTGGATTGGCCTTGTTTATCTCGCAACACCGTTTTCCCTTAAATACTTGCGTGGGGTGATTCAGTCAAAAGGAAGATGGACGGCAGCCTTGCTGCCATATATCTGCCCTCCGCTAAATCAGATGGGACAACGTGAGCGCATGTGCGGTATAAATCCCGCTATAAATTTCGTACAACCAATGCCCTTTCTTCCGTTTACCCGGCATTGTGAATACTAAGGTCGGTCTGGTTGTGGAGAGGGGGGAATGCTGTTAATGTTTAAGTCAATCAGATTTGATTGCCGCAGGCACTGCACCGTGAGGGGGCTATGTTTAATCCCTATTTGCGCTACAAAATAAAACGGCTCCGCGAGTATATAGCCGAGCATACCGCCGATATCGACCATCGGGGGATCATCCGGAACGCGGTGGCGAACGTCGAGCTCAACGGGAGTTATTTGGCGATGCTCTTGCTGGCAGGGGTGATTGCGCTTCTGGGGCTTCTGACAAATAGCGTAGCGGTGGTTATCGGGGCCATGCTCATCTCTCCCCTCATGGGACCGATTATCTCCTTAGGCCTCGCATTTACCATCGGCGATTTGGCCCTTGCACGGAAGGGGATGAGGTCAATTGCCGTGAGTGTTGTTCTCACCATTGTGGTGACAACGCTTGTTGCTTTCATATCGCCTCTCAATGAGCCTACTTCCGAGATTCTTGCCCGTGTTCGCCCCAATATCTACGATCTATTTGTCGCGATGCTTGCCGGCACAGCTGGTGCCGTTGCCCTTTGCACAAGGATAAATTACTTGATTACCGCTACCGGTGTGGCGGTGGCTACTGCGGTAATTCCTCCCCTTTCAGTGGTTGGATTTGGTTTGGGGAGTGGCCGTCCCATGTTGGGGCTCGGCGGCTTCCTCCTGTTTTTTACCAACTTTGTGGCTATCGTCCTTACCGCCGACCTGGTCTTTTACCTGTTTAACTTTCACAGTGCAATGGTTGCGGAGGAGAAGGTCCCGGCCCGCAAACGTCTCATAATTCTCGGAACGGTGCTTGCTTTGATCTCTGTTCCCCTTGTCTATACCTTGGTGACGGACCTGCGCAAGGTTAAGGTTAACAGTCGTGTAGAGAGGATACTGAAAAGTCATCTGAACCATCAGGACCTTTCCCACTTAACCGGATTCAGCAAGGTGGAACAAGGCGGCGGAATCAGCATACATGCGTCAATAAATACCGTGAAACTCTATGAGGACCCGGCTGCAAAGAAAGTGGAAAATGAGTTGATAACAGCTCTCGGAAGGCCAGTTAAACTGAAGCTGGAGCAGGTTCTCGTTACGGCAGGAGGGGTGGAGCCAAAACCGCGACCTATATTTCCGGTGAGCGATGTTCCCGTGCCGGCCCAGCGGAAAGAGACGCCAACCATTGCACTGGTGGAGTCCAACTCCTCCGCGTTGCTCAAGGATCTCCGCTATGAGCTGGAACCGGTTGTTGCGCCGTTTGGCCCGGATGCTCTGTCCCTGCGATTGACGGAATCATCGGGTCCTGTAGGTCTCACCATATCGCTCCGTCGTGATTATCCACTGTCGGCCGAAGAGCATGAAATGCTCCGGCGTCTTGCTGAGCGAGAGCTTAAAGCTCCCGTAGACTTGTCGATCACCCTGCGGCCTTTTCTCCCACCGCTCTTGATGGAGGGGGAATCACTCTCATCTGAAAGCGTCAAAGCTTTGGGGGCTATTGAGAAACTTCCCGGCGGCCCAGCTTCCTTTACCTATAGCATTGGCGTTGCCGGCAGGGAGTACAAGCGCAACGCCGCGGTACTTCGCGGGTATCTGATTGAGCGGTTCGGCATTGCTCCCGGCGACATAAAGGTTGCCAGGGCGTCTGGCACTGCCGGCCATGGCGGGAAAATCATGCTCAAAGTGCTGAGGAGATAGGGATCTGTGATGCAAAAACATCTCAACATGCTGCGGGAATTTTCCCTTCCCCTTATTGCGGGGGTGGTGGTTGCGCTCGTTTGGGCCAACTTCTGGCCCGAAACCTACCATGAATTCAATTACAAGCAACTCCTAGGCCCCCTGAATTTCCACTTTATTACCAACGATATCTTCATGGTCTTTTTCTTTGCCATCGCGGCGGCGGAAATTACGGAAAGCTGCATGCCCGGAGGCGATTTCCACCCCCTCGGCAAGGCTGCCGGCCCGTTATTAGCCACGGTCGGCGGCATTATAGGTCCGGTCGCGGTTTATTTGCTGCTGAATCAGGTTTTTGGCTCAGCTAACTTGGTGAGCGGATGGGGGATACCGACTGCCACCGATATTGCCATTTCATGGCTCGTGGCGCGGATTGTCTTCGGCGCCAATCACCCGGCCGTCTCGTTCCTGTTGCTGCTGGCCATAGCGGATGATGCGGTGGGCCTTGCCATAATAGCCTTTTTTTACCCTGACCCCAGCCACCCCCTGGAGCCGGCCTGGCTCATTCTTGTGGCGGCGGGGATGGGGATTGCCTGGGCGCTGCGGCGCTCCCGAATCAGAAACTACTGGCCCTATCTCATCGCGGGGGGCGGCGCCGGTTGGGCCGGGCTCTACAACGCCGGTCTCCATCCCGCGCTTTCCCTTGTTTTCGTTGTGCCGTTTCTTCCCCATCCGTGGCGGGAAACAAGGCATCTTTTCGAGGAGGATCCCCGCGATGCCTCGACCCTGGCCGCCTTCGAGCATGAATGGAAGGTGGTCGTGGATTTCGGCCTTTTCTTCTTCGGACTCGCCAACGCCGGCGTGGAGTTTTCATCTTTCGGCACGGCAACATGGCTTGTTTTCGGCTCACTCCTGTTCGGCAAGACGCTCGGCATCTTCCTGTTCGCCTGGGCGGGGCACCGGTTGCGGCTCAAGCTGCCGGAAGGGATGGATTACGGGCATCTGCTGCTGGTGGGCATCATTGCCGGCATCGGCTTTACCGTATCCCTTTTCATCGCCGGCGAAGCGTTTGCGGACCCTCAGCTACAGGATGAAGCCCGCATGGGTGCCATTCTGAGCATTTCGATGGCGGTTATCGCCATTGCCGCCGGTAAAATCATGGGGGTAAGGAGGAAGATTTAAAACCACACCCAAAGGAGGTTTAATGGTTCAATTCCGATCACTTCGTCTCTCTCTCCGCTTTGTAATCCCGCTTGTTATTGCCCTTGGCATTCTTGCCTATGGTGTGGTGCCGCTGGTGGACAACCTCACCCTGCGCTGGTTTGTAAGGGATATCGATATCCGTTCGCAACTCATCGGCCGGACTCTGCACGAACCCCTTGCCCAACTCCTGCCGGAGGGAAACAGCTCCAGGATCAATGCCCTGCTGCTTCGGGCAACCCAGGATGAACGCCTCCTTGCCCTGGGCTACTGCGACGCAGGCGGCACCCTGCGTTACCGTACGCCGGCCTTCCCCAAATCCCTGGATTGTTCGTCAATAGTTTTCAAGAATAAGGATAAGGATGAGGGGACGCTTCTTCGTCTCCCCCAGGGAGCGGTCCATGTTTCCGTTTACCCGATGGTGGCGGAAGAGGGGGCAGGAGGTTCACTGATCCTCGTCCACGATATGAGCTTTGTGGAGCGCCGCAGTGCCGATACCCGGAAGTACGTCATCATCTTTTTCGTGGTGCTCGGCATCGTGGTTTCGCTGATTACCGTGTTTGTCGCTCACCTCAGTTGGCGCGGCTGGATGGAGGGGGTACGGGCCATGCTCCGGGGAGAGGGGATTCTCCGCCCCTTTAGCCCGCAAAAGGCGCAAAATTCCGAGCTTCAGCCCCTTGTGGGGGACTTGCGCGCTCTTCTTCGCACCCTTGATGCCGAACGCCGCTTTGCCGATGATGCCACCATAACCTGGAGCCCCGAATCCCTGAGGACACTGCTGCACAAGCAGTTGGTGGGAGAAAGGATTCTGGTGGTTTCAAACCGTGAGCCCTATCTCCATATCAAAAAAGATGATCATATCGAGGTCAACCGCCCCGCCAGCGGCCTGGTTACGGCCGTCGAGCCGGTCATGCGGGCCTGTTCCGGTACCTGGATCGCCCACGGCAGCGGCTCCGCGGACCGCGAGACTGTGGACAGGCATGACCGGGTCCGGGTGCCGCCGCAGAAGCCCGAATACAACCTGCGGCGGATATGGCTCACCAAAGAAGAGGAGCAAGGGTATTACTACGGATTCGCCAATGAAGGGCTCTGGCCCCTTTGCCACATTGCCCACGTGCGTCCCGTATTCCGCACCAGCGACTGGGAGCAGTACGTGAAAATCAACCAGCGCTTCGCCGATGCGGTGGTTGCGGAAGCTGACAATGACGATCCGGTGGTTCTGGTGCAGGACTATCACTTTGCCCTTTTGCCGGGAATGATCCGCAGGGCGCTTCCCAAGGCCACGATTATTACCTTCTGGCACATTCCCTGGCCCAATCCCGAGTCTTTCGGCATCTGCCCCTGGCGGGAGGAGTTGCTCAAGGGGATGCTGGGAAGCACCATTCTCGGCTTCCACACGCCGTACCACTGCAAGAACTTCCTGGAAACGGTGGACCGGTACCTGGAGACCCGCATCGAGCATGAATCATCCACCATATCCCGCCGCGGCCAACTGACCATGGTGGAAAGCTATCCGATTTCCATCCAGTGGCCCCCCCCCTGGGAGGGGGCGCTCCCACCCGTGGCAACGACCCGCGCCGAAATACTCCAGGGGCTTGGACTTCCACCGGAACATCTGCTCGGGGTTGGGGTTGACCGGATGGACTACACCAAGGGGATACTGGAGCGGTTCGCCGCGGTGGAGCGGATGCTCGAACTGCATCCGGAGCTGGCCGGGCGTTTCACCTTCGTACAGATCGCTGCCCCCACCCGCTCGGCCCTGGAGGAGTACCGTGCCTTCGAGGACCGCGTCCATGGGATGTCCGAGCGGATTAACGACCGTTTTTCCCGCGACGGGCGCCCCGCCATCATTCTCAAGGCCCAGCACCACGAACCCGAGGAGGTGAACCGCTACTACCGTGCCGCCGATGTCTGCATGGTTACCAGCCTCCACGACGGCATGAACCTGGTGGCCAAGGAGTATGTTGCTGCCCGTGACGACGAGCGGGGTGCGCTGGTGCTGAGCCAGTTCACCGGCGCGGCCCATGAACTGCACGAGGCCCTGATCGTCAACCCTTACCATGTGGAGCAGACCGCCGAGGCCCTCTATCGTGCCCTGACCATGCCCGATTATGAGCAGCAGGAGCGGATGCGGAGCATGCGGGCACTGGTGCGCGACTTCAACGTTTACCGCTGGGCCGGCCGGATGCTGCTGGATGCCGCGCGGGTTCGTCAGCGGCAAAAACTGGCCGCCCGGATCGGGGGCGAATCGTAATGGCTGCGGAGCCGATGACCTACCTGTTCAGTGATGCCGGACGAGCGGAGCTCCGGGGCGCCATCGACGGTGAAACGCTCTTCGCGTTCGATCTGGACGGCACTCTGGCGCCCATCGTTGCTGATCCCGCCGGGATCATGATACCCTCCGGGATAAAAAACGGGCTGCTCCGTCTCGGCCGGATGGCTCCAGTCGCCGTTATTACCGGCCGGTCCCGTGCAGATGCCCTTGCGCATCTGGGATTTTCTCCCCGTTTTCTCGTGGGGAACCATGGCGCGGAGGGGCTTCCCGGCGACGGAGCAACGGAGCGGGAATTCATCCGTCTCTGCCGCGGCTGGATAGCGCAGTTGCAGGCCATCTTGCCGGATGCGGACGGATCCGGTATCTATATGGAGGACAAAGGTGCTACCCTGTCGCTCCACTACCGGAACGCGCCGGACCGGGAGCTGGCGCACAGGAAGATCCTGGAGGCGGTAAGCCGTCTCGATCCGGAGCCACGGCGGATTTCCGGCAAATTCGTGGAGAACGTGGTGCCGCAGGGAGCCCTTCACAAAGGGGAGGCGCTGCTCCGCATCATGGAGCACCTGGGATGTCGCCGAGCCCTCTTCGCGGGGGATGACGTGACGGACGAGGATGTGTTCGGTCTCCGGGATGACAGAATCTTCGGCATAAGGGTCGGGATGGTTGAAGTAAGCGCCGCCCGCCACTTCATCCATGAACAGTCCGAAATCGGGCTGCTTCTCGATGAGATCATGGCGATTCTGGAAACTCATCCAGGCGAAAATTCCCCGTAACATTACATGACTTCGGGCAGAACCGTGAAGGGCCGCGGTATTGCCCCGCTGACATCCACGCTGAACAAGGGAGTAGATTGATGGTAAAAAACCGGTTCCTGCTCATAGCTGCCGTTGCGGTGGTGATAATTCTCTTCCTGTCGTCGCTCCTCAATTTCTACACCGACTGGCTCTTCTTCGTCGAAACCGGATTCGCATCGGTGTTCACGACGACCCTTGCGGCCAAGGTGGGGGCCGGGCTCGTCTCAGGGGCAATTCTGCTCATTTTTGCCCTGGTCAACATCCACTACCCGAACCGGTTCACCTTCGCTCCCAGGAACGTTTTCTTCGAAGGGGGGAACCTTTACCGGCTTCAGCGGGATGAGGCGGCCAGGCTGGCCGCGCCCCTGAGCATTCTTGCCGCCGTCCTCCTGGCGCTCATGGCGGGGCGCTGGGGGGCCTTGCAGTGGCAGAACGTCCTGCTCTTCATGAATGGCGTAACGGTCGGCACCAATGATCCGGTCATGGGGAAAGACCTGGGCTTTTACCTGTTCACCATGCCGCTGCTGGAGTATGCCAGAGGGCTTGCCGGTTTCATGGTGCTGGCAGTCGCCGCCCTGTCCGCCGGGGTCTACTACGTGCGCGGCGGCATCGCCGTGACTGAGAGCGGCGTTTCCATCGATCCGCGGGCGCGAAAGCATCTGGCGGTTCTGGCGGGGCTCTTCTCCTTCACGGCTGCGGCCGGATTTTATCTGGAAGGCTACCGGCTTCTCCTTTCCGGCAGCAGTACCTTTCATGGTGCGGGCTATGCCGACGTCAATGCCAGGCTTTTGACCTACCGGATACTCGCGGCCGTCACCCCCATTGCCGGGGGTATCCTGGCGACGGGCATCTGGAAGGGCAGCCGGCGCATGGCGCTTCTGCCGCCGATGCTGCTGGCCGTGGTGTACGGGGTAGGCATCATGGCTTATCCGGTGCTGCTGCAGAAGTTCAAGGTCGCCCCCAATGAACTGGCCATCGAGACCCCCTACATCGAGAACAGCATCAAATTCACCCGTTTCGGCTATGATCTGGACAAGATCGAGACTATCCCATTCGATGCCGACCTGAAACTGACTGCGGCGGACATCGCCGGCAACGACGCCACCATCAGGAACATCAGGCTATGGGACCATGGCCCGCTTCTCAAAACCTACAGTCAGCTCCAGCAGATCAGGACCTACTACAAGTTTTTCGACGTGGACAATGACCGCTACCTGGTGAACGGCCAGTATTCCCAGGTCATGCTCTCTCCCCGGGAGCTTTCCTACAACGACCTTCCAAGCCGGAACTGGATAAACGAGCGGCTCATCTTCACCCATGGCAACGGCCTTACGTTCGGCCCCGTGAGCAGAATCAGCAAGGAAGGGCTCCCCGAGTTCTTCGTCAAGGACATCCCTCCCGTCAGCCTGGCGGACATTAAGGTGAAGAGGCCGGAGATTTACTACGGCGAACTCTCCAACGAGTACGTCATCGTCAAGACGAAGGTGCCCGAGTTCAGCTATCCGACCGCCACGGGAAACATCAATACCACCTATGGAGGAAAGGGTGGGGTGCCCCTGGACTCTTTGGTCAGGAAGGTTCTTTTCGCCGCCCTGTTCAAAACGGAAAAGATTCTCCTTTCCTCCGACATCACCGGCGAGAGCCGCATCCTCTACTACCGCAACATCAACGAGCGGGTGAAGGCCGTGGCGCCGTTTCTCCGCTTCGACGGCGACCCCTACCTGGTGGTGGCCGACAACGGCACCCTCAAGTGGATCATCGACGCTTACACCTACTCGGACCGCCTTCCCTATGCAAAGCCCCTCGCTGGTGGGATCAACTACATGAGGAACCCCGTCAAGGCAGTGGTGGATGCCTATGACGGCACTCTTGATTTCTACATCAGCGATCCCGATGACGTCATAATCAAGGTCTACGCACGGATATTCCCGAAACTTTTCAAGCCCCTGTCGGCCATGCCCGAGGACCTTCGCCGGCACATCCGCTATCCCCACCAGCTTCTCCAGGTGCAGGCCGCCATGTTCGCCACGTACCATATGACCGATCCGAAGGTCTTCTATAACAAGGAGAACCTCTGGGAAGTGCCGGTTCTGGGCGAGGAGCGGATGGAGCCCTATTACACCATCATGAAGCTGCCGGGAGAGACCAGGGAGGAGTATATCCTGCTTCTTCCCTTCACCCCCTCCAAACGGGACAACCTGGCGGCATGGCTTACGGCCCGCTGCGACGGGGAGAACTACGGAAAGCTGCTTGCCTACACTTTCCCCCGGGACCGGCTCATCTACGGGCCGAAACAGATTGACGCCCGGATCAACCAGGATTCCCAGATCTCCCAGCAACTGACCCTCTGGAGCCAGCGGGGTTCCCAGGTCATCCGGGGAAGCATGCTGGTGATTCCCATCGAGAAGTCGCTTCTCTACGTGCAGCCGCTCTTTCTGGCCGCGGCGGACAAGGCCGGGCTGCCGGAGCTCCGGCGCGTCATAGTCGCCTACGGCGACGAGGTGGTCATGGAGGAGACCCTGGAGCTGGCCCTGCAGCGGATCTTCGGGGGGAGAAGGGTGCCTGCCGTTGCCACAGCAGCGGCGCCAGAGGCCGTAAATGGCTCGTCGGCAGAACTGGCCCGGGAGGCGATGGCGATTTTCGAACGTGCCACGAACCTCCAGAGGCAGGGGGACTGGGCCGGCTATGGGGAGGAGTTGCGGAAGCTTCAACAGGTTCTGAGGCAGTTGGCCCGGTAACGATAAGGCCGCGACTCCCCTTAGTCCCCCCTGCCAAGTAGGGGGAAGCGAGCAGGGGGGTGAACAGGCGGGACTGGCCCAGAATAAGAACCGATCGCCACAGGGAGGTGGCATTCGGCGGCTTCGGCAGTATTATTAAGTGTGATTCCCATGGAGGGGAGGCTGCCGTGACCGTTGAAATGATGCTCGTACTGGGCCTTGTTGTGTCGGCCGTTATACTCTTTGCCACGGAGCGGTTTCCGGCTGACCTCGTGGCCCTCATCATCATGGCCGCCCTGCTGCTTTCCAGCCTCATCACTCCTGAGGAGGCAATCAGCGGGTTCAGCAACCCTGCCACCATCACCGTAGGGGCCATGTTCGTCCTCTCGGCGGGGCTCTACCGCACCGGCGCCGTGAACGCGGTGGGGAATGCCCTGGCTCGACTGGGACGAAAGAGCTACATACTGACCATCGCCGCCATGATGCTCGTCATTGGGATAATTTCCGCCTTCATCAACAACACGGCCGCCGTGGTCATTTTTCTCCCCATCGTTCTCGGAGTGGCCCGCGACACCCATACCAGCGCCTCCCGCCTCCTGATGCCCCTTTCCTATGCCTCCATGTTCGGTGGAGTCTGCACCCTTGTCGGCACATCCACCAATATCCTCGTCAGTTCCATTATCGAGCGCCGTGGCCTCGCCCCCATCGGGATGTTCGAGCTGACCGACATGGGACTGATTTTTTTCGGCGCAGGGGTCGTATATATGCTGCTGGCGGGAATATGGCTCATTCCCGACCGGGGAGGGGAGGACGAAACCGACAAGCGACTGGGATCCGGCGATTACGTCACCGAAATCATCATCCAGCCCGACGCCCGTTCGGTGGGGACGGTGCTCGCACAGTCGCCGCTTCTGCATGAGCTTGATCTGAAGAGCATTGAGGTCTTCCGGGACGGTCGCCGAATCGATGGGCCCCCCGAACAGATTGAACTCCGGGAGGGGGATCACCTGAAGGTCCGGTGCGATCTGGAAAACTTCCGCAAGATTCAGCAGCGGCGGGGCATCTCTTTGAGGCATGAGTCCGATCAGGGAGGCGAAGGCAAGGGGATGCTGGAAGAAACCAAGTTGGTGGAGGCTGTGATCGCCCCCAACTCAACCCTTGACGGCCGGAGTCTCAAGGAGGCCCGGTTCCGTTCCCGCTACGGATTCAGCGCCCTTGCCATAAGGCACCAGGGGCGCGTCGTGCGGGAGGATCTGGAGACCATCGTGCTGAGGGCCGGCGACGTCCTCCTCTTCGACCTGGGACCCCGGGAGATCGAGTGGCTCCGCCCTGACCGCACCTTCGTTGTCATTTCCGAGGTGCAGGCCCCTGTATTCCGCAAGCGCAAGACCGCAATTGCCCTTGCTGTCGTAACAGCCGTGGTGGCGGGTGCCGCCCTTGGGGTCGTGCCGATCATGAGCGGCGCCATCATCGGGTGCATCGTTATGGTGCTTGCGCGCTGCCTCTCGATGGAAGAGGCGTACGAGGCCATTGACTGGAAGGTTATCATGCTGATGGCCGGGGTGGTCACCCTCGGCATCGCCATGGAAAAGAGCGGAGCGGCACTCTTTCTGTCGAAGTTCATCGTCTATGCCGTGGGTGGAGCGGGGCCCTCGGTAATGGTTGCGGTACTCTACCTCTTCTCGGCCCTCGCTACCGCCGTACTGTCCAACAACGCCACCGTGGCGCTGCTGATCCCGATCGTTTTCGCCACTGCCGATTCCATGAAAATAGATCCGCGCCCCCTCATCATGGCGGTCACTTTCGCGGCGTCCCTGGACTTCATGACCCCCTTCGGCTACCAGACCAATACCCTCATATACGGGCCGGGGCGCTACCGTTTCTCCGATTACCTGCGAGTCGGCGCGCCGCTCAATATCATTTTCTGGGTGCTGGCAACGATCTTCATACCGCGGTTCTGGCCGTTTTAGCAGCAGGCTGTTGAAAAGGAGGCGTAATGGAAACGCTTCGCGATGTACTGGCACAGATCAGGGAATTCCTGGAAGTCCCCATCCTGAAGCTGGGCGGGTCGCCGGTAACCCTCTGGACCATTATCCAGCTGGTGGTGCTGGTGGCGGTTCTCTTCTACCTGTCGGGGAAGTTACGGACCTGGATCGTCGAGCAGTTCCTCACCCGCACGCGGATGGAAGTAGGGGCTCGCCAGGCAACCGGCTCCATCATCCGTTACACCATCATCGCCTTCGGCTTCATCATCATACTCCAGACCGCAGGCATCGACCTCACTGCCCTCAACGTGCTGGCCGGCGCCGTCGGCATCGGTGTCGGCTTCGGCCTCCAGAACATCGTCAATAATTTCGTATGCGGCATCATCATCCTGTTTGAGCGGCCCATCAAGGTGGGCGACCGTATAGTGGTGGGAAACGTGGAGGGGGACGTGGTGCACATCGGCGGCAGGAGCACCACTGTGGTGACCAATGACAACATCACCATCATTGTCCCAAACTCGAAATTCATCACCGAGGATGTGGTGAACTGGAGCCACAATGACCGGAAGGTGCGTTTCAAGATACCGGTCAGTGTCGCCTACGGCAGCGATGTGCAGATGGTGGAGCGGCTGTTGATGGCAGTTGCGGCAGACAACCCCGATGTGCTGGAAAAACCCGCACCGGGCGTGCGTCTCATGGAGTTCGGCGACAACGGGCTCAACTTCGAGTTGCGGGTTTGGAGCACAACCCTCATCCATCGCCGGGGACTCCTCACCAGTACCATCAACTATGCCATATATAAAACTTTTGCCGATAATGGGATTGAGATACCTTTTCCACGGCGTGATGTCAGAATCGTGGGCGATGAGCGGCCGGGAGGGAACCGGGCGAATGATATGGTAAACTGATAATACTGTCGCCACCCATGAATACTGTGGCAATAATCAATGAAAAAGGAGGCTTTCATGAGCACGAGAGACGAGTACGTTCGAAAAATGCAAGCAAAACTGGAGGAGTGGAATGCCGATATCGACAAGCTTTCTGCCAGGGCCGGTGAGGTGAGGGAAGACTTAAAGCACGATTACGCCGGGCAGATTGAGGCCCTGAAGGCGAAACAGGCTGTGGCCCGCCAGAAGATAGAGGAGTTGCAAAAATCCGGGGGAAGCGCGTGGGAAGATCTGAAGGCGGGTATCGAACTGGCCTGGTCCGCCGTCAGCGAAGCCCTGGACTCGGCCAAGTCCCGGTTCAAGTGAGGTCGGGCGCCAGGAGTTTTTACCGCTTCTTTTTCTTCCGTTGAGGCTTTTCCCTCGGATGAGCCTGGGATTGCTGCTGTTGCCTGTTCTGTTGTTGATCGCTCTTGATCATCACGAGGGGGATGACAACCAGGGCTAAAAACGCCAGGATGGATGCGAGAACTATCAGTGGTGTCGACATGGTTTTTCCCCCGGTTTACTATGGTGCCGGCTGTGACAGTGCCTCACCGTCGCCGCTTTGGGTCTGCATTGCTTCCAGGGCCTTGGCCAACTGGTCGGGACAGCTTGTGTTCCCCTGACAGGTGATACCCTTCAACCGCTGGATGATATCCTGCATGTTCATCCCTTGCAACAGGACTGAAAGGCCACTGGTGTTGCCGCTGCAACCGCCGATGAATTTCACTTCTTTGACCGTTTCACCGTCAGTCTCAATGTCGATGAAACGAGCGCACGTTCCTTGTGTGGCGTATGTTGTTCGCATAATCAGAGGCGTCCTCCGGCCTTAGTTGAAATGATGTATCGCCATGGCGATATTTTTTGAATGTGTCGGGTGTACGTGGACAGTTTTGCCGATCTGCCCCAGGGTCAGACGGTTTTCGACTGCCAACGCCATCTCGTGGATCATCTCCGTTGCCGCTTCGCCGATGATGACCGCCCCGGCGACAATGTCCGAATCCTTTTCGACGAACAGCTTCACGAACGCCGGGGAAACCTTGTCCACCACGGAGCGGCCGTTGGGAACCATGGGCATGGTGAATGCCTTGATGCCGGCTCCGGCTTCGCTCACCCCCACCGCTGCTACTTCCGGAGAGCAGAAGGCAACGCGCGGTACGGCGGATTCTTCAAGGGGGAGGCTGCCTGCCGATAGCATGTTGCAGGCAAGCACGGCCGCTTCCTTCTCTGCCGCATGGGCCAGCATCAAGCCGCCGATGGAGTCCCCCAGGGCGTAGATATGGGGGATGTTTGTCTGCATGAAAGCGTTCACTTTTATGGCTCCCCGTTCGGTGTTTACCCCGGCTGCTTCCAGATTAAGTCCCGAGATGTTCGGCCTGCGGCCGATTCCGACCAGTACCTTGTCGAATGTTCCGGTCTTGTTGCCGTTGCCGTATTTCACGTTGACCGCGCCGTTTTCGACCGTCAACCGCTCAATGGCTGTTGCGGTTTTTACCTTGATGCCTTGCGCTTCAAAGGATTCCTGAAGCTTTTTGCCTGCTTCTCTGTCTTCCCGCGGCAGCAATGATTCTTGTGCTTCTGCCAGGACAACCTCGCTGCCGAGCGTGTGGTAGAGGGTGGCAAACTCGCAGCCGATGGCGCCGCCGCCGATAATCAGCAGCCTTTCCGGGAGGACTGTGTTCTGCAACATATGGTCGCTTGATACGATGTACTCCCCGTCAAAGGGGGCAAAGGGGAGCGCGGCCGGTTCCGAGCCGGTGGCAATGACAATCTGCCCGCCACGGATCACCTCGGCGCTGCCGTCAGCGCTGCCGATGACTATTTCGTTGGCTGACTGGAATGACCCGCGGCCGCGGAAGACGGCAACCCCAGCCTCGTTAATCATTCCCTGTACTCCAGCCCGCAGTTCGTGGAGGTCTCCATCGGTCACCGCCCGGAGCCGGCCTAAATCAATGGGGGTGACCGAAATGTCCAAGCCGTATTTTGCGCCCTGCCTGGCGTAACGGTAGGCCGTGGCGGCTTTCAGCAGGGATTTGGTCGGCATGCAGCCCCGATTCAGGCAGACCCCGCCGAGGCTGTCCCGTTCTTCCTGGATCAGCGCTACCGTTTTGCCCATCTGTCTCATCCGGATTGCCGCATGTATTCCGCCAGGGCCGCCACCGATTACAACGACATCATAGCTCTTCATTTTTTCTCCCCTCAGATTCCATGTTTGTGCCCGGATTTTTCAAGGCGTCTATCGCCCTGTCGATTAGTTGATGCAAGGTATCCTGGTCTTCCGGCGACATCTTCCGGGTCATTCGGGCGATGACTTCGTCCCGTTTTTCCTGGAGAGCGGCAACCGAAGGCCGGGTCTGCTCAGTCAGGTGAATCCGGAATTGGCGCTTGTCCCGGTCACAGGGCGTTCGCTGGATAAGGCCGTCCCGTTCCATGCGCCGCAGGGTGTTGGCCATGGTTGGCTGTTCCACCTGGATTTTCTCGCAAAGCTCGCTTTGCGTTTGCCCGCCATCCTCCCACAGGCAGCACAGTACTGGCAGTTGCCCCTGCGTAACCCCGTAGGGTTTCATCTCTTCATTCAAATCGGTGATAAGCAGCCTGGCCAGATATTGCAGCTTGTAACACAGATTCTTATCCACTTTGGTTTGCATGGCTTTCTCCTGGATAGATAGCGCGCTATATAAATTGCATAGCGCGCTATCTAAGTCAAGCATATAAATTACAGAATAAACGGATTGAGTGTTTTAAGGGGGCGGGAGGCTTGCTGCTAGGGGATTGAAAGGGGATCTCGCAGTTTAGATATGAGTCACCGGGAAGGGGGTGCCGCTTCCAGGGCGTCTGCAACCAGTGTGTCCCGTGAGTAAATATCGTCGCGGAACTGGAGCACTCCTTCTGTATCCACCCACGCCGTCATGTAGAGGAAGTGGACGGGAATCGGCCGCGGCAGCCGGACGGTTCTCTCCCGCGGCTGTTCCATGGCCTCCAGGATAGTTTCGGTGGTCCATGCCGGGTCGTCGCGCAGCAGGTACTCAGCCAGCTCCACGGGGCTGTCGATCCTTATGCATCCCGAGCTGAAGCCACGCACTGCCTTTTCGAACAGCTCCCGCGAGGGGGTGTCGTGAATGTAGACGTTGAAGCTGTTGGGGAGCATGAATTTGACGCGCCCTAGGGAGTTGAGGGGGCCTGGATCCTGGCGCAGATGGTAGGGGAAGTTGTTTTCACTGAGCTGCTGCCACTTTATTTTTGTCGGATTGACCGGCCGTTCCGCCTTGCCACGGCCCCGGAAAACACGAATTTTCTCCCTGGCCAGGAAACGGCGGTCCTTCTGGATTTTGGGGAGAAGATCCTTGACAGCGATGCTGTGGGGGATATGCCAGTAGGGGCTGAAAACGAGATGGGTCAGCTTGCCGCTGAAGGATGGGGTTTGGCGGTAAGGCCGCCCGACGATGGCCCGCATTCCCGTCAGAGTCTCTCCCCCTTCAATGACGTGAAGGCTGAAGCCGGCCACGTTCACCATGATATGCCTGTTGCCGAGGTCGGCCGGTAGCCAGCGCAGGCGCTCCAGGTTAACCAGAATCTGCTTTTCCCGTTCCTCTGCCGGTACGTTCAGGGCCGCAAGGGTCTGCTCCCCCACGGCTCCGTCCGCGTCGAGGCCGTGACTCTGCTGGAACCGGATTACGGCCTGTTCCACTTCTTCGTCGAATACCCCTTCCACTTCGGCAATGCCTGAAACGACATCTCCGCCGGCAGCCAACCGGGCTCGGAGTTCCGTTACCCGTGGGCCGGTGTCCCCCAGGCGGAGCATCGGACCTTCGGAAATGGCCGGCCATCCGCCGCTTGCGCGGATTTCGCGGTAGTGCCGAAGAGCCTCTTTCAATCGGCCATAGCCGGGGTCTGCGGGGAGAAGAGAGTTGAGACTTTCTTCAATGTTGCCGGATTTGAGCGCTTTTCGGAGGATAGCAGTCAGGTCCGCGTCGGGGCGGCGCAGGTACCATTCGGTGCCGAGGGTTTCCGGGCTAACCTGGCCCGAAAAGAGATGGGATGCGTAGAGGAGGTAGGCGTCGGTGAGGATAATGTCCAGATTTGCCAGCATCGCCGGTCGAAGTGGCTGCCGCCATGCTTCGGCAAGCATCGCTTCGAGCCGTTCCAGGTGGTAATTGCGGGGATCGAGCCCCTCGTCGTCAGCCTGCTTAAGGGCAGCCACCAGGGCATCGGCAAGGGGAGAAGGGGTTTTGCCGTTCATCCAGGCGGGCCGGAAAGCCCGGTTTTTATAGAATCCGGCAACGGATTCGGGGGCGAGGATAAGCTCCCCGGCCACCACCAGTTGTGTTGCGGTGTCGGCCGAGTCGACGCGAATTCTCAAGTGTCCGCGCACCTCATCGGCCAGCTCCCAGCCGTATCCCGCAGGGAGAAAAAACGCGAGGCAGCAAGCAAAAACAGCGAGATTGAAGAACAATCCCCTCAGACCCATAGTTCTCCCCATCTCGATTCAGAACTTCCCACGTCCCTGTGGGTACAGGTTTATTCTATCAGGGAATTCTCCTCACGTTCAGGGCTCTGCCGAGAATTACTGCGACAAGAGCAACGCCTCCGGAGAGAAGAGCCCCCATTTTTGCCGAGCCCTGGATGTCGGGTTCCACAAAGGCGACTCCCGCGACAAACAGCGCAACGGTAAGCCCCGTTCCAGCCACCAGGCCCGTAAGCAGCAGTTCCTTTTTGCCAACCTTGTCCGGGAGCGGGAAACCGAGGTATTTCCCCATGGTCCCCATGGCGAAAATGCCGGCTGTCTTGCCGACGACCAGCGCCGCCAGGACCAGCCACGTGGCGGTCCCCATGGTCGAGAAGCCGACTCCGGCGTTGGCGAGGCCGAAAAGGAAAAGGCCGAAGTCCACGACGATTTTCCAGTCATGCTCGAAGCTGGCGAGGGTGGAAGTGTCGCGGGGATCGTCCTCGAAGAGGTGTACCGATTCCCGCGGCGGATGGGGAAGGAAGGGAATGATGAAAACCAGTGCCAGGGCCGGGTGGAGGTGGGCATTGAAGAGACCTGCCCAGGAAAGCCCCCCTCCCAGGATCACGTAGGGCCAGTAGTTTTTCACCTTCGCGCTTCGCAGGATATAGGCAATAACGATGGCGGCCACCGTCAGGAAAAGCCAGAGCGGTTCGACGGGGTGGCTCGGGTCGGGATAGAAGATGGCGATTATGGCGAGCCCGATGGCATCGTCGGCCACTGCCAGCAGCAGCAGGAACGATACCGCCGGGTGCCCCGCGCCGAAAACCATCCGCGCCACGAGCCATGCCAGTGCGATGTCGGTTGCGGTAGGGATTCCCCATCCCCTTGTCAGCGCCGAGTCGCCCGCCACGGCGTTGAGTCCGAGGTAGACTATGACCGGGCCCACGACGCCGCCAAGGGTGGAGAGGAGAGGGTTGATCGCCTTTCGGGGCGGGTTCAGATCGCCGCCCGGGAGGCAGCTTTGGGTAATCTCCACTGCCGCGATGCCGAAGAAGAGGACCATGAAGAGTTCATTCACCACGAAGTGGAGGTTTACCCCTCCCAGCAGGGGCGAACTGATGAATGTCTGATACTCCTGCGGATTGATGTTGGCCCAGACAAGGGCCGTGAAAACCCCGGCAAGGAGGGGGATGGAGAATTCCCGCAGCAGGTTGATGTGTTTCTTCATGGGTGTTCTTTCCTGTCGTGCCGATTGTAATGGCGGCACCGTCGGCAGGGCGGTGCGGCGGCTTTAAGCCGCCTTGTTGAGCCGGCGTTCGGGGCGGCGCGCCGGCAGTTGAGGGCTGACCCCGGCCAGGTCGCGAACCTGCCGCACCAGGGACCGGATATCGACCGCCGCCGTGACGCCGGCCATGATGGGGCGCCTGCCGATGGAGATGGCGCTTCCCCCCTGCCGCAGAACCCAGCGGATTGCCGTGGCGTCGTTTGCGTCGCTGCCGGCGCAGATGATGGGGCCTTCCTGCTTGAGGAAGCGGCAGATGGCGCGCGCGCCGAACTCCATGGTGATTTCAGGCAGGAACTGGATCTCGACCATGTCCGGGTAGCGGTACAGGGCGACGCTCCGCTGGCGGCAGATGGCTTCAAGCTGTTCGTCCAGGGTGCGCTTCACTTTGGGCGCGACGCCGCCGGCATGGATGGCCGCCGACCAGCGGCGGTCATCGAACGTTATTCCCGGCAGAGCCGCAACATCGCGCAGCAACGGCAGCAGTTCGTCCCGGGTCTCCATGAGGAGGTCCTTCGGGCGGCCGGAGAGTGTCATGGATTCGCCGCCGGGAATATGCCATTCGGTTCCGCACCCGCCCCCGAGGAAAACCCCCGGAATGGGGACGCGGGAAACGAGGTCTTCAAGGGAGCGGCTGGAAAGAACCGCAACACGTTCTCCCGGAGAGCTTGCCAGCTCTTCCAGGAGCTGGCGGGTGAGGCGGTGGAGTCGGGCTTTGGAGCGGTCCGCCGACGGTGCTGTGAGGGCGCCGTCAAAAGAAAATATCCAGAGTCGCTGTGACGCATGGTTTGTCGTCATGGTTACATCTCCCTGCGCGTCGCGCTTGCTGCGGCAACGCGCTGCTTTCCGGGAGCCGCCGTGCTGCGGCGGCCACCGGGGACGTGACGGCCGTGGTTGCGGGATATGGTTCCCGCGGCCATGGCCGATCACTGTTCAGGGTTCAGTGGCAACAATGAGGACGTTGGACGGCGTCGTGGCGAACAATTGTGTATCCTGTCCGCACTGGTTGCAGGACGCACGCCGGCCGTCGTCAGCAGCATTCCTGGGGCGGTACAAAAAGATCGAAATAGACTTGAGGCGGGGCGCGGAACGGCTCGAAGGCGCAAAGGCACTCCACTGCCGGGGCATAGACCGGGATTGCCGGCATGGCTTCGCAGGAGGGGTTGAAGTCGCCGTGACAAACCTCTGGTGTGGGAGATTCCGATTCGCTGCCGCCGTCATTGGCCGTGATGCAGCCGCAGGCGGCGTGTTTGGAGGTTGTCTGCTCCTGCACGGAGAGAGAAAGTGCCAGGCCGAAGCCGGCCGTCGAGATAAGCAGAAGAAGCACAATCAGGATTGTGGCAATTGTTCTATGGGGGAAGGTAGTTGTTTTCATTGCAGTTGCCAGCGTTGTGTCGATGCGTAAATTAATGAAAGGATAGGGGCTTTACCCGTTCCTGTCAAGGCCTTTCAGGCTGATGGCGTCGGGTAAACGCCGTTGTTTAGTCACTGATGCCGGTTATACTTCATCATGGGTGGCGTTTGCCGCATGCAGATTCCGGATGGACCCGATTATTCGTGGAGAAGGCAAAAAGATGCAGTGGTACCAATTAACTCCAGGTGACTGTCTCGATCGCCTCGGTTCTTCCGCCGAAACCGGCCTTACCGATGATGAAGCCAGGCAGCGGCTCGCACGGCATGGTCCCAACAAGCTCGGCGACGAGGAAAAGATCAGCATCCTTTCCCTTGCAGTTCACCAGTTCATGAGCCCCCTTATTGCCATCCTCCTGGTGGCGGCCATTGTCACCTATCTGCTCGGAGAATGGACTGATACCGGCGTGATTCTGTTGGTGGTCTTTCTTAATGCCGTGATTGGCTTCTTCCAGGAATACAAGGCTGAAGAGAGTGTTCGGGCTCTCAAGGGGTTCGTGGTCTCCAAGGCTCGGGTGGTGCGTGGGGGGCGCGAGCGGGAGATCCCCGGTGCCGGCCTGGTGCCGGGGGATATCGTGCTCCTCGCTTCAGGGGGTAGGGTGCCGGCTGACCTGCGGATTATCCATGCCATTGAGCTTCGGGTGGACGAGTCGATGCTTACCGGCGAATCTCTCCCCGCCGAAAAGGGGGCGATGCCCATTGCCGAGGAGAGTCTGATTCCCGGCGATCAGGCCAACATGGCCTTCATGGGTACGGCGGTGGTGAACGGACGGGCACGGGGAGTCGTGGTTGCCACCGGCGCTGCCACCACGCTCGGCGAGATTGCGGGAGAAGTGCGAGAGATCGGAATAACCAAGGCACCAATCCAGGAGAAGATGGAACGGTTTGCCAGGGCAATCGGCATTCTGGTGCTTGTGGCGTCGGGAGTGTTGTTCGGCATCGGAATTCTTCTCGGGGGAACCGCCAAGGATATGTTCATGACGGCGGTTGCAGCGGCTGTGGCGACTATTCCCGAGGGGCTTCCCATTGTGGTGACCATAGCTCTGGCGGTGGGGGTCGGCCGGATGGCGCGGCACAACGCCATCATCCGCAAGCTCCAGGCCGTGGAGACCTTGGGGAGCACAACGATAATCTGCTCTGATAAGACCGGTACGCTCACTAAAAACGAGATGACCGTGACCCTCCTCTATGATGGCCGGCATACCTGCGAGGTGACGGGCGGCGGTTATGAGCCGATTGGGGAGATCCTCAGGGATGGCCTTCCGGTGGCCGCCGCCGGCGAGGAACAGCTCGCGCGGCTTTTGCGGATCGGACTTCTCTGCAACGAGTCCGATGTTTATGAAGAGGACGGCGAGTGGCGGGTGGATGGAGATCCAACGGAGGGTGCGCTTATTGTGGCGGCCCTGAAGGGGGGGCTTTCTCCTGAAGCAGAGGAGGAGGCCTGGCCCCAGACGGCCATAATACCCTTCGAGTCCGAGCGGGGTTACATGGCGACCATTCACGACCATGGAGGGAAAAGGTTCATCTTTGTCAAGGGAGCACCGGAGCGGGTCCTGGATATGTGTACCATTGATTCCGCCGAGCGGGAGGCGACCCTGCGGATAGCGGGCGATTTCGCAGCCCAGGGTCTGAGGGTGCTTGCCCATGCCTGGAAAGAAATTCCTCCGGAGACCGGCAAGCTGATTCATGACGATGCTGAGACGGGGCTCTGCCTGGCCGGTCTCCAGGGTATGATCGATCCCCCGCGCCCCGAGGTGGTCGAGGCTATCAGGGGGTGCCGGCGGGCCGGTATCCGGGTTGTTATGATTACCGGCGACCATGGGGTGACGGCACGGGCCATAGCGGCCGACCTGGGTATTGTCCGGGATGATGCGCCGGTCCTTACGGGTCGCGAGCTGGAGGGAATGAGCGACGAGGAGTTTTCCGACTGCGTGAGGGAAGTTTCGGTCTATGCCCGGGTGGCCCCGGAGCATAAACTCAGGATCACCAGGCAAATGGCGGCTTCGGGCGAAATCGTCGCCATGACTGGCGATGGGGTGAACGATGCGCCGGCTCTAAAGGCTGCCCATATCGGGATCGCCATGGGAAAGGGGGGGACCGATGTTGCCAAGGAGGCCTCGGACATGGTTCTCACCGATGACAACTTCGCCAGTATTTTCGAAGCCGTCCGGGAGGGGCGGGTGGTCTTCGACAACCTTCGCAAGGTTACCTTTTTCCTGATTCCCACCGGCGTGGCCGCCATCCTTTCCATCATCGCCACCATGATTATGGGGATGCCGATTCCCTACGTCCCGGCCCAGCTCCTCTGGATCAATCTGGTTACCAACGGGCTTCAGGATGTGGCCATGGCCTTCGAGCCGGGCGAAAAAGGTGTTCTTGACCGCCCTCCCAGGCATCCGAAAGAGGGGCTCATGTCCCGGCTCCTCATCGAGCGGACGGTGCTCGTTGGAGGGCTTATCGCCGTCGGAGTGGTCTATACCTTTACGGATGCCCTGCGTAACGGCGCTACCCTGGAGAACGCACGCACCGTGGCGGTCACTACCATGGTTTTCTTCCAGTTCTTCCAGGCGTGGAATAGCCGTTCCGAGACCAATTCCATCTTCAGTTTGAACCTTCTCTCCAATCCGTTCCTTTTCGTGGCGCTCATTGCCGCTTTCTTCGCTCAGTTGGCAGTTCTATACGTGCCTGCTCTCCATGTTGTGTTCCGGACCGTGCCGCTCACCGCGGCCGAGTGGGGTACCATCCTGGCCGTTTCCGCATTGGTGGTGGTCGTGGTAGAGCTTGACAAATGGCTGCGGCGACGGGGTCAGCAGGAGGATGATTGATGCTTATCGTTCATTTTTCAGCATCGTCCCGGCAGCCGCAAGCTCTTCGCGTTTGGCTTCGTCCACCGCGGGGAAAGCGAGCTTGAGCCCGTCGAGAGCCTCTATGATGCCTGCCGCAACCACCAGGCGGCTGAACCATTTACTGTCGGCCGGCACCACGTACCATGGCGCGTATTCGGTTGCGGTGTGCCTTATCATATCCTCGTAGGCATCCATGTAACGGTCCCAGTGGCCGCGTTCCCGGACATCGTCCACTGAGAACTTCCAGTTCTTGTCCGGATTTTCGAGCCGCTCCAGAAATCGTTTCTTCTGCTCGTCCTGGGACACGTTGAGAAAAAATTTGCGGATGGCGATGCCGTTGCGGGTCAGGTAGCGCTCGTAGGCGTTGATGTCCTCGAAGCGTTCTTCCCAGATTTTTTTCGTTACCAGGGAGGGGGGGAGCTTCTGCTTCGCCAGCAATTCCCAATGGACTCTGACGACCAGCACCTCTTCATAGTAGGAGCGGTTGAAGATGCCGATTCTGCCCCGCTCGGGGAGGCATCTGCCGGTCCTCCAGAGAAAGTCGTGGTCAAGCTCCTCCGCCGATGGTGCCTTGAAGTTGAAAACCTGGCACCCTTGGGGGTTTACTCCTGACATTACATGCTTGATGGCGCTGTCTTTTCCCGCCGCGTCCATGGCCTGAAAAATGAGGAGAAGTCCCCATTTATCCTGGGCGTACAGTTTTTCCTGCATCTGCGCGAGAAGATCGACCCCCTCCTGGAGCAGGAGAGAAGCCTTGTCCTTGATCCCTTCCACGTGCTTGAGCCCCTGGGTGTCCTCCGGGGCGAAGTCCTTGAGCCGGAAGTTCTTGCCTTCTTCCACCCGGAAGTGCTTGGCGAATTTCCTGGATTTTTTAAGCAGGTCTTCCATGATGTGTCCCCCCGTTTGAGCTCAAGTGCCGGGCCGCCGATGCCGTTCGCTTCAATACTACCATGGGGGAAATTCCCTTCAACCCATGTGTGCTTACGAACCTCTGGACAGAAGAGCGGTGCCGGGGGTACTATTTCCAGTTATTGCGCATTTACCGAAGAAAGGAAGCATACCCGTGAAAATCACCCTTGTTGCCATTGTTTGCATGGCTTTCATTCTCCCGGCGGCAATCGAGTCATACGCCTCCGACGAGTTGCCACAACAGCCGCAGGCTCCCCTTTGCGACGAGACGCTCAGGCGTCAGGAAGAAGCATTGGAGGCTCTCAAGGCGGAACAGCTGCGGCTGGAACAAAAGATCCGGGATATGGAGTGCGCTCCGGTAATTTCAAGCAACGAGTTGCTGACGAAAAATCTTCAGCAAATCAAGGCGCTTGCCGTCAATACCCGTGCCCAGCGGCAGTCCATGGCTGACTTCAGGACGTTTGTCACCTGGATGAGTTCAAGCCTTGCCGGTTATGAAAAGTACATTTACGCCGGTTCCGTGGCGGCCGGTTTCGCCAAGGTCCTTCCCATCCCCTACGCCGGGCAGGCCTCGATGCTGACAAAGTTCGTCTCCCAGGGGGTTCTCTCCCTCAATGCCGCATCAGGCTCAATCGCTTCCTACCTGAAGACATCCGACAGGTTCCTGGCGCTTGTCGATGCCATTGACCCCGCACACCCCGATGCCGCAGGGGTTTCCGCCGCCGTCCGCTTTGCCGATGGCGAACTTCTGCGGGCCATGACCGATGTTCAAGCCAAGCTGCGGACTTCCGCCGACATATCCGCATCCACCCTTTCATTTCTGGAAACCCTCGATCACTACGTTGGAAGCAGCGATGAGTACTGGGCCAAGACCAAGGCATTCATAAGCCGTAACGATGCGTACAAGAAAGACAAGAGCTACCTTGCTTCGAGTATCGAGGGGCTCAAGAATCGGGCGGGAGTGTTCAACGGCAAGCTCCGGCTATTCGAGGATACTGCTCACAAGGATCTGCCTATTATCAAAAATCTTACTGCTTACGACGATCTTGCGCGGGATATCGAAGCCAGGGCAAAGCTGAAGCGCGAGGCAATGGCTGCGACAATGATGCCTTAGCGTTGTTTTTTTCGGCAGTCTGATATACTTAAATCACAGTACACGAGCTGATGGACTGAAGCCGCTTGATTTACCTGCCGGATTGCACTGCATGAAGGTAGAACCTGGAGTGCAATGCATGTAATAATGTCTTGTTTTATTGGCATATTTCCTGTATTGAATATATGGATAATTGATGGTGATGTTGATCCATTGTATCTATCATATCGCTACTAAGGAAGCGGCTGATGAAGCTTAAAAACAAGATGATCTTTGCCGTCTCGACCCTTGTTGTGGTCCTGACGGCATTCGTGTCGCTTTTCTCGCTCGGGTATTTCGAGCGGAAGCTGCACGAGACCATCTCCAGCCAGCAACTCTCTATCGTTTCCTATGTTGCCGATGAGATTGACCATGTGCTGCTCACCTCCCGCGAACTCCTCTTGGCCAGTGCCGATATTTTCCCCCTCGATACCCTTGATTCTCCGGATCGTGCCCGCGCTTTCCTCCGGACGCGAACCAGCCTGCACCGGCTTTTTAACAACCATCTGATGGTAGTGGGGACCGACGGGTTCCTGATTGCCGAGTCATACCCTTCGGCGGACGGCAGGCCGCGGGTGAATTTTACAGACGCCCCCTTTTTCCGCGAAACCCTGCGAACCGGAAAGCAGGTAATCTCGGACCTGACTTCCTGCTGCGCCGACTTTTCGCCTTCGCAGGTGATAATGACCGCCCCGGTTCGCGACAAGTCCGGAAAGATCCGTGCGGTCCTTATGGGAAGTTTCTCCCTTAAGCAGCCCAACCCCCTGACCCGTTTCAGCGGTCTGAAGATAGGCCGCGGCGGTAACATCAAGGTTATTTCCGGTCAGCGCGTGGTGCTCGTGCACCCGGACCCACGCGAGATTCTCCGCCCGGTTTCGACCCCTCTGAACGAACTTGTCGGCGATGCCCTTAAAGGGTTCGTCGGCACCAGGCGCACCGTTGACAGCAGAGGGAACCCCATGCTCACCAGTATCAAGAAGCTCGGGGTGAAGGACTGGGTCATCGCCGCCAGTTATCCGGAACGTGAGGCTTTCGCCCCGATCCGTACCGCCCGGTATCTCTTTTCAATGGTGGCTTTCTGCGGCGTGGCGGCAGCGCTTGTCATCGCATCCTTTTCGGTTCGTTATCTTACCGCTCCCCTGATGCGTTTTACCCGCCATATTACGGAACTCCCCAAGAAGCGTGGAACCGACCGGCTGGTCGATATCAAGACCGGTGATGAGATCGAAGAACTCTCATCGGCGTTCAACGCCATGGTGGCGGATCTGGATCGTCTCAATGCCGGGCTTGAGGGTCTGGTTGCCGAGCGGACTGCCCAGCTTGAGGAGGCGAATACCAGCCTCAGGGAGGAAGTGGCGCAACGTTCCCGCGCCCAGGAGGAAATCAGCTGGCTCAATGACGATCTGGAGCGGCAGAAGCTGGCCCTCCTTGCCGCAAACCGCGAACTTGAGTCATTCGGTTTCTCGGTCTCCCACGACCTCCGTGCGCCACTGCGGCATATCGCCGGCTTCAGCACGGTACTGGTGGAGGATTTCGGCGACAAACTCGATGCTACGGGCAAGGACTATCTCGACCGGATTATCGTTGCCTGCGGCCGGATGGACGAGCTAATCACCGATCTCCTCAATCTTTCCCGGCTTTCCCAGGGCGAAGTGCGCCGGGAGCGGGTCAATCTGTCCGCCATGGCAGCGGAAGTGGTCGCGGTCCTGCGAAAAGGCGATCCGGACCGGCAGGTGGATATCCAGCTCAAAGACGGCTTGTCGGCCATCTGCGATCCCCGGCTGGTGCGGATTATGCTGGAAAACCTCATCGGCAATGCCTGGAAATATACCGCCAGGAAAGAAAAAGGGGTTATCGAGTTCGGGTCGTTGGGCGAGGTGGGAGAAACCGTCTTCTTTGTGCGGGACAACGGTGCCGGTTTCGATATGGCACATCTGGACCGGCTCTTTGTGCCTTTTCAGCGGCTGCACCCTTCCGGTGATTTCGAGGGGACCGGCATCGGGCTTGCCACGGTGCAGCGGATTGTCTTAAGGCATGGAGGCCGTGTGTGGGCCGAGGGTGATCCGGGGATGGGCGCGACGTTTTTCTTTACCTTGTAGATTGCCGGCTTATGGCGCAGGCATGAAAAGGGCGGGATATTGTTTCCCGCCCTTTTCTGCTTTGCGCGCCCAGTTTTCAGCCGGCGGCCGCTTTGGTCCCGGTGTAATTTACAGTGTCAGCATGAAGGCCAGGAGGTCTTTCTTCTCATCTTCAGTGAGTTTTACGCCGGTAACCAGGTTGAAGAACTCGATGGTGTCGGCCAGCGTCAAAAGCCTGCCGTCATGCAGATAGGGTGGCGAATCCTTGATGCCGCGAAGCGGGAATGTCTTGATAGGGCCGTCGGCGCTTGCCAGCCTGCCGTTGATCATTTCTGGCCTGTAGAAGCGTTCCGTCCGCATATTGTGCATCAGGTTGTCGGTGTAGTAGGGGGCTGGATGGCACTCAGCACAACGCGCCTTGCCGAAGAATATATTCTGTCCCCGCATTTCGGCATCGCTTGCCTTGGCCGGATCCAGCTTGCCGAAAATCGTGAGCTTTGGCGCCGGGGGGAAGTCGAGCAGGTTCTGGAACTCTGCCATGAAGTGGACCTGGCTGCCGCGCTCGAGGATGTTTACCCCCTTCTTGGTGGCAATAACCGGGTCTCCGTCGAAGTAGGCGGCGCGCTGTTCGAATTCGGTGAAATCTTCGACGCTCTTCAGGGCCCGCTGCGAGCCGAACAGCCGCTGAATGTTGACTCCCCGCAGCGGCGGCGTGTCGAGGCGGTGACGCAGTTCCTGGGGCCTGATGTCCCCCACCAGGTGGGTGGAGGCGTTGGAGTGGCCGTTGGCGTGGCAGTCGAAGCAGGCAACGCCGAGACTCGGTTCGGCCGAGCGGCGATCATCGGTAGCATTGAACTGCTGCTGGGGGAAAGGGGTGACGAGCAGCCGCAAACCTTCCAGCTGCTTGGGGTTCAGAATGCCGTTGAACAGTGCGAAGAAGTTCTGGGTGGTCACCAGCTTCCCTTTGGAGACATCCCCGAGATCGGGCCGCGTAGTAAGGTAGATGGGTGGCGGAAATTCGGGGAGTAAATGATCGGGAATGTCGAAGTCGAGATCGAAGCGGGTCAGGTCGCGTCCGCTCTGCTTCTTGATCTCATCGATGTGAAACTTGGGGAAGACCATTCCCCCCTCGGGTTGGTTCGGATGGGGCAACGGCATGAATCCCTTGGGAAATAACCCCTTCTCGCTTATAGCTTCAGGCGTCATCCCTGCCAGCTGTTCCCATGTCGTCCCGGCGGGGAGCTTGACCCGCACGCCGTCCTGCACCGCCTTGCCCCTGGACATGGCAGTTCCCTGCATAGGCTTGTCGCTCAGGTCATAGCGCGCTTTCAGCAGGTCCATCTGGCGTTTCATCACTTCGCTTTTCTGCTTTTCCATCCCCTGTCTGACAGTCGAGAAAGAGTCGGTGGAGGCGACCGGAGCATAGCTTGTTTTGCCGGTGATTTGCTCGGCTGCGAAGGCGACTGTCGCGCCTGCCAGTGCTGCCGTTGCCGCCAGCAGCACGATGCTGCGAGTGTTGGGCCTTTTCCCATCCATGGTGAACTCTCCTTTCACTCTGATCACTGTACTGTCTGCATCGGTACTGTTGGAGATTATCATATGAAGGGGGGTTGTCAATCGGACTGGAGAGGCAGTTTTTTTGAGCATATGTCGATGGTGAAACGCAAAAACCCGCACCGGTCATGGTGCGGGTTTTTTACATGGAGTCAGTTTGGTCTCGGGCCGCTAATTGCCGAATTCCCGGACTTCCCTTGCAGAAACGGTACGCGCCTGAAGGCGGTTTTCGGCGCGAAATGCCATAAGCGATTCGATAAAGGCAAAGGTGAGGGTCATCATCCCGTAGGCGGTGGTAACCCCTGCCAGCTTTTCAAAAGAGGCCATCCCCGCAGTGCAGGTAATTATCGCAACTACGCCAATGGCTCCCATGGCGGAAATGCCGTGCCGCGCAATCCAGCGTTTCTGCTCTGCCACGAACTGGCGCAGCGACTCTTCGTCGTCTTCTCTGATGAACTCCCGGCACCGCTGCCAGTCGATCATCATTCTCGGTATGATGATGGCTGCCGCGGAAATGGTCAGAATGGCCATAATGGTGTCGAACATATGCATTTTGCCGGGCCCTCCCTGGTGGTCATGTAGGGTGGTTTCTCTTTGCTTGGGTAAGAGCAAAAGCACTGCCGTCAGCTTTAATGAGACAGTGAAATGACGATCAGGGGATAACCTGTTAAATATACAGATATGTTTATATGTGAAATATAAGAAAGTAGTAATTTGAAAGTGTTTTTGTTACCTTTTTTGCGCTTGGCGCTATTTCTTAATGATAGGAATAAAAACGCGTCTGTAGAAATAATACATACAAATCAGGTGGTTAAAACGATGGCGCTCTCTGTATGCGGAATGACGAATTTCGACATGAACCTGGTGGAATTATGGCTATATGGCGGATTAAGCGCGTCTTTTCTTTTGGATGGAGTTCGGTCGAGAGAATTATTTTTCTCTTATTCCGTGGTGGGGGGATGTATCCGGCTGAATTTACAGGAGAGTGGTGAGGAGTTTGGTTCCCATGACGATGAGCAGCAGGGCAAAGCTCTTTTTCAGTTTTGCCACCGGGAGGCTGTGGGCAAGGCGTGCCCCGATGGGGGCGGTGACAACGCTTGCCAGCGAAACGCCGGCAAGGGCGGGGAGGTATACGAAGCCGAGGGACCATGGGGGGAGTGCGCCGGCAGCGAGTCCGTTGACCGCATAGCCGGCCGCTCCTGCCAGGGCTATGGGGAAGCCGATGGCGGCAGAGGTGCCGATGGAATTGTGCATCGACATGTTGCACCAGACCATGAACGGGACCGACAGGCTCCCGCCGCCGATTCCAACGAGGCTGGAAACCCAGCCGATGATCCCTCCGACCCCGAACATTACCCCCGTTCCGGGTATCTGGCGGGAGGGTTTTGGCCGGATGTTGAGGAGCATCTGGGTAGCCACGTAGTAGATGAAGATCACAAAGAAGACCTTGAGGGCTGTGGTCGAAAGCTGGGCTGCCACCCAACTGCCGGCCAGGGTCCCGGCGACGATGCCGGCGGATATCCGGCGCACAACCTGCCAGTCCACGGCGCCCCGCGCATGGTGGGCCCGCAGGCTTGATATGGACGTGAAGATGATGGTGGCGAGGGATGTCCCCAGTGCCAGGTGGGCTATGTAGGGGGCCGGGAGTCCCTGGGAGGTGAAGAGGAAAGTCAGGACCGGCACGATCACGATTCCTCCCCCGACACCGAGGAGTCCGGCCAGAACGCCCGCAAAGGCGCCCAATCCAAGGTAAGCCAGCAGAAACATCGCTATTCCTTTCCTGCTTTATGATTCTTGCCGTTCTTGCTGTTGCGCTCGTAATCTCCCCTTAACCGCTCCAGTCCTTTGCGGAAGCTTTCGGCGTCGCCATACTCGAAGAAGCGATTGTAGCGGGGATGCGGCGCCAGGATGCGCCGGGCGTGCTTTATGGGGCACCAGAACTGTTCTGTCCGGGCAGCCACCTCCCGCAGATAGGCAGCAAGGCCGTTGGCGTAGGAACAGTAGAAACAGTTGAATTTTTCGATCACGTTCAGATAGGGGAGGTCTTCGCGGTCGAAGACCAGGTAGTCGCGGCGGCGCACTTTGGGGATGCCGTAGACCGGGAAGCAGATTGCCTGGTAGGTGGTTATGAAAACGTCGAGGAAGAGAAAAACGATAAAACCGGAATAGATGATGGGGGCGCTCAGTATGGCAAGGGGTTGTGCCTCCATAACGTAGCGGAGTGCCCCCGTTTTGAGCCGTCGCTGCTGCTCGACCACTTCCCGGGCGAAACGAACCCGCTTTTCCTCGATGATGAGATGGAATTCCTCCCGCTTTTTCTCGAATTCGGCTTCGAGTTCTTCTTCAAGCGTCTTGATCCGGTCAATGATCTCGTTGATCCGATAATCCATTGGGGCTCCTTTAGTGATTGGCGAAATTAGTTATACCCGAAACCTCCCGGTTTGTCGCGGGTATTTGCCTTGTCTGGGCGGTTGTTGCATGGACGATGGGGGATGGGCGGGTATACTTGGTAACGTTGGCAATCACATGACGTCGGCAGCGGCGGGAGGTCTGAGATATGATTGTTGGAGTGCCGCGGGAGATAAAGACTCACGAGTACCGGGTCGGCATGACTCCGGCCGGGGTGGCGGAGCTGGCGCGGGAGGGGCTCAAGGTTCTCGTGGAAACCGGGGCCGGCGAGGGGAGCGGATTTGCCGACGAGGAGTACCGGCAAGCAGGTGCTTCGGTCTGCGGCAGGGAGGAGGTTTTCGGTCAGGCGGAACTCCTGGTGAAGGTGAAAGAACCGCTCCCGTCCGAGTACGGCCTGCTGCGCCAGGGGCAAACCCTGTTCACCTACCTGCACCTCGCCCCCAATCGGCCTCTTGTTGAACTGCTCCTGAGAAAAGGGGTTACGGGAATCGGATACGAGACCCTTAGAAAAGGGGAGGAATTGCCGCTACTCACCCCCATGAGCGAAGTGGCCGGCCGGATGGCGCCGCTGATGGGTGCCTATTATCTGCAGCGGTTTCTCGGGGGGGCCGGGGTCCTCCCGACTGGGGTGCCTGGCGTGCCGCCCGCCCGCGCTCTCATCCTCGGCGCCGGCGTGGTTGGCTTCGGCGCGGCGCGGGTCTGTTCCGGGTTGGGCATGGAGACGATCGTCATGAACCGCGGGAGTGGCCGCCTCCAGCGTCTCGATGAGATTCTGGCGGGCAGGGTGCGGACAGTGGTCCTGAACCGGGACGCCTTGGCGGAGGAGCTTGCGAAGGCCGATCTGGTCATTGGCGCGGTGCTGGTGCCCGGTGGCCGGACGCCGCTTCTTATTGACCGGCCGGCCCTGGCGACGATGAAGCGTGGAGCCGTCATCGTCGATGTTTCCATCGACCAGGGGGGGTGCGCCGAGACCAGCCGCCCAACAACCCACGACGATCCGGTTTACTTGGTGGACGGAGTCATCCACTACACGGTGGCCAATATGCCCGGGGCCTACCCCCGCACCTCGACCCTGGCGCTCACCAATGCCACGCATCCTTACGTTAAGGCGCTGGCCGTGCAGGGGGTGGAGGATGCGCTCCGGGCGGATTCCTCGCTGGCGGGAGCCGTCAATACACGGCGCGGCGGCATCGCCCATCCGGCATTGGCGGAGGCCCTGGGGGAGCCCCTGGCGGAAACGCTTGCGACATGACGGCATAGGGCTTCATATGCTTGACTAATCATTGGTTTTCGATTATTTTGTGCTATTCGCAACTTTTACCAACTGTTGCCATTTTAAGACGGAGTCATAAATCATGGACATGGACGAGAAAGACGTAATCGAGTCGACTGAAGAAGAGAGCTTTGCGGAGCTTTTCGAAAAGAGCAATAGCGAGAGCACCCGTTTGCGCCCCGGTTCGAAAGTGGAGGGGAAAGTCCTCAAAATCGGTGCAGACTGGGTATTCCTTGACATCGGCAAGAAGGGCGAAGGGGTGATGGAGCGCAAGGAACTTCTTGATTCCGAGGGGAACCTGACCGTCGCCGAAGGCGATACCATCACCGCCTGGTTTGTCGGAAACATTCGCAGCGAGATGCGTTTCACCACCAAGATGACCGGTGGGGCCGCAGCCAACGCACAGCTTGAAGAAGCTTACCGCTCGGGCATCCCCGTCGAAGGTTACGTGGTAAAGGAAATCAAGGGTGGTTTCGAAGTCAAGGTGGGTGGCTCCAGGGCTTTCTGCCCCTTCTCCCAGATTTCGCTTCGCCGGGCCGAGAATCCGGCGGAATTCGTGGGCAAGAATCTTCTCTTCCGGGTTGCCGAGTATGGCGAGCGGGGGCGCAATATCGTTCTTTCCCACCGGCAAATCCTTGAAGAAGAGCAGCGGGCCAAGCGGGAGGCCCTCAAGGAAACTCTCAAGGAAGGAATGACGGTCAGCGGCACGGTGACCCGGTTGGCTGATTTCGGCGCCTTTGTGGACCTGAACGGGGTCGATGGCCTCATCCCCATCTCCGAAGTGGGGTGGACCAGGGTCAAGCACGTTCGCGACGTCCTTTCCGTGGGTGACCAGGTGAGCGTGGTCATCAAGAAAATCGACTGGGAGAGCGGCAAAATTTCCCTGAGCCTCAAGGATACCCTTGCCGACCCCTGGTCGACCGTGGCTGAGCAGTTCCCCGAGGGGTCCTACCATACCGGCACTGTGGCGCGCCTTGCGGCTTTCGGGGCATTCGTGACCCTCGCCTCCGGCATCGACGGGCTGCTGCACATCTCCAAGCTCGGCAAAGGCAAGAGGATCAACCATCCCAGTGATGTGCTGAAAGAGGGTGACACGGTCGAGGTGAAGATTGACGGTGTTGACCGGGAATCCCGCCGGCTGTCGCTGGCCCTGGCCGAAGTGAGCCGGGCTGCCGAAGAAGAGGCGAAAAGCGTTGCCTCTTTCCGCCAGCAGACCACGTCGGATTCGAAGGAGTCCATGGGCTCTTTCGGCGATCTCCTGAAGGCCAAAATGGAAGAGAAGGGGTAGGTGACGAAGCAGTCCAACTACATAACACCGGAGGGGGCGAAAAAACTCCGCGATGAGCTTACCTGGCTCTGGAAGGAGGAACGCCCCCGCGTCACCCAGGGCGTCTCCGACGCCGCCGCCGAGGGGGACCGCTCGGAAAACGCCGAGTACATTTACGGCAAAAAAAGGTTGCGGGAGATAGACCGCCGCATCCGCTTCCTCACACAGCGCCTCGACCACCTGACCGTGGTCGAGGATCCTCCCCCCTCCAACGGAAAGATTTTTTTCGGGGCCTGGGTCAAGATTGAGTCCGAAGATGGTGATGAGGTGGTCTACCGCATCGTCGGCCCCGATGAAACCGATGCGTCACAGGGATTCATCAGTATGGATTCTCCCATGGGAAAGGCGCTTCTCGGACGCAGCGAGGGGGATGAGGTTCATGTCTTACGTCCCGCCGGGGATGCGGTTTTCGTCGTACTCGAAGTAGCCTACCAGCCACTATAGACTAAGAACTTGTCCGTAAATAAGCTTTGCGGTCCCGCATCCCGTCTTCGCGGCATCTTTACCTCGGCCTCAATCGCAAAATCCTCAACGTAGCCTTGCTACGCCTGCGGTTTTGCTCAATCGGTCGAGTCAAATCTACCCCAAATCGGGGCGCGGTCATCGCGGCAGTTATTTACGGAAAAGTTCTAAAAACAATTCAGGATGCAGCGGAGAACCATGCAGCGGATTTCCCCCGGTGCCGACTTCCGTTTCTGGTCTCCCCAATTTCTTCCGGAGGGTTCCCCATGTACGTCGTCATCCTTGCCGGTGGCTCCGGCACCCGCTTCTGGCCCCTTTCCCGCAAGCTGCACCCCAAGCAGCTTATGTCGGTTTTCGGGGGCAAGTCTATGCTCCAGCGAACCGTGGAGCGTGTCCTGCCCCTGAGCCCTAAACGCATCCTCGTGATAACCAACCGCCTCCAGGCGGAGGAAACCCGGCGCCAGCTGGAGTACCTGCGCGGCGTCCGGATTGAGGTTATCGAGGAGCCGGTGGGGCGCAATACTGCCCCGGCCATCTGCCTGGCCGCCACGCTCATTGCCCGGCACGACCCGGAAGCGGTGCTGGCGGTCCTGCCCGCCGATCATTTTATCCGCGATGAAGAGGAGTTCTGCGTTACCCTCCAAAGAGGGCGGGATTCGGCCCAGAACGGTTATCTCGTCACCCTCGGCATTGCCCCGGACCGCCCCGAGACCGGTTATGGCTACATCGAGGCCGAAACCGAACTGCGCGGCAGTGGACCCTATCCCGTAAAGCGTTTCGTGGAGAAGCCCGATAAAGAGCGGGCACTGGAGTTTCTGGCCGCGGGCAATTTCTACTGGAACAGCGGCATGTTCCTCTGGCGGACCGATGTGATTCTCGACAGTATAGCTGTGCACATGCCTGAAATGGCCAGAGCCTTTTCAAGCATCGCCTTTTCACCGGAAATATGGGAGTCCGCCGATCTGGCGCCGCAGATCGAAGCCGTTTACGCCATGGTTGCCGGCGAGTCCATCGACTACGGTGTCATGGAGAAGGCCGATAACGTTGAGATGATTCCGGCAAATTTCGGCTGGAGCGACGTGGGGAGCTGGAACGCGCTTCCCGAGGTGCTCGAGCCCGACAATGACGGCAACGTGATTATCGGCTCCCCGGAAACGATAGTTGCCGACACGACCGGTTGCGTCGTCAGCGGCTCGAAGGTCATGGCGCTGCTCGGGGTGAGGGACCTCGTCGTGGTCGATACGCCCGACGCGCTCCTGGTTTGCGCCAGGGAGAAGTCGCAGGATGTGAAGAAGGCCGTGGAGGAGCTTGAGCGCCGAGGCCTGAAGCGGTTCCTGTAACAGCCGCCTCACTTGCCTGTGCCGGACGCCTGTCTGCCGGCACTGTCTGAAATTGCTCCCAACGCGAGGTTTTTGTGGACTATCAGATACTTCAGGACATGGAAATACTCTTCGGGTTGGCCATCGCCACAGTCCTCATCCTGCGCCGATTGATGTTTCCCTCCATCATAGGTTTTCTTGCCACCGGCATCCTGGCAGGCCCCCATGCCCTGGGGCTCATCAAAAACACCCACCAGGTTGAACAGATGGCGGAGATCGGGGTGGTGCTCCTTCTCTTCACCATCGGCATTGAGTATTCCCTCAAGGAGCTGATGCGGATCAGGCATCTGGTGCTATGGGGCGGGGGGATGCAGTTGGGATTCACCATCGCCATTGTGGCCTTGCTTGCCTCAGTGTCCGGAATCCCGCTGCCCCAGGCAACTTTCTTCGGCTTTCTCGTGGCGCTCTCCAGTACCGCCATTCTCATGAAACTCCTCATGGATAAGGGTGAGATGGACGCCCCCCACGGCAAGATGTCTCTGGGAATTCTGATTTTCCAGGATCTCTGCGTGGTGCCGCTCATGCTTTTCACCCCCTTCCTCGGGGGGGCCGGCAATGGTTTCCAGGGGATACTGCTGGTGTCGGTCAAGGCCGTCGCAGTGGTTGTGATCGCCCACTTCGGCTCCCGCTTCGTGGTGCCGTGGATATTTTCCCAGGTGGTTAAGGCCCGCAGCCGCGAGCTTTTCATTCTCACCATCATCTTCATCGGTTTCGGCACTGCCTGGCTCACGGCCCAGGTGGGGCTCTCCCTGGCGCTGGGAGCGTTTATCGCCGGGCTTGCCATCTCCGAATCGGAGTACAGTCACCAGGCCCTGGGCGATATAATCCCCTTTCGCGATGCCTTCATGAGTCTGTTTTTCATCTCTGTCGGGATGCTCCTCGATCCGGCCGTGGTCCTGTCGCAGCCGTTGCTGGTCGTATCCCTTGTTCTGATTATCCTCATTGTGAAGACCGTCGTCACGGGGGGGGCCGCAATGGCCCTCGGCGTGCCTGCCCGGGTTGCCATTGTTGCGGGGCTTGCCCTGGCGCAGATCGGGGAATTTTCCTTCATCCTCTCCCAGGCCGGTATGGAGCATGGGCTCCTCACCCAGGAGATGTATCAGGTTTTCCTGGCTGCATCCATCGCCACCATGGCTTTGACGCCGCTTTTCCTCAAACTGGGATCTCCTCTGGCCACCTGGCTGGTGGGAGTTCTTCCTGCCCCACTCGCCCGTGGCCGGGGGGCCCTGGCAGGGAAAGAGAAAAAACTCTCCCTCAAGGACCATGTGGTCATCGTCGGTTTCGGCGTCAACGGCAGGAATCTCTCGCGGGTTCTGAAAGCTCAGAAAATCCCCTACGTGATCATTGAGACGAATCCCTTTACCGTTTCCGCCGAGAAAAAGAAGGGTGTTCGCATCATGTTCGGCGATGCTTCCCGGCCCGAAGTCCTGACCCATGCTGCCGTGGAGGAGGCCCGCATCGTCGTCATAGCCATCTCGGACGCTGCCGCCAGCCGCCGTGTGGTGGCCCAGGCGCGCCAGATGAACCCGTCATTGCATATAATCGTCCGTACCCGATATATCCTTGAAATGGAACCCCTGTACAAGATAGGGGCCAACGAGGTGATACCCGAGGAGTTCGAAACTTCCATCGAGATTTTCTCCCGGGTGCTGCGCAATTTCTTGATACCGGTGGACCAGATCGACCATTGCGTTACCGAGATACGGCGAGGCTCCTACGACATGTTCCGCAGCCTGAGCCGTCGCCACAGTCACGCCGTAGGCATTGCCGGTTACCTCTCCGGCGCCGAAATCGGCAGCTTCCGGGTGAAGAAAGGCTCGCCACTCGAAGGGGAGAGCCTCAGCCACGGAACTCTGAGAAACCGCTCCGGTGCGACCCTACTGGTTATCAAACGGGGCGACGAGGTTACTCCCAACCCGGACCCAGTATGGGTCCTTCAGGAGGGGGATATCGTGCTGCTGCTCGGCACGCCGGAGCAGATGGCCGCCGCTGGCAGGCTCTTCGATGCGCCGAAGGCGCGAGGGGGGACGCAGGCGGCTGTGGCCACAGACAGACCCGACACTACAGACAGGAGGAAACAATGAAAAAAGTTCTCGTAACCTATTACTCCCTCAGCGGCAACACCGAGAAGATGGCGCGGATGATTGCGGACGGGCTCGTCACGAAGGATCTTGCCGTCGATCTGAAGAAAGTGGATGAGGTGGCCATCGATTCGCTCCCCTCCTACGACGGATTTATCATCGGTTCTCCCAATTACTTCGGCACCATGGCCTGGCCGGTTAAAAAATTCGTGGACGAGAGCGTCAAATGCTTCAAGAAGCTTGACGGCAAGGCGGCTGCCGCTTTCACCTCCGAGGGGATGATCGGCGGAGGAGGGGATACGGTGGTGCTTGATATCCTCAAGGCGTTCCTCATCCATGGTTGCATTGTCCAGGGTCTTACCTCCGCCGGACATTACGGCCCCGTGGCCGTCGGTGCTCCCGATGGGCGGATTGCAACCGAGGTGGGCGTGCTGGTGGATAAATTCGCGGCGTTGGTGAAGCGTATCTGATGATGGCAGGAGAAACCTACAACGGGGTGGCGGGGCTGGAAAACGCCCGCCGGTTCCGGGAACTGATGGAGCAGTGGCTTGCAGACGGCAGCTTCGACGCGAAGCTGCCCGAAGTGGCCCGCCTGCGTGGCGTTCCCCAGCCCGAGCAGTACCACGCCGAAGGCGACGCCTGGACCCACTCCATGCTAGCCATCGATGCCGTTCCCGATGACGCCGACCCCCGCGTTTTCTGGGGCGTCCTTCTCCACGACATCGGCAAGGCCGAAACCACCGCCTACATCAAGGGGAGGTGGCGTTCCTGGGGACATGCCGAAGCCGGCGCCAGCCTGGTTCCGGCCATTATGGCACGGATCGGTCTTCCGCAACTTGCCGACGACGTGGCCTGGCTCGTCAAGCATCACACCTTCCACTTCTCGTGGAACCTGTCCCCTGGAGCCCGCCTCTCTCCGAAACAGCGCCGCTTCACAGAGCATCCGCTGTTTCCGCTGCTCCTTGAGGTTTGCGATGCCGACGCTGCCGGTTCCCGCGGCGGAAGCGATAAGGGTGTCAAGATTGGCCAGCTTGCCGAGATGTTCGGTGACGTTACAAAAGGGTGGGCTGATCCCCGTTGAGGTTATTCATGGACGTGTACGCCGGGCAATGCATCATGGCCGTGCTGGTCCGGTAAGGGGCATACGATGGGACAGACATTCAGGCCGCGACGGCCGGGGAGTCCGCCGGCAAAGACCCAGGCGGAACTTGACGAGATGGTGCGGCGCATGCGGGGAGAGCAGTCCTCGCCCGCCAATTACCGGGAGCAGTCCCTGAAGATCCATGGCTGGATTTGTGCCAAGTGCGGCCGGGAGTTCGATCTGTCCAATCTGCACCTTCTCACGGTGCACCACCGGGACGGGAATCACCACAACAATCCCCCCGACGGGAGCAACTGGGAGAACCTCTGCGTCTGGTGCCACGATGACGAACACAGTCGCGGCGTGCTGGGGGAGTACCTGAAAGGCGGTGATGGGAAGAGGTGACCTGCCGTTCATTGCCTTGCCCCCGGTTCTGTGCTAAAAAACCAGAAGTTTTTGCGTTGCAAGAGTGATGAGGAAGAGGGAGCAGGCCGATGCCGGGCAGAAAAACAGCTTCACCCGCCAACTCTGAATGGCTGACCCGCCGCACTTTGGTCGATCCCCAACTGTCTGCGGCCGGTTGGAGGGTTGTCCCCTTCGATTCTGCTAAACCCCTGTCGGAGCTTGACTGTTCCGCCATCGTCGAATATCCCACCGACAATGGTCCCTCCGACTACGCCCTTTGCGTTGCCGGCAGAATACTCGGCATTGTTGAGGCCAAAAAACTCTCCCTTGGCCCACAGAACGTCCTGACCCAGGCGGAGCGGTACTCCCGGGGTATATCGTCAAACCCTCTGCGTTTCGGCTCATACCACGTCCCTTTCCTCTACTCCACCAACGGCGAAGCCATCTGGCACCACGATATCCGTCACGAGTTCAACCGCTCGCGCCCAGTCGCCGCCTTTCACTCTCCGGCTGCATTGCAGGAAAAACTCCAGAGTGACTTCGGGGCCGCATGCAGAGCGCTCCTGGCCCTCCCCAACGACCACACGAGATTGCGTGACTACCAGATCGAGTGCAACGGAGAAATAGAGAAGGCCATCGACCAGCGGAAACGCCATATGCTGGTGGCAATGGCGACCGGCACCGGCAAGACCTTCACCATGGTCAACGAGGTCTATCGCCTCATGAAGTCAGGCGTTGCCCGGCGCATCCTCTTTCTGGTGGATCGCCGTGCCCTGGCGGCCCAGGCGGTGCGCTCATTCGCCTCCTTCGAGCCGGAGCCGGGGCTCAAGTTCGACAAAATCTACGAGGTCTACAGCCAGCGCTTTCAGGCTGAGGATTTTGATGAAAACGAGAAGTTCGATCCCAAGGTGCTCCCCAACAGCTACCTGACCGACTCCAGGCCCGGCACCACCTTCCTCTATGTCAGCACCATCCAGCGGATGACCGTCAACCTCTTCGGCAAGACAGCGGCCTTTGGAGACGAGGAAGGCGTGGGCGAGGATGACGCCATCCAGCTTCCCATTCCCATTCATGCCTTCGATGTCATCATCGCCGACGAGTGCCACCGGGGCTACACTGCCAGCGAATTGGCAATCTGGCGGGCAACGCTGGACCATTTCGATGCCGTCAAGATCGGGCTGACCGCCACTCCGGCAGCACACACCACCACTTACTTTCGCGATGTGGTTTTCCGGTATGAATACGAGCGGGCGGTGCGCGAGGGGCACCTGGTGGACTACGATCTGGTTGCCGTCAGGTCCGAAGTGCGGATGAACGGCACGTTCCTGAAAGAGGGGGAACTGATCGGGCGGGTTGATACCGAAACCGGCTCGGAACAGATGGACTACCTAGAGGACGAACGGAACTACGATGCCGCCGCCGTGGAGCGTGACGTTACCGTTCCCGACTCCAACCGGAAGATCCTCCAGGAGATCAAAAAGTACGCCGAGGAGCACGAACAGCGCTACGGCCGTTTTCCCAAGACCCTGATCTTCGCCGCCAATGACCTTCCCCACACCTCCCATGCTGATCAGCTTGTGGAGATGGTCTGCGACGTCTTCGGCCAGGGCGATTCCTTTGCCCGGAAGATCACCGGTCGGGTCGACCGCCCCCTGCAGCGGATTCGCGAGTTCCGCAACCGACCCCAGCCGTCCGTTGCCGTGACTGTCGACCTTCTCTCCACCGGCGTTGACATCCCCGACCTGGAGTTCATCGTCTTTCTCCGTCCGGTCAAGTCCCGCATTCTCTTCGAGCAGATGTTGGGGCGCGGCACTCGTAAAGGTGAACGGTGGAAGGACAAGTCACACTTCACGGTCTTTGACTGCTTTGACGGGACGCTTCTGGCCTATTTCCGCAACGCCACCGCCATCACCGCCGAGAAACCCGCTTTCAGAAGCCGGACCATCGCCGAGATCGTCGAGGATATCTGGCAGAACCGGGATCGGGAGTACAACGTCCGCTGCCTGATCAAGCGGCTCCAGCGCATCGCCAAGGAGATGTCAGGCACGGCCCGTGAACAGTTCAGCGCCTTCATCCCCGACGGGGACATGGAGCGGTACGCCGAGGGGCTTCCCGAGTCCCTCCGCAAGGACTTCACCGGTGCAATGAACCTGCTACGAAACAAGGAGTTCCAAGGTCTGCTGGTCAACTACCACCGGCCGGAGCGGACGTTCCTCAGGGGGTACGAAGCCGCGGACCAGGTATCCAGCGTCTGGATGGTACGGGATGTGGACGGCAACGACTATAAGCCCGAGGATTACCTGACTGCCTTCAGTCGCTACATTACCGAGCACGAGAACGACATCGAAGCGGTAAGTATTCTTCTCAAGCGGCCGGCTGGTTGGAGCATGGAGGCCCTCACCGAACTGCGCCACAAGCTTGTGGCTGCACCCATGCGGTTCAGCGAGGAAAAGCTGCAGAAGGCCCATGAGTTGACCTATCACAAGGCGATGGTGGATATCATCTCCATGGTCAAGCATGCAGCCAGGGAGGATGAAGAGCTGTACACCGCCCAGGAGCGGGTGCAGCGGGCCATGATGCGGATCAGCGGCAACCAGGCGTTTACGCCGGAGCAGATGGAATGGCTGGACCGTATCCGCATCCATCTGGTACAAAATCTTTCCATCAGCCGGGATGATTTCGACGACATCCCGGTCTTTTCCCATGTGGGGGGCTGGGGGCGGGCCAACAAGGCCTTCGCCGGCCAGCTTCCTGAACTTCTCAAGAAAATAAATGAGGCAATTGCGGCATGAGTGACGTTGTAAACAAACTTTGGGGATTCTGTCACACCCTTCGCCATGACGGTATCGACTATGGTGATTACATCGAGCAGTTGACCTATCTGCTCTTCCTCAAGATGGCCGATGAGCGGGATATCGACCTGAAGCATATGTCGTGGAATAACGAGAAGGGGGAAAAGGTCACCACCGACTGCAGTTGGCCGGCCTTGGAGTCCAAGGCGGGGACGGCTCTGCTTGACCACTTCAGCGACGTGCTCCGGGCGCTCTCCCGTCAGACCGGGCTCCTGGGGGATATCTTCGCCCAGTCCACCTCCCGCTTCAGTAACCCGGTCAACCTCAAGCGGATCGTGGCACTCATCGACGATGAGGAATGGACCTCCATGGAGGTGGACGTAAAGGGGGCTGCCTTTGAGGGCCTCCTGGAAAAGGCGGCCAGCGAAGGGAAGAAGGGGGCGGGGCAGTACTTCACCCCGCGAGTCCTCATCCAGTCAATCGTCAGGGTCATGCGTCCCGACCCTCGCGGTAAGGCTGAGTTCAGGATCTGCGACCCCGCCTGCGGCACCGGCGGCTTCCTGGTCTGCGCCTACGAGTGGCTGGTACAGGAGAGCAAGGGGGTATTCGACCGGACCGACGCCAAGCGCATCCGCACCGCCACCTACTACGGCCAGGACCTGGTCCCCCGGCCCCGCCGCCTTGCCCTCATGAACCTCTACCTGCATGGCGTCGAGCCCCATATCTACCTGGGAGACACCATCTACGAGCCTGCCCGCGGGGAGGATTACGACGTGGTGCTTACCAATCCTCCCTTCGGCACCAAGGGGGCCAACCAGGCTCCGGAGCGGGAAGACTTCACCATCGAGACCAGCAACAAGCAGCTCAACTTCGTCCAGCATGTGGTTAACACTCTCAAGCCCGGCGGCCGGGCCGCCATGGTGCTTCCCGACAACTGCCTCTTCGAGGGGAAGGCCGGCGAGGTGTTCGAAATCCTCATGCAGGACTGCAACCTGCATACGGTCCTGCGGCTTCCTCGGGGCACCTTCACTCCCTACAGCCAGGGAGTCAAGGCGAATGTGATTTTCTTCCAGAAGGGGTTTCCCACGGAAACCGTCTGGATCTTCGACGCCCGCTCCAACGTCCCCGGCATCACCAAGAAGGACCGTCCCCTGACAGACAAGCATTTTGTCGAGTTCGAGGCCTGCTACGGTAAGGACCCCAACGGCCGCTCCCCCCGCGTTGACCTGGGGGAAACGGGGCGTTTCCGCTCCTTTTCCCTCGAGGAGATCCGGGAGCTGGACTACAAGCTCGACATCACCTGGCTGAAGGATGAGTCCCTGGAGAGCGGCGACGAGCGTCCCGAGCCCCAGGATCTGGCCGCTGAGGCTATTACCGAGCTGGAGGCGGTGGTGGATGATCTGCGGGAGATCGTGGCGCTGCTTGAGCGGGAAGAGGGGGTGGAGGTTTGAGCGGGTTGCCGCAGGGGTGGGTGAAAGTTCCGATTGCCGAATTATTCGAGTTCAAGTACGGCAAAGGGCTCCCTCAAGAAAAGCGCAACCATGGAGAAATCAATGTTTATGGGTCTAATGGTGTTGTCGGTCAGCATGACGATGTTGTGACGCATGGGCCGACCATAATTATTGGGCGGAAGGGTTCTGTCGGTGAAGTTCATTTGAGCCAACAACCCTGCTGGCCGATCGATACCACTTATTTCATAGACCAATTCCCAGCTGGACTGCCACCGCAATATTGGGCACTTTATCTGAAGTCGCTTTGTCTTGGACAACAAGAAAAATCGTCTGCGATTCCAGGAATAAGCCGCGAAGATATATACAAAATTAAAGTTCCGCTTCCTCCCCTCAAGGAACAACGCCGCATCGTGGCCAAGCTGGAAGAACTGCTGGTAAAGGTGGACGTAAGCCAGAAGCGGCTGGAGAAGATTCCGCTTATCCTCAAGCGCTTCCGCCAGGCGGTGCTGGCCGCCGCCTGCTCCGGACGGCTGACGACGGATTGGCGGGAGGAGAACACGGACTGTGTAGGGGCGAACCTTGTGTTCGCCCAAAAAGAAGGGCAATCACAAGGATTGCCCCTACAAAACGGGGGTGAGGGGGAGGAGTTGCCGGAGGGGTGGGAGGTAACCTGTGTCAGCAAGCTTGCTTCATTGATCACAAGCGGCTCTCGTGGCTGGGCACAATACTATGCAGATTCCGGTTCGATTTTCATACGTGCCCAGAATATAAACTCCGATTTTCTCGATCTATCGGACGTAGCTTATGTCCGTTTGCCGGATCAGACCGAAGGGCTACGGACAAAAATTCAAAAGGACGATCTCCTTATTACAATTACGGGTGCAAATGTTACGAAATCAGCCCGGGTTTCCGATCATCTCGGTGACGCTTACGTTAGCCAGCATGTTGCTCTTGTTCGCCTGAAAGACATAAGTCTGAGTCCTTTCCTTTTTTTGTTCATTGTCAGCTCTGCACACGGTAGGGCGCAGTTGCTTGATGCTGCGTATGGGCAAGGCAAGCCGGGCCTCAATTTGGATAACATCCGAAGCGTCAGAGTTCCTCTCCCCCCTCTCCCCGAACAACACGAAATCGTCCGCTGCGTCGAAGCCCTCTTCACCCTGGCCGACCAGCTCGAAGTCCGCTACCAAAAAGCCAAGGCCCACGTGGACAGGCTTACCCAATCAATCCTCGCCAAGGCCTTCCGGGGCGAACTGGTGCCCCGGGACCCCGCCGATGAGCCGGCATCGGTGCTGCTGGAGCGGATACGGGCGGAGCGGGCGAAATCCGCACCGGCACCACGAAGCAAAGTAACACCCCGTCCGGCCCAAAAGACGTACACGTCGAAACCCGAGCCGCTCCCCCTGGCCGCAGAGCCCGCCGTCGCCTATGGCCCCACCATCCCCGACCGCATCCTCTCTGCCATGCAGCCGGGCCGCGACTACTCCCGCGCCGACGTTACCGTCGCCAGCGGCATTACGGATGCCGAATGGCTCTGGGCAATCCGGCAGCTGAAGGAAGAGGGGAGGGTGCGGCAAACCGGCGAACGGCGGGGAGCGCGGTACCGTCGCGCATAATCTCTTGATGATAAAAACTGTATACCTGGTTGACAAAAGTTGACGGCCTGTATACAGTTTGTCCATGACAAACAAACTCAACATCGAAAAGCTGTCGTCCCAGGCAGAAGCTCTGGGCCACAACCAATCCTCACTCGCAAAAGCTCTGGGCGTCTCCCGCGAAACCGTCTCCCAATGGTTCAAGCAGGAGAAGTACCCCCGCCCCGACAAGCTCCTCAAGCTGGCGCGGTTGCTCGAACTCACCTTTTCCGAACTGGTTATCAAGCTCCCGGCACCCAATGAGCCGGTCGTTGCCTTCCGGAAAAAGGGGGCTCACAAGATTACCCCGGAGTACGTGGAGCAGGCCAGGGATATGGGGCGCATCCTGGAAACGCTCGTTCCCTATCTTCCGTTTGACGACCTCGCCCAGCCGGCAACCCTCCGGAAGCCGGTCAACGAGTATGAGTACGTGCACAAGGCGGCTCGACGGGTGCGGGAAGAGGTCGGAGTGCATGAGGCGGAGGAAATCCATTTCGATAAACTGATCGACTTCTTCGGCAGGCTCCATGCGGTGCTGATCCCGGTGCTCTGGGAGCACAAGGACAAGCACGAAAACGCCCTCCATATCCATCTCCCCGAGTCACTTACCACCTGGATCTACCTCAACCTCGACTGTAAGCTGCACGACTTCAAGTTCTGGATGTCCCATGAACTGGGGCATGTGCTTGCCCCGCAGCTTCAGGGAGACGACGGAGAGGATTTTGCCGAGGCATTCGCCGGGGCGCTGTTGGTCCCCAGGGAACTTGCCGAAAAGGAGTATGCCCGGCTGTCACGATTGCCCGTTGTGGGAGCTCAGGTCAACCGTATCAAGGAGGTTGCCGAGCGCCTTGTGATTTCGCCGGTTACGGTTTACATGGAAATCAACAAGTTTGCTGCATGGAGCAATCAACCTGCTTTAGAGTTTGACATCCACGGGGCAAATGCCAACTTCAACAAATCGTTCAAGCCGGTAAGCGAGATTCTGTTCGGCACCAAGGAGCCTTCTGCTTCCCGTTATGTTGCCTGTGCCAGAGAGTATTTCAACAGCCCTTTCTTCGATATACTCGGAACGTACCTGAAAACACACCGCAAGTCGGCGAGCTTCGTTCAAAGCATCCTCAATATACCTTTCCTCGACGCCCAGAACGTATATGAGGAGCTTTGCCATGCCGCAAAGTAAAATCCTCATTGATACCAACGTCTATTTCCGGTTGGCGCAGAGTATTCGACCGCTCCTCAAGGTGGAATTCGGGGAGTTGCGGTACTGCTTGTATGTAATCAAGGGACTGCAGGCCGAGTACAACAAGAATCCCCGTCTTCGTAACAGGTTCCCGTGGGTCAATGATCCGGATTATGCGGAAAACCGCTCCCATCGCCTCCAGGTCTCAAAGAAAGAGAAAAAGGAAATCGATCAGGCGTTCGACTTCATGTTCGACCATGCCAGAACCGAATATCCGGGGGTGTCTCGGGTGGATGTCACCGTCCTTGCCCATGCCTACGTGCTCGGCGTACCTGTCGTGACCGACGATGCAGATATGTTGGCTTTGGCTGGCGACTTCGGAATCAATACCATGAAGACGTTGGAATTGTTGAAGCTGATGCTGGATTGTGGCCATGTTGACATGGACAAGGTGAGGGAGATTGCGGGGTATTTGACCCATCAGAATGACCGCCCCAAAGACTTCAGGGCAGATTGCAGGCGGCTATTCGGCGAAGATCCTCCCGGCAGATAATGTGGTGTCATTCAAGATTGTCATGTTGAGGAGTTGGGGAAAATCTTCCGGCAACAGAAACAAAAAGCCCCGGTCTGCGGAGACCGGGGCTTTTTTGCGTATGGTACGGTGAGATTACTTCCCTTTGCCCGTGAGGCGCACCAGGGCTTCCATGTACTTCTCGCCGGTCTTCTTGACGATCTCTGCGGGAAGTGGCGGTGCCGGGGCGGTTTTGTTCCAGTCGAGGGTCTCCAGGTAGTCCCGCAGGAACTGTTTGTCGAAGGAAGGCTGTGCCCCCCCGGGCTTGTAGCTGTCCTTGGCCCAGAAGCGGGAGGAGTCCGGCGTCATGCACTCATCGATGATGATCAGTTCGCCGTTGTAGATGCCGTACTCGAACTTGGTGTCGGCAATGATGATACCCTTGGCGTCGGCGATGTCCCTGGCCCGTTTGTAGATGGCGATGGTGACGTCACGGACTTTTTCAGCCAGATCTTTGCCCACCAGTTCCGCCATCTGATCGAAGGTGATGTTTTCGTCGTGGGTGCCGATCTCAGCCTTGGAGGAGGGAGTGAAAATCGGCTCTTCAAGCTTGTCCGACTCCACGAGTCCTGCGGGGAGCTTGATTCCGCAGATGGCGCCGGTTGCCTTGTAGTCCTTCCAGCCGGAGCCGGAGATGTAGCCGCGCACGATGCATTCCGCGGGGAGGGGCTTTGCCTTCTTTACCAGCATTGAGCGCCCTTCCAGTTCGGCTGCGTACTTCTGGCACTGGGCCGGGAAGTCCTTTACTTCGGTGGAGATGATATGGTTCGGGATGATGTCTTCCATCTGGCGGAACCAGAAGGCTGAGATCTGGGTCAGCACGTAGCCCTTGTCAGGAATCCCCTCGTTCATGATAACGTCAAAGGCGGAAATCCGGTCGGTGGTGACGATCAACAGCGTTTCGCCCAGGTCGTAGATGTCCCGGACCTTGCCGCGGGCCACAAGTTTCAGGTCGGGGAAGTCGGTCTTGAGAACCAGATTTGCCATGGCTCAGTCTCCTTTTTTCGTAATTCTTCTGTGATGGTGCCCGCTACTGTTCCTGAAGGGCGGGATTTATCTCGATCTTTGCTTTTGCGCGCAATTCCCTGAGCCACTTTTTAAGTTCTTCCTCCTGCTTTACCGGAAGAAGTTCCCGCTTTATTCCCTCTTTCTCGGCAGGGAAGGCGGCAGCGTTCAGTTCGGTACGCTCCTTGAGGCTGTAAGCGATCCAGCTGTTGCCGATTTTAACCGGAGTTTTGGGAGAAGGAGCCTGTGGTGTCAGCGCGAAGGCCGATTCCATAAGTTCGGGGGAGATTCCCGCCACGGGAATATTCCCCTTGGCATCGAAGGCAAAGCTTCCGGTCTCTTTCAGTGCCAGGCCGGCGGAGTCCCCTTTGGCAAGCTTCGCCTGGGCGTCTTCGGCCTTTTTCCTGGCCAGTTCCAAAGCTTTCGCGGCTTTGGCTTTTTCTTCGACTTTGGCGCGAATCTGGGACAGGGGGGGGACGTCGGCAGGTTTACGCTCCTTGAGTTTCAGGATGTAAATCCCTTTTGAAGTTTCCACCGGGCCTGCCAGCTCGTTCGGCTTGAGGAGAAATGCCCGTGTCAACAGATCCTTTTCACCGGCAAGCGCCGGTGCGGGATTCTGTGCGGTGAACAGTTGCGTTTCAGTAACGGCTGAACCCAGTTCGCGGGCCACGGAGGCCAGATTCCCCGCTGCCTTGTTTTTGTTCAGGGATGCTGCGGCCAGTTCGTAAGCCTTCTGCCCCGCATGGAACCGAAGCGCGTCGGCCTTCACCTGCTCTTTAACTTCCGCAAGGGGGAGAATGCCCCCTTTGCCCTGATAGCGATCGATATTCTTCTGATACCAGGACTGGATGTCCGCTTCGGTGACGGTTACGGTTCCGGCCACCTTGGCCGGGTCTGCAAGAACGTAGGATATGCTTATCTGTTCCTGGGTTTTGAACGCGTTCTGGTTTTTGGCCAGGTAATCGGTCAGTTCCTGATCGGAAAGCTTGATCTCCCTTTGTACCTCTGCGGGGGAAAAGACTGCAAACCGGAGGTTGATGCGGTCGTTCTTCTTCTTGAAGAACTGCCGGGCCGCCTCGTCGGTGACCTGGGCCCTGGCCTTGATCTGATCCTGGGCCTTCTTGACCATTAGCTCGTCTTTCTGGCTTGCCTCGAACTCCTTGGGGGCGATCCGGTTCGCCTTGAGAACCTGGAAGTACTGATCGGAATTGAATGCCCCGTTTGCCTGGAAGGCGGGCATGGCGGCTATTGCCTTCTGGACCTCGTCTTTCGAGACTTTGATTCCCATGTCCTTGGCGGCGTTACGCATGAGGGTCGCATCGATCAGGGAGTCAATGGCCTGTTGTTTCAGGTTGAGCTGTTTCTCCACTTCCGGGGTGAGGGCCGGTCCGTAAATTTGTGCATATATGTCACGCAGACGGTAGAAACTCCGCTGGAAATCCTCATAGCTGATTTTAGTGCGGTCGATCTTGATGGCATAGCTCGACGGAGTGAGCCCTTCATCACCCCTTCCCCAAACCAGGAAAATGGTGCCGATGAAGCTGAGGACGATGATGCCGAATACCACCTTGATGACAATCGACTGCTTGTACTTACGCATAATGCCGAGCATTCGAGGAAACTCCTTTGCGTCGCAGAAATCGGTGTTATATCCCGTGAAACAATGGGTTCGCATAGTACTATAACCTGCCTGCCAAAAGCAACATGAATACAACTTGCCCAGCTTTTCCCCCTTGCGCGCATAGGCCATTTCTGCTAGGATGCAACGCTTCGAAAAAGCTCATTTTAGCGCGTGATGAAAGGGATTAGCGCATGCTTAAGATATTTGATGCCCTCTTCGGGCTTTTCTCCAACGATTTGGCCATTGACCTCGGAACCGCCAATACCCTCGTCTACCTCAAGGGGAAGGGTATCGTGGTTCGCGAACCGTCGGTGGTGGCCGTCCAGAAGATGAACAGCGGCCAGCAGAAGGTTCTTGCCGTCGGCATGGAAGCCAAGAAGATGCTCGGCCGGACGCCGGGGAGCATTACCGCCATCCGCCCCATGAAAGACGGGGTCATCGCCGACTTCGATATTACCGAGGAGATGCTCCGCTACTTCATCCATAAGGTGCACAACCGCAAGACCCTGGTCCGTCCCCGCATCGTCATCTGCGTCCCGTCGGGCATCACCCAGGTGGAGAAACGGGCCGTGAAGGAATCGGCGGAGTCGGCCGGTGCCCGGGAAGTATACCTCATCGAGGAGCCCATGGCGGCTGCCATCGGAGCCGGGCTGCCGATTACCGAAGCTTCCGGCAACATGATCGTCGACATCGGCGGGGGCACCACCGAGGTGGCGGTTATCTCCCTGGCAGGCATCGTTTATACCAAAAGCGTACGGGTGGGTGGCGACAAGATGGACGAGGCCATCGTCCAGTACATCAAGCGCAAATATAACCTCCTCATCGGCGACCGCACCGCCGAGCTCATCAAGATCGAGATCGGCGAGGCCTATTCCCTGGGCGATGTGCGCCCCATGGAAGTGAAGGGACGCGACCTGGTTTCCGGCATCCCGAAAACGGTGGTGATAAATTCCGATGAGATTCGCGAGGCCCTGTCCGAGCCGGTCAATGCCATCGTGGATGCGGTTAAGATCTGTCTTGAGCGGACTCCCCCCGAACTGGCTGCCGATATCGTCGACAAGGGAATCGTCCTGGCGGGGGGCGGAGCGTTGTTGCGCAACCTGGACGCCCTCCTTCGCGAGGAGACCGGCCTGCCGGTCGTAACCGCAGAGGACCCGCTTTCCTGTGTCGTCCTCGGATCGGGTAAAGTACTCGACGAGTTGAACCTGCTCCGGCGGGTGGCCGTTTCTTCCTGACGTATCCCTGTCCGCCGCACTATCCGGTGCGGGGGACATACCAGTTATAAGCCGCATCGACGAGGTGCCGGCGAGGTCAAGCTGCCTCGCCCGGCGCTTTGTCCGTGCGGTTTGCTTGTTTTTTCGACCCGTTGTTCAACGCTCCTATCCACAGGCGTGACTATTTCCCATGACACCCTTCGATGTCGACATTCTTATTCCCGTCTGGAACAGGCCGGTTGAAACCCGCAACTGCCTTGTTACCCTGATTGATGCAACCCCTTCCGCCAGGTTCATCCTTATTGACAATGGCAGCGACCGCGAAACCGAGCGGCTTCTGGAGGAGTTTGCCGAGATACTCTGCGAGCGGGCGCTTTTCCTCAAGACCAGCGCCAACCAAGGGTTCGTCAAGGCGGTGAACCGCGGCCTTTCGCAGGTTGAGGCACCCTATGCGGTGGTCGTCCAGAACACGACCCTCGTTGCGGAGGGGTGGCTGGAGCCGATGATTGAGCTGGCCAACTCCCGCTCTGATGCGGGAATCATCGTGCCGCGGCTGGAGCTTGAGGGTGCCCGGGGACGGAGACGGCGGTCCGCCGCCACTTCCGGTACGGTCGCCGAAGCCTCCCATGGGTCCTTCGCGTCCCTTCTTCTCCGAAAAGAGCTTGTGGAGCGCCAGGGGGGCTTTGATGAAGAGCTTGACGGCGGGCTCTGGTGCCTCAAGGATTACTCTCGCCGCGCTTTCAGGAACGGTTTTCTGACGTTTGCCGTCGATGGTGTGCCGGTGACCTATGCCGATGAGGTTGTCTTCGGATCCGTTACCCGCCGGGAGGAAAGAAAGAGGCGCAGTGCCGAAATCTGCGAGACCAGGTGGGGGCGGGAGGATGCCTTCTGCGTCTATTTCCCCAAGGATGCCGAGCCGGAGTCGGTTATTCCAAAACTCGACATCATCAGGGATGGTGCCAGGATGGGATGCCGCTTTACCGTAATTGTCCATCCCAAGGTGCATAAGCTCCTTGCGGAAGCCGGATATGCGGCGCTTCACCGGAATATCGACATGGTGCTTCTCCCCCGCTTTTTCGCGACGGGCGAGATCTCCAAGATTACCGGAAACCTGTTGGCAAGTCGTGGCGATACGGCGATTATCGCCGGTTTTGACGGCTTGTCCATCCCCGGGGTGTCCGGAGCAAAGCCTTTCAACTGGCTAGAAGGCGCGGTCAGGCAGCGCAGAGAGGCTCTTTACCGCTGAAAGCTGGTGACACCTGTTTTAGATTCGGATAGATTGGACAAGTGTGACTATGCCGTTTCAGGAGAATGCGATGATTGAGGAGATTAAGGCCCAGCTCCGTTCGCACCGGGAGTTGATGGAGACCATGGAGCGTGAGCTTGCGCCGGGAATTGCCACCTTTGCCGGGATGCTGGCCAAAGCCCTCGGTGACGGGAAAAAGCTGCTCGTAATGGGCAACGGAGGTTCTGCGGCAGATGCACAGCACTTCGCCGCCGAGATTGTCGGCCGCTTCAAGATGGAGCGCCGGGGGCTGCCGGCAGTGGCCCTGACCACCGATACATCGATTCTTACCGCCATCGGCAACGATTACGGTTTCGACGCCATTTTCCGCCGTCAGGTGGAGGCCCTGGCCGATGAGGGTGACGTGGTGGTGGGCCTCTCCACCAGCGGTTCGTCGAAGAATGTGCACGAAGCGCTTGCGCTCGCCAACGACCGGGGTTGCCTCACCGTCGGGCTCCTGGGGCGCGATGGGGGAACTATCAAGGACCTCGTCGATCTCGACCTCACTGTGCCGAGTTCGGACACCCCCCGCATCCAGGAGGGGCATATCACCATTATTCACATTGTCTGCGATCTGGTGGAAAAGGGGTTGTTTTCATGAAATACCAGCCAATGGATTTCTCCGGAGTGTCTACCTATCCCATCGCCGAGCGAAAGAACAAGGTGAGTATCCGCAACGATTTCGCCGGTGCGGTTAATGCCGGCATGAGCGTTGCCGGCCTGTTGAATGTCCTCCCCCGGCAACTGGGAGCCGAATCACTCATCGGAGTCGCCGATGCCATTGTGGCGGCCCGCTCGAAGGGAAAGCCGGTAATTCTCGCCATGGGCGCCCATGTGATCAAATGCGGTCTCCAGCCGGTTTTGAAAAAGCTCATTGAAGAAGATGTTATTACTGCGGTGGCCCTGAACGGTGCCGGTTCCATCCATGACTACGAATTGTCACTCATCGGAGAGACCAGCGAGGATGTGGGGGCGGTTCTCCACTGCGGCACCTTCGGCATGGCCGAGGAGACCGGGCGGGACATCAACCGCGCCCTGAAGGAGGGGATCGCCAGGGGCATGGGTTACGGCGAGTCGGTGGGCCGGTTCATTATCGAGAATGGAAATCCCTTCAGGGAGTGGAGCCTCATGGCCACGTGCGTGGAGCGGGACATCCCGGTAACGGTCCATGTGGCCATCGGCACCGACATCATACATCAGCACCCTGCCGCTGACGGCGCGGTGATTGGCGAGGCCACCTTCAGGGATTTCAGGCTTTTCACTTCCGAAGTGGCCGATCTGGGCGATGGCGGAGTGTATCTGAATGTGGGGAGTGCCGTGCTGCTCCCAGAAGTTTTTCTCAAGGCGCTGTCCATTGCCCAGAACCTGGGACACCACGTGGATCATTTCTCAACCGCCAACTTCGATATGCAGCAGCACTACCGCCCTCTGCAGAACGTGGTGAAGCGTCCCACGTCCGGGAAGGGGCGGGGTTACACCGTAACCGGCCATCACGAGATCATGATCCCGCTCCTTGCCGCAGCGATTATGGACCGGATGAACTGAAACGCCCGGGCCGGCCTGGAGTCCGCCCGATCAGGGCATCCCGTGCTGATTAGCCCGTAATAGAAGAGAGGCCGTATGGAACGCAAAGAACTCGAGTCGCTTTTCGCCCGTTCCCGTGATGTGGAAGCCCTTGTGATCGGCGACCTGATGCTTGACGAGTACCTCTGGGGGCGGGCCGAGCGAATCTCCCCCGAGGCCCCGGTTCAGGTTCTGGATGTGACCCGCGAGGAGGTCCGCATCGGCGGCGCCGGCAACGTGGCGAACAACCTGGTGGCTCTTGGGTGCCGGGTGAGCGTGGCCAGCGTCGTGGGTGGGGACGACAACGGGACGATACTCCTTCATGCTTTCTCCGGCAAGGGTATCGATGTTTCGGGGATCTTCGAGGACCCGCTGCGAACCACGAGCCGCAAGACGCGGGTAGTGGCGGCCAACCAGCAGATAGTCCGTATCGACAGGGAATCCCGTGATCCCATAGGGGCCGGTTTCGAGGAGAAAATCATCGGTTTCCTCCGGGAGCAGGGGGCACGGTTCAATGTCATCCTCATTTCGGATTATCTCAAGGGAGTTCTCACTCCTACGCTTTTGGCCGCGGTAATCGACTTTGCCCGTGAGCGGAAGATCCCGGTGGTTGTGGACCCCAAGGGGAACGACTACGCCAAGTACCGGGGCGCCACGCTCCTAACTCCGAACCGGAAGGAGGCCGAGACTGCATCGGGCTTTGCCATTCGCGACGAGGAGAGCCTCCGTAAAGCCGGCGCTCGGCTTCTGGAGGAAGCAGACCTTACGGCGCTGGTCATCACGCGGAGCGAGGAGGGGATGTCCCTGTTCCTGCGGGATGGCGGCGTGGTCAATATCCCAACCTTTGCCCGGGAGGTCTTTGATGTTACCGGTGCCGGCGACACTGTTTTGGCCGTGCTAGGGCTTGCCCTTGCCTGCGGCGCGGAATTCGCCGATGCGGCGCGCCTCGCCAACGCGGCGGCCGGGATTGCGGTCGGTAAAGTGGGAACCTCTACGGTGTCGCCTGCCGAGATTGTTGGCTCCATGGGGTTCCAGCATTACGATAGCGATGCCAAGATCAAGAACCTGGACGTCCTGGCAGGGATAATCGAGGCTGAAAAGGGGAGGGGCAAGAGGATTGCCTTCACCAATGGCTGTTTTGACCTCCTCCACGTGGGGCATGTGAAGTACCTGCAGAAGGCCAAGAGCTTCGGGGACATACTGATTCTGGGGCTCAACAGCGATGCTTCGGTGCGCAGGCTCAAGGGGGAGAAGCGGCCGCTCATCGGCGAGGCCGAGCGGGCGCACATTCTGGCGGCCCTGGACTGCATCGACTATGTGGTGATTTTTGACGAGGATACCCCGCTGCGGCTCATCGAAACCCTGAGGCCGGCGGTGCTTGTCAAGGGGGGAGACTACACGCCGGAAGGGGTAGTCGGGAAGGATGTGGTGGAATCCTACGGGGGCAGGGTGGAACTGGTGACCTTCGTGGATGGCCGCTCCACCACGAACATAATCGAGAAGATACTAAATGCCTACGGTGAAGAGTAAGGCCGGGAGAGCCGCCGTATTCCTCGACCGGGACGGCACCATCAACGTGGAGAAGGAGTATCTCCACCGGTCCGAGGAGTTCGAATTCATCCCCGGGGTTCCGGAGGCGATCCGGATACTGAAGGAGGCCGGGTACCTGGTGGTGGTGGTGACGAACCAGTCGGGAGTGGCTCGCGGCTATTACGACGAGGCGGCGGTCCATCGGCTCCACCGCTTTGTGGACCGGGAGCTGGCAACGGTCGGGGCCTCCATCGACGCTTACTACCTCTGCCCACACCACCCCCATCACGGCATCGGTCCGTACCGCACCGAATGCGCGTGCCGCAAGCCGCTCCCCGGCATGCTTCTCGCGGCGGCCGAGGACCTTGGAATAGACCTTTCCCGTTCCTGGATTGTGGGGGATAAGGGGGCGGACGTGGCGGCGGGCCTGGCCGCCGGTTGCCGACCCATCATGGTCAGGACCGGCTACGGTGCCTCCGAGGCCGGCCTCGTGCCGCCCGGTGTAACGGTTTGTGACGACCTCCCGGCGGCAGCCCGGACGATTCTCGCTCATCGGCGGGACTGACGGGCGAAAGCCCGCGCGCAAGGGCGGTAGTTACGGTTTGACGCTTTTCCCGGTGCTGTGCTATAAGCGCTTTTCAGAAGGTTTTTTTTCGATTCAACAAGTTACGGAGTCATAAATGGCCATCAAAAAAGGTATCATCCTTGCGGGGGGGGCCGGCAGCCGACTCTACCCGCTCACGCTTGTCTCCAGCAAACAGTTGCAGCCGGTCTACGACAAGCCGATGATCTACTATCCCCTTGCCACCCTCATGATGGCCGGGATCAGCGATATCCTCATCATCTCCACTCCCCTCGATACCCCCCGCTTCCAGGCGCTCCTGGGGGACGGTTCCCGCTGGGGCATCCGGATCACGTACAAGGTGCAGCCCGAGCCGAAGGGCATCGCCCAGGCATTCCTCGTGGGAGAGGAGTTCATCGCCGGAGACCCGGTCTGTCTCATCCTCGGCGATAACATATTCTATGGCAAGATGGGGCTGGACATGGCCGTGCGGGAGTTTTCCGGCGGGGCGCTCATCTTCGGCTACTATGTCAACGACCCCGAGCGTTACGGTGTCGTGGAGTTCGATGCTGCCGGCAGGGCCGTAGACATCGAGGAGAAGCCGTCAGCGCCCAGGAGCAACTACGCCGTGCCGGGGCTTTACCTTTATGACGGCAAGGTTTCTGAGATCGCACGCAACCTGACCCCCTCTCCGCGGGGAGAGCTGGAGATCACCGACGTGAACCTGGAGTACCTGCGCAGGGGCGAACTTATGGTGGAGAAGTTGGGGCGGGGAATCGCCTGGCTCGACACGGGCACTCACCAGAGCCTTTTGGAAGCATCTCACTTTATCGGAACCCTGGAGGCCCGCCAGGGCCTTAAGATCGCCTGCCTCGAAGAAATTGCCCTGCGTATGGGGTATATCGACTGCCGGAAGATGGCAGAGGTGATAGAGTCTACTCCAAAATCATCGTACCGGGAATATCTGGTCAGGGTTTACAACGAAACCGGGCTGTGCGGCGGGAGGAATGATGCAAAGCTTTCCTGAGTTCAAGAAAGGGAAGATCCACGATGTCGTGGTACGTCCCCTGACTAAATTTCTGGATGAGCGGGGCTGGCTCGCGGAACTGTTCCGCAGCGATGAGGCCGACCCCGCCGTCATGCCGGCTATGGCCTATCTCTCCATGACCCAGCCCGGCGTGGCCCGGGGGCCCCATGAGCATGTGGACCAGACCGACTGGTTCTGCTTTATCGGCCCGTCAAATTTCAAAGTGTATCTCTGGGACAGCCGGCCGGACTCTCCCACCTTCGGTACGAAGCAGGTCATGTATGCCGGCATCGATTCGCCGCTGGCCGTGATTGTGCCGCCGGGCGTAGTTCATGCCTATAAGAATATCGGTGGCGAGAATGGGATTGTGTTCAATGCACCGAACCGCCTCTATGCCGGAGAAGGGAAAAAGTGCCCGGTGGATGAGATTCGGCACGAAGAGGTTGAAGGGTCGCCCTTTGCTCTTGACTGATGCCGTGGTTCCGGCGCCGTCGTCCTGATTGCCCGGACACCGATGAACCATTGAATTATCCATGCCGGCCGAACGTTCCGTGTGCGGTTTACACGGCCAGAATATCACCCCATGCTTGAACTTATCAGGAAATATCGGTTCTATCTGCTAACCGGCGCGGCTTTGTTGGCGGCCCTTGCCTTCTATTCTCTCAGCCTGAGGGATAAGGAGAACGCAAGCGGTTTCGAAATAATGGTTCTTGACGTTTTCTCCCCGGTTTATAACGTTGGAGCCGGAGTCGGCGGGTTTTTCTCCAATGTGTGGAACGATTACATTGATTTGGTCAATGTGCGGGAGGAGAACAAGCAACTGCGCGATGCGGTGAAAGTCCTCAACTCCCGTCTGATAGAGAACGGCGAAGCGCTGCACGAGAATCAGCGCCTGAGGCAACTCCTCGAACTGAAGGCAATCCAGCGCGCTCCTTCTGTCGCAGCCACGGTTATCGGCGAAGACAGTTCTCCCTGGTTCAAGACCCTGGTCATAAACCGGGGTGCCGTGGATGGTCTCCAGGAGGGAATGCCGGTGATGGCGGCCAACGGGGTTGTCGGCCAGGTGGTAAAGGTGGCGGCCGGAAGCTCCCGCGTGCTGCTGCTTACCGATAATGCCAGCGGCATTGCTTCCGTGGTGCAGCGTTCACGGGCTCGCGGGGTGGTGAAAGGGAAGGGGGGCGGGCTCTGCTCACTTGAATTCTCGCTCCGGGAGGAGGATGTGAAGGTCGGTGACGTGGTGGTTACCTCCGGCATCGGCGGCATCTTCCCCAAGGGACTTGTCATCGGCGAGGTGACCATGGTGAGGAAGGGGGAGTACGGCATCTTCCAGACCATCACCATCCGGCCGGCAGTGAATATGGCTAAGCTTGAGGAAGTTCTCGTCATGTTGCAGAAGGCGCCATGATCAAGTTTCTTTGGTATGCCATTCTCGTTTTCGCGGCGCTTGTTCTTCAGGTGACCCTTTTCCCGGCCTATATTGCCGATCCGTTCAAGCCGAATTTTCTCATTATTTTCGTGGTATATATGGGGTTGCGGGAGGGAGCCGCCTGGGGAACGCTTGCCTATGCCCTCGGTCTTGTGCAGGACAGCTTCAGCGGCCTCTATCTCGGATTGAACGGTTTTTCCTATTTAATCATTTTCCTCGGGCTCACCATGGTGGCAGACCGTCTCTTCACGGACCGCCGTTCGTTAATGATTCTCGGCGTCTTTTCCACAACCATCGTTAACGGTTTTCTCAATCTGCTACTGCTGTTTCTTTTTTCCGCGGCCCAAGGCATTTACGCCCCTCTCCTTGAAAGCCTGATTCCCCAGGCGCTTGTGAATGCCCTCGTTGCTTCGGTCATCTTTACCTTCTCGCCTTTGGCGCGTATCGGTGAGACGCGATGAGCGACAAGATCCTGATCAGGCAAACCCACGAGCCTCGCAAACAACGGCAGGTCATTATCCTGTCATGTTTTGTGGCGGCGCTTTTTTTTCTGCTCCTGACACGGTTGTGGTATCTCCAGATCGTTAAAGCGGAGGACTTCCAGAACAAGTCGGAAAGCAATCGTCTGCGTCTGGTTCCGGTAGCGGCTTCCCGAGGAACCATCTTCGACCGCAACGGTGCTGTTCTGGTAAGCAACCGCCCTTCCTTCAGCGTTGCCGTCATTCCCCAGGAGGTGAGGGATAGGGATGCGCTGTTGAACCAGTTGTCTGCGTATCTCGGAATCGACCGCGCCGAGTTGCTGGAAAAATGGGAGAAGGGGAAGGGGCGCGCCCGTTACTATCCAATTGTCCTTGCGTCCGGGATTACCCGCGACCAGCTTGAACTCCTGGAGGAGAAGAGGCTCTGGCTCCCCGGAATCGAGATTGAGGTGAAGCCGGTTCGGCAGTACGAGGTGGGAGAGCTCGCTTCCCATCTGCTGGGCTACATTGGGGAAATCTCCGATGAGGAACTGAAATCTGCGGGGTACGCCGGTTATAATTCCGGCGATTATATCGGTAAAAGCGGCATCGAGAAAAGTTGGGAAGAGTTGCTCCATGGCAAGGATGGCGGAAGGCAGATTGAAGTGGATGCCCGTGGCCGGATTCTGAGAACAATTTCGGAAAATCCGCCCGTAGTCGGTTCGAGCCTTGTTCTGACCATCGATGGCGAACTCCAGAAGAGGGCAGAACAGAGCTTCGGCGAGCAAGCCGGTGCGGCCGTGGTTCTTGACGTGAACACCGGCGAGATCCTGGCGTTCGCCAGTAATCCCGATTTCGATCCCGCGCTCTTTGCCGGGCGGATGCCTCCCGAGAAATGGGCGGAATACCTGGAGGACAAACGCCATCCCCTGGAGAACAAAGCTCTCAAGGGGCAGTATCCGCCAGGTTCCACCTTCAAAATCATAACTGCTCTGGCGGGGCTCGAAGAAGGGATTATCAACGAGCATAGCTCGGTTGTCTGCAAAGGCTCCTATACCCTCGGGGGGAGCAAGTTCGGCTGCTGGGACCGGAAGGGGCACGGTACGGTGAATCTTAAGCGCGCACTGAAGGAGTCGTGCGACGTTTATTTTTACCAGTTGGGCGAAAAGCTCGGAATCGACAAGATTGCTGCCTATTCGAGGGCGTTGTCCCTGGGGGCGCCCATGGGGGTCGGCCTCGATAATGAAAAGGGTGGGCTCATTCCCACTTCGGAGTGGAAGCAGAAGCGGCACAAGAAAAAATGGCTGCCCGGAGACACCCTGCCGGCATCCATTGGCCAGGGATACGTTCTCATGACCCCCATTCAGCTGGCTTCCATGATCGCTTCCGTTGCCACCGACGGGACGGTGTACCGGCCCCATCTCGTCAAACGCATAATCGACCGGGATGGCCGGGTTCTCAAGGAGTTCAAGCCGGAGATACTCAACCGTTCAGGAATCAGTTCCCGGAGTTTCAGGCTGGTTAAGGAGGGGCTTTCCGCCGTGGTAAACGACGCGGGGGGGACCGGCGGCCAGGCGCGGGTTTATAATGTGCGCGTGGCGGGCAAGACCGGTACATCGCAGGTGGTGAAACTCCGCGACAGGAAAGGTGGAATCCCTTATCAGTACCGGGACCATGCATTATTTGTCGCCTTTGCTCCCTACGAAAAGCCCGAGGTTGCCGTGGCGGTCGTGATCGAGCATGGTGAACACGGCGGTTCCGCTGCTGCGCCCATAGCGGGGAGCATTCTCCGCGCCTATTTCGAGGGGAAGGGTATTGTCAGAAACCCCGCAAAGACAGGCCCCAAACAGGCATTGGAAGAGCCGGCCGGTGTGGAATCTCCGGCATCGGGGCCGGACGATGCACAACCGGGACAGGAAGAACAATGATCGATCGCCGGCTTTTTACAAACTTCGACTGGACGCTCCTGGTTCTTGTGTTCCTCATAAGCGCTATCGGGGTAATCAATATCTACAGTGCATCCGCTTCATACAACATTGCGGGGGCACCCTATTACATCAAGCAGTTCTACTGGATAGTTGCCGGCCTTATCCTGGTGCTTCTGGCCTGTAGTCTCGATTACCATTTGCTGGAGGATGTAGCTTACTGGTTCTATGGGATTCTTTGTGTTGTGCTGGTGGTTGTCCTCCTGATGGGGAAAACGTCCATGGGGGCCACCCGCTGGCTTAATCTCGGTTTTTTCAGTATCCAGCCTTCCGAACCGATGAAGGTGGTCATGATTATGACCCTGGCACGGTTTCTTTCCAAATATCCGGCCGTTGACGGCTTTACCCTGAGGGACCTCATATATCCGCTCCTCTTTATAGGGGGGCCTGCAATTCTTATTATGAAGCAGCCGGACCTGGGAACTGCAATCGTTGTCATTCTCATCGCCTGCTCCATGATTGCCTATGTGGGCGTGCGTCTGTCGGCGCTCGTGACCTGCCTGTTGGCGACCATTCCTGCGATATACCTGGGTTGGCACTACTTTTTGCGTGATTATCAGAAAAACAGGGTACTTAACTTCATCAATCCGGAGCGCGACCCTCTTGGAACGGGCTATCACATCATTCAGAGCAAGATAGCAGTCGGTTCCGGGGGGCTATTAGGCAAAGGGTTCACCTTGGGCACCCAGACTCAGCTCCGCTTTCTTCCTGAGCAGCATACTGATTTTGCATTTTCAGTTTTTGCTGAAGAGTGGGGATTCCTTGGGTGCTTGATACTGCTGCTCCTATATCTTTTCCTTATTTTCTGGGGGCTGCATATTGCCGGCAGGTGTAACGACCGCTTCGGCAGTCTTATGGCTGTCGGGGTAACGGCCATGCTTTTCTGGCATACAATCATAAATATCGGCATGGTGATTGGGGTTTTCCCCGTTGTCGGCGTTCCCCTCCCGCTATTTTCCTACGGGGGCACTTCCATGGTTACCTCCATGATAGGAGTGGGGATACTGCTAAACATCAGCATGCGGAGATTTATGTTCTAGCGCTCTTCTCCCGGTATTCTTCCCGGGGGCGGTTCATGCCCCCTTAAATCCCAATCCCTTTAATTCGCCGCACTTTACCACCCATGCTGCAAGCTGTCCAATCGGGCCTTTAGAATAGCCGGGCAGCAGTTTTTGCCGGGGTTATCCGGAGGGTCTTTTTTGGGACCGAAGGTTGCAACTTATACATCATCTTAACAGTCATTAATTGTGGCGCCGGCTGGGACATTTCCGGATGTGTCTTGAAATACAGGGGTCTTTTGATGGAACCGGCCACTTTTTTTTCGGATACGGAGGAATGATAGTAGGTTATTTCACTGGGTGTTCGGTTATTTGACGGCATGATGAGTAAAATTACGTGGCAGCCGAGGATGGTTTCAGGGGTGTGCCGTAAAAAATTCTACGATTCCGGGCCTTTAGATTGATGGTCGATGTTGAAGTGTCAAAATATTAACTTTGCATTCCGTAGTTTTTCATTGCTAATTTGGTTCGTAACGTTAAAATGCTGCTCACAATTGCTTTGCATATCTTCTAACTTGTTGAAATGTTGTTGTTTGCGGTTGGCCGGTTTTAATGTTTAGCGTGGTATAGCCGTTGTGATGCCGGATTCCGTTTGATTATTCCTGGAAGATTTGCCGGGTAGGGAGCAATTGGTGGAGGCCATGAGAGCCGGTATAGTCTGGTTCTCTGTGGTTTTTCCTTTTAGCAGGCGGGAATGTTCCCGAGAATTTTATGAAATGCGATGTGCGGTCTGTACGCAAGGGGTTACCAATCTAACAATGAAGGAGGTGATTAGAAACCAGGGAATTCCCATGCAGCAGTAGTCGGAAGATGAAAGTTATTTATGCGAAAGGAGCAGAAAGGATATGAAAAAGAAGGTTTTGTTGAGCATGTCGCTCGTAGCTGGACTTGTCCTTGGCGTTACCGCCGTTAACTGGGCAAACGTTCCTCCTCCGCCGGTAAACCAGACCCTGGGGATCGCCGATACTAAATTCGGCAATCTGACCATGACTGAATGTAAGCAGTGCCATACGGGTACCGATACCCAGCTTGCCGAAATGCACCACGCGCTGATCAATACCGTAACTCCCGCAGCAAGCTGTATCCGTAATGCCAGTGATCCCGCAACCCTTACTACCGGTTGCCACGTGCTGGTTTCCGATGGCACCGGCGGATTCGTGTTTGACGATTTCCGCGATTGCCTCAAGTGCCACACCTCTTCGCCGCACCACGTTACGACGGCTGCTCTTCAGAGAGACTGCCAGAAGTGCCACGGCAGCCTTATTGATAACCCTCTCGACGGCCACTACATCCCCACCTATGGCATTTCGTCCGTGACCCCGCTGCCGGACGGAAGGACAGTTGCAGTTCCCGGTACCAACGAAACTGCTGTTGTCCAGGGTTGTGAAGCTTGCCACCAGGCCGATGCCACTGCAACGCCGAAGCCGATCTTCAGCAACGCCGATACCCACCACGGAACCGGCATTGGTCAACCTGGCCAGGGTGACTGCACCTGGTGCCACTCTGTGACTTCCTCGATCACTATTCGTCAGTGCGAGGCCTGCCACGGCGTGAAGTCGCTCCACAACATCCAGGCCGACACTCCGGCTGCCGCCAACCTCGGTACGATTGTCCCCGGTTCGGAAGATCTCGGTTATGGCCACATCGGCAACAACTGGGATTGCAACGGCTGCCACTGGTCCTGGTATGGCAACTCTGCACCGTTTACTGCTGCCACTGTTCCGTTCATCAGCGGTCAGAACGTCCTTACGGCCCATGTTGGCCAGGAGACCACTCTTACCCTGAACGGTAATGCTTTCACTAACATCGGTGGCGATGGCTCTACGGTGTATAACCCGACCGTAACCATTTCCGATGGTTCCAACACCATTACCCTCCAGCCCTTCTCGGTTACCGAGAGCGAGATCAAGGTGCTTGTGCCTGCTCTCCTCGAAGGCGTCTATGACGTGAAAGTGGCCAAAGAAGGCGTCCAGAGCAACCTGGCAAAACTGACCGTCGTTCCTGACGTGGTGTGCAAGTCTGCTGTCCTCAGCAAGACCACTCTGACCATCACCGGCCAGAACTTCGGTGCTGTTCCTCCTGCCGATTACAACTCCGGCCTGGGAGTCTTTGTTGGCGATGAAGCTGCCAAAATCCTTTCCTGGAGCAACACTAAGATCGTTGCTTCAAGCAAGAGCTTCAAAGCTGGCGCCCAGGTTGTCGTGAAGACCCTTTATGGGCCGGTTTCCGGTACCATTGCTGCTGTTACCAAGAAGACCCGGTAATCAGAAGGAAATTGCCTGAATCAGGCTGACGCCGTGGGGAGCATCAGAGATGCTCCCCACGGTTCAATCCAGATTTTTCTCCGAATTACCTCCGGCCGCCTCAGCTTTAATAGAATATGAAACGGAACATGAAACGGAAAAGGGTGATCATGGAAAATCCGCGCATCATTTCCTTAATGATACTTCTGCTTCTTGCCACGGTATTACCGGCCAAGGCCGCAGATAGAAAGATGCTGGTCGGTTTCCGCGAACAGCTTAATCTGACCACTCAAGAGAAACAGGAAAAAATTCACCGGGCAGGTGGCCGCATCAAGCGTTCGCACAAATTCGTGAATGTGATTGCCGCCCAGTTGCCTGAAAATGAAATCAAGCGCCTGAAGGACGACCCCTCTGTTGCGTATGTGGAGGAAGATGTCGTCGTCAGGGCTGTTGAACCGATGCAGGCTTTGGGTACCACCTCTCAGGAGTACCTGGATTCCTGGGGAGTCTCGCATATAGGTGCTGATGCAGTTGTCCAGGCGGGCATCAAGGGTTCCGGGATAAAAGTGGCTATCCTCGATACCGGCATCGACTACAACCATCCTGATCTGGCAGCCAATTACATGGGTGGTTACAACTTTGTATATGACAACGACGATCCATTCGATGACTCGATGAATGCTTATATTCCCACCGGACATGGGACTCACGTGGCCGGCATTGTTGGTGCCCTGGACAATGGCACCGGTGTCGTCGGCGTGGCCCCCGGCGTCTCTCTCTATGCTCTCAAGGTGCTCAATGCCGGGCTGGCGGGGGATGTGAGCGATGTCATTGCGGGCATTGAATGGGCGATAAACAATAAAGTGCAGATTATCAGCATGAGTATCGGATCTTCGCTCTTCTCCCAGGCGCTTAAGGATGCCTGTGACAAGGCGGCCCAGGCCGGGATTATTCTCGTGGCGGCTGCGGGCAATTACAATAATTCGTATATCGAATATCCCGCTGCATTTGATTCGGTGATTGCGGTGACGGCAACACGCCCTGACGACACCCGGCCCTTGTATAATTACGGTCCGGAAATGGAGCTTGCCGCTCCTGGCGTCAGCATTAAATCTACCGTGCCCGGTGGCGGTTATGGGTACCTGACAGGCACGTCCCAGGCTGCTCCCCATGTTGCCGGAGTCGCGGCTCTTCTCCTGTCGTCAGGGATAACGGATGACAATGGCAATGGCAGTGTCGCCGATGAGGTTCGTCAGAGGCTTGCCGCAACGGCCAGGGACCTGGGCGATACCGGCCTGGATGTTTACTTCGGTTACGGATTGGTTGATGCCGCGCGCGCAGTCGGGGTTTCTGTTCCATCGGACTCCACTCCGCCGGTTTTTACAAGTACTCCGGTAACCACTGCCAAGGAAGGCACAGCTTACACCTACGCTGCGCTTGCCACTGATGCCGATGGCGACAGCATTACCTACAGCCTTGCGGCTGCCCCTGCGGGTATGGTTATTGATGCAGCCAAAGGGATAGTGAGCTGGACTCCGACGTACAAACAGGCCGGGAGCTATACCGTAACCATCCGTGCTGCCGACGGCAGCGGCCTCTTTGCCGAGCAGACATACTCCCTTACGGTGGCCGATGCGGCAAGGCGCGTCAGGGTTATCCGAACCGGAGGGAAGTTAAGGGGCGACGCGGTTGTTATTCCCCTCGAACAAGGGACATACACGATCAATGTGACCAACGCGGGCCTGAAAAGAATCAGCATCAAGTCGGCCGATGGTATTCGCCCTGAAGAACCTTTAGAATCGTTTCTGTTTCACAGCAGAACGCCACAGGTGATCGAGTTGGACTATGCCACCGATGCGGCAACCTCAATTACCGTGACACCTTACGGAAAACCGGGGGCGTTTGCCGATATCACGGTTTCCCGTAACTCCTGATGATTCACTTCTGCAAGGTGCCGAGAATGAATGCTCTGGTGAAAAATGCCCTGGGGGTAATGACCGTAATTATGGCCGTTTCCCTTATGATCGGGATTGTTACGGCTGAGTCCGGTCCTGAGAAGGCAGGTAAAACCGTTGTCGCCAAGGTCAATGGAACGGACATTTACCTCGATGAACTGGTTCCCATGGTGGAGATGGCCAAAGCCCGCTACAGGAAATCCGGATACAGGGCGTTCACGCCGGATTTTGAGACTAAGATCCTGCGTCAGGAGCTTGATGGCCTGATTGATAAGGAACTCCTCGTGCAGGCGGCAGCGGGGATCCATGAAAAAGAATTTGTAGAAAAGGTTGAACTTCGGATGAAAACGATTACACAGGCGCGGTTTCAAAACGCGACCACTGCTGAAAAGGTCAATCCTGCCTCCTTGAGCCCACAGCATCTGGAAAGCCTGAGAAATGATGCCCTCGTTGAGGAATATCTCGACAAAAGAGGCGTCGCCGGCCTTCAGGTGCCTGAAAATGATGTGCAAGAATTCTACGAGAAGAATAAAAAAAGTTTTACCGAGCCGGAGAAGGTGAAGGCGAGTCATATCCTCATAGGGCTATCGAGGAATGCCAATGGCGATGAGGTTGAAAAAGCCCGGACGAAGGCCCTGCAAATCAGCAATGAGCTGAAAAATGGGGGCGATTTTGCCGAGTTGGCGAAGAAAAACTCGATTTGCGCCACTGCGGCAAACGGCGGCGACCTTGGCTACATCCAGCCGGGTTTCATGCCGAAGGATTTTAACACGGTTGCTTTTGCGCTTAAGCCTGGGGAGACAAGTGAGCCTGTCCGGACTCAACATGGTTTCCATATCATAAGAGTTTATGAAAAACAGCCGGCTCGCGTTCCAGAACTCGCAGAAGTAAAGGATACGATATCGAAATATCTCATCAATGCTTACAAACGGAAAAAGATTGATGAGATCCTTGCGGAGTTGAAGAAGAAGGCACAGATCGAGTCGCACATCAACTGATGTGAGACGGAAATCGTTTGTGTGCCGTGTAATGAGTGAAGCCTCTTTGTTGCCAAGCTCTATGAACATCAGCAGGTTAGGAGTCGAAAGGATGAGAAATTCAGGCAAAGCATTGTCGGTGATTATGCAGGTGCTGGTGGTATTGTTCCTGTGGGTCGCTTCCAGCGAAGCGACCGTCTACACGCTCAATGACCGGGCACTGAACCGGAACACCTCGGCAACCGTGGATGATGCAACCGCATTCACTGGTTTGTACTCATTCAAGGTGGACGGTACGGAGCTCATGTATCAGCAATGGTTCTGGTATCGGGTCGGCGCCACTGGCGGCGAGGCGTCCCTTGAGACATTGGGCGCTCCTACTAGCGTGGTATCCACTGCCACAAGCGTCTCTCTAACCTATACCAAGGCGGGAGAGTTCACAGTTAAGGTCCAGTACCAGTTGACTCCTTATGAATCTGGCTTGTATCGGGCCGACCTCAAAAAGACGGTGACCATAACCAATATCTCCGCTCAGCCTCTTGATTATCACCTTTTTGAATACAGTGACTATGAGATTACCCAGTTGGCCACGCAGGCTGACAAGGTGGAGGTGGTCGGCACCCGCATTTACCAGACCGGCCCCCAGACATATGCGGACGAGGGGATAACCCTTGTGCATGAAGCGACTCCGTCCCCCACAAGTTTCGACTTCGACAATAACCAGATATACCTCTACGCCGAGTTGAAGGATGATGCGCCATCGGACTTCCCATCTCCCCAGACCACCTATACCACTGATGCTGAAGCCGACGACCTGCAGTTCGCCAACCAGTGGGATCTGGCAATCCCAGTCGGCGGATCTAAAACCATCGACATCACCGACAAGGTCTATCCCAACCTGCCCCTTTCGGCCACAAAGACCCACGCCGGTACAACTGTAAATTATCAGGGCAGTGCCGATTACACCATCAGCTATGACAACCTCAAAAGTCTGTATGGTACAACCCTGACCAATGTGAAGATAATTGATTATCTTCCGAAGGATACGGTGTTTACGAGCGCGTCCACGGGTGGGGTCCATGACCCGGTCACCAACACCGTTACCTGGAGTCTGGCAAACATTGCACCTCTGGCGAATACCCAGTCGGTACAGACCTCCGTCACGGTCAATTCGGTAAAAGACATCACCAACGAAGCGCTTCTGGTGAGTGATGAAGCTTTCCCGACTCGAGTTACAGACCTTGCGGTATTGAGCAACCATCCGCCTTCAATTGTCTCTGCAGCTGTCACCAGCGCCTATACCGAAACCCCCTATACATATCAGGTTAAGGCAAGCGATGTTGATGCCGGGACCACTTTTTCATATTCCCTTGCCTCTGCACCAACCGGGATGACGATCAATTCTTCAACTGGGGTAATCAGCTGGACTCCGACCCTTGCTCAAGAGGGCGCTCACCAGGTGAGTGTCATGGTTGCCGACAATGGTTCCCTCAAAGCGACCCAGACTTACACGGTAAACGTTATCAAGCTGAACAGGCCACCGGTGATTACTTCAGTGGCTCCGGCCTATGCCATTGCCGGGCAGCCTTATACTTATACTATTGTGGCAAGTGATCCCGACGGCGATGCTCTGTATTACTACCTGGAATCTTCTTCATTGCCCCAGGGGCTGACCCTTACCGGCAATGTCATAAGCTGGACACCCACTGCAACGCAGCTCGGCACATACAATATTGCTATAAGCGTTGCGGATGCGAAGCTTGCCAAAACCTATCAGTACTTTTCCATTACCGTCACTGCGGAGGGTGCCAACACACCGCCCGTTGTAACCAAGCCGGCTGATCAGACAACTATTGTTGGAAGCGCGGCAAGCCTTCAGATTCAGGCAACCGATGCTGATTCCAATCCGCTTACTTACAGTGCCACCGGCCTCCCTGCGGGCCTTTCCATTAATTCAGCGACAGGTCTTATCAGCGGGACTCTCTTGTCCAGCATTCCGGGGAACTACCTGGTGACGGTAACTGTTACTGACGGCTTTGCACCTGTTGCGGTTAGTTTTACCTGGGTTGTCAAGGATAAGACCACTCCGGTCATCACCTGGAGCACCCCTGCGGCGATTACCTACGGCACTGCGCTCTCCGCTACCCAGCTTAGCGCAACGGCAAATACGGCCGGTACGTTCACCTACACCCCTGCCGCCGGCACGGTCCTTAACGCCGGTACGCAGACTTTGAACGTCACCTTTACCCCAAACGATACGGCTACGTACAATACGGTTACCAAGAGCATTGCCATAACGGTGAACAAAGCCACGGCTTACCTTGTTCTGTCTGGGCTCAATCAGACATATACCGGCACTTCCAAGACGGTTACCGCCACAACCAGCCCTGTCGGGTTAGGTTACGGCGTAACCTATAATGGCAGCGCCACCGCCCCGAGCGCCGCGGGAAGCTATGCCGTAGTAGCCACCGTAACCGATGCCAACTACACGGGCAGCGCCACGGGAACCCTGGTAATCGCCAAGGCAACTCCGGCTATCACCTGGGCAACGCCGACTGCAGTGTATGTGGGCACGGCCCTGAGCAATACCCAACTGAACGCCACGGCCAACGTGAACGGCACCTTCACCTACACCCCCGCCGTCGGCACGGTAATGAACACCGTCGGGACCCAGATGCTGTCCGCCTCCTTTGCCCCGACCGACAGCACCAACTACAACACCGCCACCGCCAGCGTAAGCCTCAGCGTAGTCGCCAAGCAGGTACCCGTGATTACATGGAGCAATCCTGCGGCGATCACCTATGGCACTGCGCTTTCCGCTACCCAGCTCAGTGCAACGGCAAACACGGCCGGTACCTTCACGTACACTCCCGCTGTGGGTACCGTTCTCAATGCCGGAACGCAGACCCTGTCGGTAGTATTTACTCCTACCGATGGTAATACTTACACCACTGCCACCAAAAGTGTAACCCTCACGGTGAACAAGGCAGCGGCCACCGTCACTCTTTCCGGCCTGACCGCCACCTATGACGGCAGCGCCAAGGCCGTCACCGCCACCACGAACCCTGTCGGCAAGAGCGTCGCCATCACCTACGGGGGCAGCGCCACCGCACCGAGCGCGGCCGGGAGCTATGCCGTCGTAGCCACCGTAACCGATCCCAACTACAGCGGCAGCGCCACGGGAACCCTGGTAATCGCCAAGGCGACACCGGCCATCACCTGGGCAACACCGACCGCAGTGTATGTGGGCACGGCACTGAGCAACACCCAACTTAATGCCACCGCCAACGTGAACGGTACGTTCACCTACACCCCCGCCGCCGGGACGGTAATGAACACCGCCGGGGCCCAGACGCTGTCCGCCGCATTCACCCCTGCCGATACCGCTAACTACAACAACGCATCGGTCACCGTGAGCCTCAGCGTAGTCGCCAAGCAGGTCCCCGTGATTACCTGGAGCAATCCTGCGGCGATCACCTACGGCACCGCGCTTTCCGCCACGCAACTTAAGGCAACGGCAAACACGGCCGGTACTTTCACGTATACTCCCGCCGCCGGTACCGTTCTCAATGCCGGAACGCAGACCCTGTCGGTAGTATTCACTCCGACCGATGGCACAACTTACACTACCGCCACAAAGAGCGTCAGCATAACGGTTAACCCTGCCACTGCCACGGTAAGCCTTTCCGGGCTGAGCGTTACCTATGACGGCAGCGCCAAGGCCGTCACCGCCACCACGAACCCTGTCGGCAAGAGCGTCGCCATTACCTATGGGGGCAGCGCCACCGCACCGAGCGCGGCCGGGAGCTATGCCGTCGTAGCCACCGTAACCGATCCCAACTACAGCGGCAGCGCCACGGGAACCCTGGTAATCGCCAAGGCAACCCCGGCCATCACCTGGGCAACACCGACCGCAGTGTATGTGGGCACGGCACTGAGCAGCACCCAACTTAATGCCACCGCCAACGTGAACGGCACCTTTGCCTACACCCCCGCCGCCGGGACCGTCCTGAACACCGCCGGGACCCAGACACTTGCCGCCGTCTTCACTCCGGCCGACACCGCCAACTACAACAATGCATCGGCCACCGTGAGCTTGATGGTAACCGATAAGCAGGTACCGGTCATCACCTGGAGCAACCCTGCGGCGATCACCTACGGCACCGCGCTTTCCGCCATGCAACTGAACGCCAAAGCTGACGTAGCCGGTACCTTCACCTACAGCCCAGCCTTGGGTACCGTCCTTGACGCCGGTACACAGACGCTGAACGTCACGTTTACCCCCAATGACACCACGACCTACACCACTGCCACCAAGAGTGTGACCCTCACGGTGAACAAGGCTGCTGCCACCGTCACTCTTTCCGGCCTGAGCGCCATCTATGACGGCACTGCTAAAGCAGCTGCCGCCACCACCACTCCGGGTGGTCTTGCTGTTACCATAGCCTACACCAGCGGTAAGGCCGCGGTGACTGCGCCGACCACAGCTGGCAGCTATGGCGTAACGGCCACAATTAACGATCCCAACTACACAGGCAGCGCGACCGGGACCCTTGTGATTGCCAAGGCGACCCCCGTCATCACCTGGGCGGCGCCGTCCGCAGTGTATGTGGGCACGGCTTTGGGCAACACCCAACTGAATGCTACCGCTGACGTGAACGGTACCTTCACCTACACCCCTGCCGCCGGGACGGTAATGAACACCGCCGGCACCCAGACGCTGTCCGCCTCCTTCGCTCCGACTGACGGTACCAACTACAACACCGCCACTGCCAGCGTGAGCCTGACGGTGAGCGCCAAGCAGGTGCCGGTCATCACCTGGAGTAACCCTGCGGCGATTACCTACGGCACCGCGCTTTCCGCCACGCAACTCGACGCCAAAGCGGACGTAGCCGGTAACTTCACCTACAGCCCAGCCGTCGGCACCGTCCTCAACGCCGGCACGCAGAACCTGAGTGTCACCTTCACGCCGACCGACACCACGACCTATGCCACGGTCACCAAGACCGTTACCCTTACGGTCAACAAGTCGACCCCCGTCATCACCTGGGCAACGCCGACCGCAGTGTATGTGGGTACGGCACTGAGCACGACCCAACTGAATGCCACGGCCAACGTGGATGGCACCTTTGCCTACACCCCCGCCGCCGGGACCGTCCTGGACATTGCGGGAACCCAGACACTCGCCGCCGTCTTTACCCCGGCCGATAGCGCCAACTACAATAACGCCACGGCCAGCGTGAGCCTCTCGATCACCGATAAGCAGGTACCGGTCATCACCTGGAGCAACCCTGCGGCGATCACCTACGGCACCGCGCTTTCCGCCACGCAACTGAACGCCAAAGCGGACGTCGCCGGTACCTTCACCTACAGCCCGGCCTTGGGTACCGTCCTTGACGCCGGTACACAGACGCTAAGCGTTACGTTTACCCCCAATGACACCGCGACCTACACCACGGCCACCAAGACCGTCAGCATAACGGTTAACCCTGCTACAGTCACGGTAAGCCTGGTCGGTCTGACTGCCACCTATGACGGCAGCGCCAAGGCCGTCACCGCCACCACCAACCCATCCGGCAAGACTGTCGCCATCACCTATGATGGCAGCGCCACCGCTCCGAGCACGGCCGGGAGCTACGCCGTCGTAGCCACCGTAACCGATTCCAACTACAGCGGCAGCGCCACGGGAACCCTTGTGATTACCAAGGCGACCCCTGTCATCACCTGGGCGGCGCCGTCCGCAGTGTATGAGGGCACGGCACTGAGCAGCACCCAACTGAACGCCACGGCCAATATTGACGGCACCTTCGCCTACACCCCTGCATCAGGAACCGTTCTGAATGTAGCGGGGAACCAGACACTTACCGCAGCTTTTACCCCGACCGACGCGGCTAACTATGAGACAGCCACAGCGAGCGTCAGCTTGACTGTTACTGCCGTTGCTAAAACTACGCCGGTCATCACCTGGGAAACGCCGGCGGCGATTACTTACGGCACGGTCCTTTCCGCAATTCAACAAAACGCCAAAGCGGACGTGGCAGGCAGCTTCACATATACCCCTGCTGCCGGCACCGTCCTTAACGCCGGGCAGCAGACCCTTAACGTTACCTTTACCCCGGCTGACACAACACTCTACAATTCGTCAACCGCTTCAGTTCTGCTGACGGTGAACAAGGCGACCTCTTCCGTTACTTTGGGCGGCCTGAGCCAGATTTACAGCGGCACTGCGAAGAGCGCCACCGCTACAACCTCCCCGGCAGGGCTTGCAGTCGGCTTCACCTACAACGGCAGCAACGCCGCACCGGCCGCCGCAGGAAGTTACACCGTCGTTGCCACGGTAAACGATGCCAACTACACAGGCAGCGCAACCGGCACGATGACCATCGGCAAAGCGACGCCGACCATTGTTTGGGCGACGCCGGCCCCGGTTGCCGTCGGAACGGCTCTTTCCTCGACCCAGCTTAATGCCGCTGCCAACGTTGCCGGTACCTTCGGCTATACTCCTGCGGCCGGCACCGTCATGAATGTTGAGGGAAGCCAGGCACTGTCCGCTGATTTCATCCCTGCCGATACTGACAATTACAACAATGCGACGGCAAGCGTAATCCTTACGGTTGTTGCCGCCAATACCAACCAGGCTCCCGTAATAACCTCGCAAGCAGTAACCACTGCGTACAAGGACGGGTACTACTACTATCAAGTGGTGGCATCCGATCCCGATGGCGATGCGGTTACCTATTCATTGACCACCCGCCCGTCGGGCATGACCATCAACGGAACGACCGGTCTCATCTACTGGAGTCCGAAAGATACCGGCACCTATTCAGTAACGGTGAAAGTGACGGATCCCTCCGGACTTTCAGCAAGCCAGAGCTTCAGGATTTCCGTTGTTTCCCGACCCTCCAACAGCGCCCCGAAGATTACTTCCATGGCTGTGACGCGGGCAACGGTCGGCATGCTGTACAACTATGATGTGGAAGCAACCGATCCCAATGGCGACACCGTGTATTACCGGCTGGCATCGGCTCAGTCAGGGATGACCATTGACGCCGTAACCGGTCTGATCAGCTGGACGCCGTCCTCGTCCCAGATCGGCTCCAAATATGTCAAGGTAGAGGCGGTCGATAACAAGGGCGGTAAAACTTCCCAAAGCTTTTATATTACGGTGTCGCCGTCAGCCGATGCCGATAATCCCCCGGCAATCAACTCGACTCCGGTAATAATTGCTGCCGTGGGAAGCCCTTATTCCTATGATGTCAATGCTACTGACGCTGACGGTGATGTTATAACCTACAGCCTTACCGATTCACCGGCAGGGATGATAATCAATGCAACAACCGGCGTAATCACCTGGACCCCATCGGCTGACCAGGCAGGCACCCGGAATGTTGTGGTAAACGCAACTGCCGGTGGTCAAACCGCAACACAGGCATTTACCATTGCCGTCAGTGGCCAGGCGGCCAACCAGGCTCCCGTGATAACCTCGCAAGCAATGACCACTGCGTACAAGGATGGGTATTACTACTACCAGGTGCTGGCTTCCGATCCCGATGGCGATGCGGTCACCTATTCCTTGACCAACCGTCCGTCGGGCATGACGATCAACGGGACAACGGGTCTCATCTACTGGCATCCGCAGGATACCGGCACCTATTCGGTAACGGTGAAAGTGACGGACCCCGCGGGACTTTCAGCAAGCCAGAGCTTCAGGATTTCCGTTGTTTCCCGGCCGTCCAACAGTTCTCCGAAGATTACTTCTACGGCGGTAACGCGGGCAACGGTCGGCGTTCTGTACAACTATGATGTGGAAGCAACCGATCCCAATGGCGATGCCGTGTATTTCAGGCTTGCGTCAGCACAATCGGGAATGACCATCGATGCTATTTCCGGTCTGATCATCTGGACGCCGTCCTCATCCCAGACCGGATCCAAATATGTCAAGGTCGAGGCTTTTGACAGCAAGGGTGGTAAAACTTCCCAAAGTTTTTATATTACGGTGTTGTCGGCAGATGGGACCATAAACGGATCGTCCGGCAATTCCTGTGACGTGAACGGCGATGGCTCCATAACTGCTGATGATATACGGATGATCGTCGAGGGGAGGGGCAGCAACAATCTTGCCCTCGATGTGAACGGCGATGGTGAAGTTACACTGCTGGACTCCCGAGCCTGTGCGATTCAGATGCAATAAGTTGTCAGGCATATACGCATAAAAATACTGAATCTACTTTGATGAATGACGGGGAGGCGTCGCTGGCGCTTCCCCGTTGTATTTTCCGTGATACCGGGCATGCATGGCTGCCTCGGGGGGATATGTATTCGCGGTTGCCCCTCATTTCGAAATAGTGATATAAACAATCCATTCCACATGATACAGAGGTTTGCTTGAAGGTTTCTCTGTTACGTCGCCTATGGGTTACATTCTCCGCCCACGTAGTCGGTTTCTACGCCTCCACCATCAACAGATTCCTGGTCAAAGGTATTGAGAACCTGCCGAAGGATGGCGGAGTCTTGATTGCCTCCAACCATATTTCCGCCTACGAAACCATTTTCATCCCCTGGGCGGTGTTGCGGTACTATCCCATGCAGATGGTTTGGGCGCCCGCAAAGGAAGAGCTTTTCCGCAACCGCTTCCAGCGATGGCTTTACACATCCTGGGGGGCATTCCCGGTCAAGCGGGGGCGCGACGTGCGTGCCGGCAAAGTCATCAATGACCTCATCCGGACAGAAAAAGTCATGCTTTTCCCGGAGGGAACCCGCCACAAGGACGGAGTCCTGGGGCAGGGAAACCGAGGCGTCGGCAAGATAATCTACGACACGCGGCCCACGGTGGTGCCGACTGCGCTCGTGGGGCTCAACCGCTGGAAATTTCCCGGCGTTGGCCAGGATGCCGCAATCGTGTTCGGGAAGCCGCTTGATTTTTCCGATCTTTATGCGCTTGAAGACAAAAAGGAAACCCACCAGTTGATTGTCGAACGGGTGATGACTGCAATTGCCGAGCTTCTCAAGGCGGAAGGGGCCTATGTCAACCAGGGTTGAACTGTTCAGTGACGGTGCCTGCAGCGGCAACCCGGGGGTCGGTGGATGGGGGACCATCCTTCGCTGCGGAGCCACGGAAAAGGAATTCTCCGGCGCCGAGTGGGAAACCACCAATAACCGGATGGAAATGACCGGCGCCATCCGGGGGCTGGAGGCCTTGACGCGCCCCTGCGATGTGGTGGTCACCACTGATTCCCAGTATCTGGTGAAGGGGATGACGGAATGGCTTCCCGGATGGATTCGCAAAGGGTGGGTCAACAGCAAGAAAGAACCGGTCCTGAACCGCGATCTCTGGGAGCGGCTCCATGAACTGTCCAAAATCCATCGAATCCAGTGGGCCTGGATAAAGGGGCATAACGGCCATACGGAAAACGAGCGCTGCGACACCCTTGCCCGGGGGGCCATAGATGAGCTGAAAAAGAAAGGGCAGGGGCGGCGGTGAACTACTTCATCGTGGAGGTTTCGGAGCAGGAGGTGAGGCGCGAGAAGGAAAAGGCGCGCGAACTCCGCCGGAGCCAGTGGTGGAAGAACCGGCTGGCCCGCGGCCTCTGCCACTACTGCGGCAAGACCTTTGCCCCCGACGAACTCACCATGGACCATCTGGTGCCCATCGTGCGCGGCGGCAAGAGCACCCGCGGCAACGTGGTGCCTGCCTGCAAAGAGTGCAACAACCGCAAGAAGTACCTCCTCCCGGTAGAGTGGGAGGAGTATCTGGAAACATTGAAAGCCGAATCGCCGGACGGGGAAGGGCAACCGGAATAGGCGGCGGTATGGGGTATGCGTGCGTTACAAAGCGGTAATTTATGATTGCGACGGAGTGATGTTCGACTCGTTCGAGGCGAACCTTGCCTTTTACCAGCGGATTATGGGGATGATGGGTCGCAAGCCCCTTGAGCGGTCCGATGAAGAGCAGATGAGGATCCTGCACACCTACGCCAACCGGGAAGTCCTGGAGCATTTTTTCCCCGTACCGGGCGATTTAGCCGAGGCGCTTCGCTGCGCCGCAAGCATTGATTACCGTGATCTGGTGCCGCTCATGGTGATGGAGCATGGATTCCGCGAAACCCTTGATGTGCTCCGGGGCCATGTTGAACTCGCCGTCTGCACCAACCGGTCCACATCCATGGATACCGTGCTGGAGAGCTTCGACCTTACGGCTTATTTCAGCCTTGTCATGACCGCGGCAAAGGTGAATAACCCGAAACCGCATCCGGAGCCCCTTCTGAAAGTACTCGAGCACTTCGGCATCGAGCCGGGCGAGGCCCTCTTCGTGGGGGACTCGGCCGTGGACAGCATGTCCGCCGAAGCTGCCGGGGTCCCCTTTGTCGCCTACAAGGCTGACCATCTTCCTGCCCTGGCGCGTATTGACCACCATGGCAGTGTGCTGGACCTGCTTCGGCCCTGAACTCGTCGCCCTTCCTTTAAACTCCCAATACTTCCGCCAGTCGCAATACTTCGTCCTGGGGCCGCTTTTCGCCCTTGATTACGTCCTCCAGCGGCGTGGCGAGGACCGAATTGCAGGAAAGCCCCACCATAACCCCCGAGTTGCCGGATACGAGGAGCTCGACCGCCCTTTTGCCGAAGCGGCTTGCCAGGAGCCGGTCGAAGACTGTCGGCGCCCCGCCGCGCTGATAGTGGCCAAGCACCGTCACCCGGGTTTCGAATCCGATGGCGTCCTTGATGCTGTCGGAAATCTCCTGGGCATGCCCCGCACCTTCCGCGAGGATGATGATGGCGTTGTCGCGCCCCTCCTCGAAGCGGGCACGGAGTTGCTGGCAAATCTCGTCGAGGTTGTACTCCCGTTCAGGGACCAGCGCATATTCCGCTCCGGTGGCGATGGCGGAGATACTGGCCAGGTACCCCGAGTTTCGTCCCATGACTTCGATTACGAAGGCCCGGGCATGGGAGCTTGCCGTGTCTTTGATGCAGTCGACGGCGTAGATGATGTTGTTGAGGGCCGTGTCAACCCCCAGCGCCATGTCGGTGTAGGGGATGTCGTTGTCGATGCTGGATGGTATGCCGACCACCGGCAGGCCGAGCCGGTGCAGGGCCAGAGCGCCGGTCAGGGAGCCATCGCCGCCGAGCACCACGAGCCCCTCGATGCCCAGTTCCTTCAGGTTCTCGATGGCCTTGAGCTGCCCTTCGGGGGTCTTGAATTCCGCAGACCGTGCCGACTGGAGGAATGTTCCACCCCGGTGGAGGATGCCCGATACCGCCTTGGTGTCCAGGGGGATGGCATCGCCTTTCATGAGACCCAGATACCCCTTCCGAAAGCCCATCACCTCAACGTTCAGACGGATCGCCGTCCGGACCGCAGACCGGATGGCGGCATTCATGCCGGAGCAGTCGCCGCCGCTCGAAAGAATCCCGATTCTTTTCATTTCGTGTCCTTTTCCTGGTTCGAACGCAGATATTCCATCCGTTCCTTGATGGTCTTTTCATAGCCATGTCCGCGGGGCGCATAGAATTTTCTTCCCCGGAGCTTCTCGGGCAGATATTCCTGGGAGACGTGCCCCCCCTCGAAATCGTGGGCGTATTTGTACCCGGCGTGGTATCCCAGGTCCTTCATGAGCCGCGTGGGGGCGTTCCGGATATGGAGCGGAACGGGGAGGGCGCCGCTCTTTCTTACTTCGGCCAGAGCCGCGTCGATTCCCGCATAGGAAGCATTGGACTTGGGGGCGGTGGCCAGGTAGGTGGCCGCCTGCCCCAAGATGATCCGCCCCTCTGGCATCCCCACCAGCTGAAATGCCTGGAGGGCTGCAACCGCTATCTGCAGTGCCCGTGGGTCGGCATTGCCGATGTCTTCGGAGGCGAGAATCACCATCCTCCTCAGGATGAAGAGGGGATCCTCGCCGGCCTCGATCATGCGCGCCAGCCAGTAGAGGGTGCCGTCTGGGTCGCTGCCGCGCATCGACTTGATAAAGGCGGAGATGACGTTGTAGTGCTCCTCGCCCCCCTTGTCGTAGAGAAGGGCCTTTTTCTGGGCCGCTTCCCTGGCTGCGTCCATGTCGATTTGTCCGTTTTTCGCCAGCCGTGCCGCCGTTTCCAGGGTGTTGAGGGCGATCCGGGCATCACCCTGGGCCTGTTCGGCCATGAAGGCAAGGGCTTCGTCGGAAACGGCAAGCTCCAGTTTCCCGAGCCCCCGCTCCGGGTCGTTCAGGGCCTGGCGGAGGATTGCCGTTATCTCGCCGTCGGTAAGGGGGTTGAGGACGAGAACCTTGCAGCGGGAAAGAAGCGGCGCGATGACCTCGAAGGAGGGGTTTTCCGTGGTGGCGCCGATGATGGTGAAAACCCCCTTCTCCACATAGGGGAGAAAGGCGTCCTGCTGGGATTTGTTGAACCGGTGGATCTCGTCCACGAAGAGGATGGTGTTGCTTCCCCGGTATTTTCGCTCGTTTTCCGCCTCTTTGACGATTTCGCGGATCTCCTTCACGCCGGAGAGAATTGCGGAGAAAAAGATGAAATGGGACTTGGTGGCGTTGGCGATGATTCGCGCCAGGGTTGTCTTGCCCGAACCGGGGGGACCCCAGAATATGAGCGAGGAGAGGGTGTCGGATTCTATGAGCCGGCGCAGGAGTTTTCCTTCAGCCAGGAGGTGCTCCTGCCCCATGTATTCGGCGAGGGTGCGGGGGCGCATGCGCTCGGCGAGGGGGGCGTCACGGCTGGTTTCTGCAGCGGCAGTTGCGTCGAAAAGATCGGTCATGGGCGTACCAGTGTTCAATCGGGTATTACGTCGTGCTGGCGGTAATCCAGAACCGGGTGCACCTTGAACGATTTTACCCCCCAGATTTCCCGCGCGTATTCATCGATGGTGCGGTCGCTGGAAAATTTGCCCATTCCCGCGCAGTTGAGAATCGACTTGCGTGCCCACTGTTCCCGATCCAGGTAGAGGCGGCTGACCTCTTCCTGGCAGGCAACGTAGGAGGCATAGTCGGCCAGAAGCATGTAGTGATCCCCCTGGTTGATGAGGATATCCACAAGGGGGCGGAAGAGGTCCCTGTTGGCCGGAGAGAAGTGTCCATCGGCGATCATGCCGAGGACCTTCTTCAGTTCCTGGTTGCGGTTGCAGTATTCCTTCGGGTTGTATCCCCTGTGGCGCAGCTCTTCAACTTCGTCAGCGTTCATGCCGAAGATGAAGATGTTCTCCCGGCCGACCTCTTCCATTATCTCGATGTTGGCGCCGTCAAGGGTGCCGATGGTGAGCGCCCCGTTCAGGGCGAATTTCATGTTGCCGGTACCCGATGCTTCGGTCCCTGCCGTGGAGATCTGCTCTGAAAGGTCGGCGGCGGGGAAAATCTTCTCGGCCAGGGAGACGCTATAGTTGGCCAGGAAGACCACCTTGAGGCGGTCGCCCACTTCTGGGTCGTTGTTGACCACATCGCCCACGGCAGTGATGAGCCTTATGACCAGTTTGGCGATGGTGTAGGCCGGAGCCGCTTTCCCGCTGAAGATTACGGTCCGGGGAACGAAGTCCCCGCCGGGATTGGCCTTTATCCTGTTGTAGAGGGTGATGACGTGGAGCACGTTGAGCAGTTGCCGCTTGTATTCGTGGATGCGTTTCACCTGGCAGTCGAACATGGAGTCGACGTTCACCTTGATGCAGTTGTGAGCGAGAATGTACTCCGCAAGCCGTTCCTTGTTGGCCCGCTTCACCTGTTGCCACTGGGCCGTGAAGACCGGGTCGTCGGCCAGGGGACGGAGTTGCGTAAGCTTGTACAGGTCGGTGCTCCAGCCGTTGCCGATGGCCTTTCCGATGAGGTCAGCCTGGCCCGGATTGGCGCACTTGAGCCACCGGCGCTGGGTGATGCCGTTAGTCTTGTTGTTGAACCGCTCCGGGTACATCTCGTAGAAGTCCCGGAAAACGTGGTTTTTGATGATCTCCGTGTGCAGCGCCGCCACGCCGTTCACCGAGTGGCTCCCCACCACGGCCAGGTTAGCCATGCGCACCTTCCGCTCCCAGTGCTCCTCGATCAGGGACATCCGCTCCAGTTTGCCCGTGTCTCCGGGGAAGCGGGAACGGACTTCCGCCAGGAAACGGTCGTTAATTTCGTAGATTATCTGGATGTGGCGCGGCAGGATGTGTTCGAAGAACCAGACCGGCCACTTTTCCAGAGCTTCGGGAAGAATGGTGTGGTTGGTGTAGGCGAAAGTCCTGGTGGTGATATCCCAGGCGGTGTCCCACTGCAACCGGTGATGGTCCATGAGGACCCGCATCATTTCGGGGATGCAGAGCGCCGGATGGGTGTCGTTCAGCTGGATTGCCGCCTTTTCGGGAAGAAGCTTCAGATCGTTGTGCTGCTTGCGGAAACGGTAGAGAACATCGTACACCGTGGCGCAGGCCAGGAAATACTCCTGCTTGAAGCGCAGTTCCTTTCCCTCGGGCACATTGTCGGCGGGGTAGAGGACCTTCGAGATGTTTTCGGTGAGCATCTTCTTTTCGACGGCCCGGATGTAGTTCCCCTCGTTAAAGAAGGAAAGGTCGAATTCCCGCGTCGATTTTGCCGTCCAGAGCCTCATGGTGTTGACGGTGTTGTTGCCGTAACCGGGGATGGGGGTGTCGTAGGCCATCGCCATGACGTCTTCGGTGTCGATCCAGTCGAAAACGGTGTTCCCTTCGGCATCCTTGTGCTCCACCACCTTGCCGTAGAACTTGACGGGATGGAGGTGCTCCTGACGGTCCATCTCCCATGGGTTCCGGTAACGGAGCCAGTTGTCGGGAATCTCCACCTGGGCTCCGTCGATGATGTTCTGGCGGAAGATGCCGTACTCGTAGCGGATGCCGTAGCCGTAGCCGGGTATCCCCATGGTGGCCATGGAGTCGAGGAAGCAGGCTGCAAGCCTCCCCAGTCCCCCGTTGCCGAGCCCCGCGTCCTGTTCGTGCTCAATGAACTGATCCAGATCGTACCCGAGGGAGTTCATGGCTTCCCGGAACTCGGTGAGCATGCCCAGGTTGACCAGGCTGTTCTCTAGGGTTCTCCCCATGAGAAACTCCATGGAAACGTAGTACACGCGCTTGGGGTCTTCGTTGTAGTAGGCCTGCTGCGTATCGAGCCAGCGCTCGATCATCCGGTCGCGGACGGAACAGGCGAGGGCATTGAAGATGTCGTGGCGGGTGGCGGAATATTTGTCCTTGCCCAGGGTGTACTCAAGATGCTCAAGAAAGGACTTGATGATGAGCATGAGGGAGTCGAGTTCAGGGGAATCCGGGCTGGTCGGCAGCGCTTCATCATTCATGGGGTCACCTTAAGGGTAAGATCAGGGGAAAACTCCGTCGCAACAGGGGTGAAGCACCCCTAAACAGCGGAATTTCCAATGGACATACCCCCTGATCTGTGCTAGTAAATTCAATACTTATACCATAATAACAGGGTTGGCACGATGAAAAAAATCGCCATTTTGGCCAAGGTTCACGACCCCCGCTGTCAAGGGGTGGCCGGTGAACTTATAGATTGGCTCAAGGAGCGGGGACTCGTTCCGCTTGTTGAAGCCCATTTCGCCCGGCACCTCGGAATTCCCGGCATTACCTCCGAAGAGCTTCCGGAACTGGCCGACATGGCGGTGGTTCTTGGCGGAGACGGCACGCTCATTTCGGCCGCCCGGCTCCTGGGTGCCCGGGAAATACCCATTCTCGGCGTGAACATGGGGAGCCTCGGGTTTCTGACCGAGGTCACTCTCGACGAACTGTATCCCGCCCTCGAAGCCTGCATCGGCGGCGACTACAAGGTGTCGGAACGGATGATGCTCGCCGTTACCGTGGAGCGGGGCGACGATGTCGTTTTCTCCCACCGGGTCCTGAACGACGCCGTTATCAACAAGGGTGCGCTGGCCAGGATCGTCGATATGGAAAGCCTGGTAAACGGCCACTACCTCACAACCTACAAGGCCGACGGTCTCATTATTTCGAGCCCCACCGGCTCCACCGGCTACTGTCTTTCGGCCAACGGCCCCATCGTCCATCCGGACCTCGAATGCCTTACCATAACACCCATCTGCCCTCACACGCTCACCAATCGCCCCATAGTCCTGGAAGCAAGCGCCGAAGTAGCCATACGGCTCATCTCCAAGGATGAAGATGTCTACCTTACCCTTGATGGCCAGGTGGGGATGGAACTCAAATGCAGCGATATCGTCCGGGTCCGCCGGGCGGAGCATAGCACGCGCCTCGTCATGTCCAGGAGCAAGGACTACTTCGAGGTGCTGCGGACCAAATTGAAGTGGGGGGAACGATAGGGGACCGGTCCCCGATTAGCCATGCTCCTAGACCTTTCCATCAAAAACCTCGCCATTATTGATACCCTCCATGTCACCTTCAACCCGGGGCTCACGATCCTCACCGGGGAGACCGGCGCGGGCAAGTCAATCATCATTGACGCGGTGAACCTCATCATGGGTGGGCGCGCTTCCGCGGGACTGATACGGACCGGCGCGGACGAGGCGACGGTCGAGGCGGTTTTTGCACTCCCCGAAGGGTCGCCTCTTGGGGCCCGTCTCGCCGAGGCGGGAATCGAATGCGACGGCGAGCTGCTGGTCAAGCGGGTGGTTTCCCGTTCGGGGCGCAACCGGGTTTTTATAGGCGGGAGCCTTTCCACCCTGGCTATTCTCTCCGAGGTCGCCAGTGAGCTCATTAATATCTACGGCCAGCACGAATCCCAGACCCTTCTCCGGACCGACAATCATCTGATGCTCCTGGACGGCTTCAGGGGAATACTCCCTCTACGGGAGGCCTATGGCGCCCTTTACGCCGACTACCGCTCAACCCTCGACCGGCTCCGGGCGCTTGAGGAGGGGGAGCGCGAAGCAGCCCGGCGTCTCGACCTACTGGCGTTTCAGTCCAGGGAGATCCGGGAAGCCGCGCTGAGCCCCGGCGAGGATGAGGATTTGGAGCGGGAGCGTGGCCTCCTGGCCCACGGCGAAAAGCTTCTTTGCGCGAGCCAGGAGGCGTATGCCGCCCTCTACGGCGACGATGGCGCCGTGCTCGACCGGCTGGCCGAAGTCAAGGGTAAGGTGGCCGGGATAGCAGCCATCGACGAATCTCTGGCGCCGCTTGCGGACTCCCTGGCGGATGCTGCAGCCCAGCTGGAGGACGCCGCTTTTACCCTGCGGGACTATTCCGCCCGCGTCGAGGCCGACCCCGCAAGGCTCGAACGGGTGGAGGAACGGCTCGACCAGATTCGGCGGCTCAAGAAGAAATATGCTCCCACCGTGGAGGGGATCATCGCCTATGGCGAGGAGGCGGACCGCGAGATCGAAGCTCTCGAAAACCGCGGCCAGACACGTGGAGAGCTGGAAGCGGACTTGGCGCGGCTGCGGGAGGAACTGGACCGCAAGGGCGCGGAGCTTTCCGCCGAGCGGCGCATTGCGGCGAAGGAACTGAAAAAGGCCATGGAGGCGGAGATACATCAACTCGCCATGAAACATGCCCTCTTTGAAGTTGCCTTCGAGGAGTTGCCCGAACCCCGTGCCGCCGGGCGCGAACGGGTCGAATTCCTGTTGTCCCCCAATCCGGGCGAAGCCCCGAAGCCCCTGTCGAAGATCGCCTCGGGGGGTGAGCTTTCGCGGCTCATGCTGGCCCTGAAGCAGGTACATCCGGAGAGCGACGTGCCGACCCTCGTTTTCGACGAGGTGGATACCGGCATTGGCGGCGCCACTTCGGCGCTCGTGGGCGAAAAGCTCAAGCGGGTCAGCAGAGGGCAGCAGGTCCTCTGCATTACCCATCTCCCCCAGGTGGCGGCCTTTGCCGATCACCACTATCTGGTCGAAAAGCGTGTGGAAGGGGGGAGGACCGCAACGGCCGTTACTCCCCTGGAAGGCGAGGCGAGGGTGGCGGAAATGGCCCGGATGCTCGGCGGCATGACGATTACCGGCAGGACCATGGAGCACGCGCGGGAGATGATAGCCCAGGGGGAAAGAGGGTAGGGGCGCCCCGCCGCACCCTTTACGGAGACGGAAGCCATATGCAGACGATACCCATAGCCCTTGCCTCACCGGAAATGATTCTCGCCCGTGACGTCAGGCGCAGCGAGAACCCCCAGGTCCCGCCCATCTGCGGTCGGGGAACAGTCCTTACCGAATCGCTCATCGAACGGCTCGTCAATATGGGAATCAAGTCTGTCACGGTGGAGGGACACCCGGTTGCCGTCGAGGGGGAGAAGACACTGGAGGACCTTCTGGCAGACCTGGACCACCGGTTCAGCAAGGTGGCCAACGTGCCGCTCATGGGGCGGTTGAAGGAAATCTACCGCAAGAACATTATCCGCTCCATGGGGGGTGAAGGTGGGGAGTAAGCGGGATCACATCTTCGAGATCATCAGGGAAACTAGCTCGTTGCCGACCCTGCCCGGCGTAGTTACCCGGCTCCAGGCCCTGGCCGAGAACCGCAAGTCCACCATCGAGGAGATGGCCCGCCTGGTATCCTCGGACCAGATATTGTCGGCCCGGGTGCTGAGGCTGGTCAATTCTCCGTCCTACGGATTTTACCGTGTTTCCACCATCTCAAACGCCCTCATACTCCTGGGGGTGAATGTCATCAAGAGCCTCGCCCTCAGTTCTTCCATCTTCGAGATTATGGAGAAGACCATCGTCGGGCTATGGGAGCACTCCCTGGGGGCCGGCGTGGCGGCCAATATCATCGCCAGGCACCTGAAGCTTCCCGAGGTCGAGGAGATCTCCACCGCAGCCCTTCTCCATGACATCGGCAAGGTGATTATCAAGGAGAAGTGCGCCGAGGATTATGCGCGGATCTGCAACATGGTGGAGCGTGACGGCATTTCCATGCTTGAAGCTGAACGGCAGGTGCTCGAAACCGACCACGCCGAGGTGGGGGAGTGGCTGGTGCACAACTGGTACCTTCCCAATAAACTGAGCGAACCGGTGGCCTGTCACCACGACGTGGCGGGAGCCCAGCACCACAAGATGAAGACTGCCGTGGTGCATCTGGCCGATGTGCTCGTCAAGTCGAGCGGTTTCGGCTTCAGCGGCGAAGTCTACGTCCCCCGCATCCAGCCCACGGCCTGGGAGTGGCTCGGCATGACCGAGGACGACCTTGCCGCCATTGTGGAAGAGCTCGAGGACCGGCTGGTCGAAGTCAAAAACTTCAGCCTGGAGATACAGTCCGCCGATGAGAACTAATCTGAGGATCATCGCCGTCACCGGCCCCAACGGCGGGGATGGGAGCCTTGAGCTGCGCCTCCAGAGCAAGGGGTACCAGGTGGTCACCCTTGACAATCCTCCCAGTGTCATGGGGTTTATCTACTCAGACCCCCCCGACGTGGTGCTCATAGACCTGGCGACCCCCGACCAGACGATTCTCGGCATTATCCGCAGCCTGAAGGATGATTTCTTCTTTTCTACCATTCCGGTCATAGGAATGATTCCCGAATGGGCTGCCGAAGGGTTCGACTGGGAAGAATATCCCCTTGATGATTTCGTCACCATCCCCCTCAACTACCGGGACCTCTTCACCCGCATTGTCCTTTCCCTCCGGCGTCTCCGGCGGGTTTTCGACAATAATCCCCTGACCAGGCTCCCCGGGAACACCTCGATCCAGCGGGCCATCGAGCATGCCGTCGGCAAGCCCATGGGTGTTTGTTACGTGGACATCAACCACTTCAAGCAATACAATGATGTCTACGGGTTCGCCCATGGCGACGAAGTGCTCCGGATGCTCGGGCGCATCATCGCCAACTCGGTCAAGGAGGCGGGCGATGCGTTCGCCGGCCACATCGGAGGCGACGACTTCGTTTTCATTGTGCCGCTGGAACAAGCTGAAGCCGTCTCTGAGCGGATCATCGCCAACTTCACCGCCGTGGTTTCCGAGCTTTTCAGTGAAGAGGAGAAAGTCAGGGGCTTCTACGTTGCCCACGACCGCAAGGGGAACGAGGAGCAGGTGCCGCTCATGGGGGTTGCCATCTCCATCGTTCCCATGAATTCGCCGAAGATCGGCCACTACGCCAAGGTGGCCGAGGTGGCGGCGGATCTCAAGAAGCTGGCCAAAAGTTCCCATAAAAGCTGTTATGTCATGGATCGGCGCAAATAGCCGGACAACTGACGAGCCGCCACGTCCATACCCCATAAGGAGATCCAGCCATGCTCCGCAAAGCACAGATATGCGATGTCAAGAATATCCAGAAACTTCTCACCCACTTCGCAGGGCGGGGGGATATGCTCTCCCGTTCCCTCTCGGAGCTCTATGAATCGATCCGCGACTTCTACGTCTGGGAAGAGGACGGCGAAATCGTAGCAACCGCAGCCCTTCATATCATATGGGAGGACCTGGCCGAGATCCGCTCCGTGGCGGTGGCGGAAGAGCTGGGACGCAAGGGGATAGGGACGCAGGTCGTCAATGCCTGCATCGACGAGGCACGGGAGTTGGGGCTCAAGCGGGTTTTCTGCCTCACCTACAAGCCCAATTTCTTCGGCAAGTTCGGGATGCGGGTCGTGGATAAATCCGAACTCCCCCACAAGGTGTGGGGCGATTGCATGAAGTGCGTGAAATTCCCCGATTGCGACGAGATCGCGATGATTCTTGATCTACAATAATTGTGATTTAAGGAATAATCCCATGCAAACCAGCGAGATGACCGAAGCCGTTGTAGCTCTCCTTAAAGCCCGCCCCCTGGATGGCTGGGAAGTGACCGCCGCATCGTCGCGTCTGCTTTCCGTTGAGGTCAAGGAGCAGAAGGTGGATACGTTCAAGTGTTCCGCCCCTGTGGGGGTGAGCATCCGGGTTCTGAAGGACGGCGGCATGGGATTCTCCTTCTCGACCAGTATGGCCCCCGGCGACCTTGCCCGCATGGTTGATAACGCCCTGGTGGGGGCCGCCACCCAGACCCCGGACGAGCATCATGCCTTCCCGGAGCCCCGGCCTCTTCCTGATATCCCGGGGCTTTACGACGAGACGCTGGCGTCGGTGCCGGAAGCGGACAAGATAGGGCGCGCCATGGAGTTGGAGAGGCTCGTCATGGCCGCCGACCCGCGGGTGAAAAAAGTGCGCAAATGCTCCTTCGGCGAATCGACGGTGGAGTGCCGTATCGTCAACTCCCGCGGCGTTGACGCATCGTATCGTGGCACGTCGGTGTCGGCCAGCGTTTCGGCCATTGCCGAAGAGGACGGCCAATCCCAGATGGGATGGGATTTCGATTACGCCAACCATTTCAACGACTTGTCCGTGGCGCGGATAGCCGAACGGGCCGTTGCCAGGGCCGTGGGGCTTCTGGGCGCCAAGAAGATTGCCACCATGCGCTGCCCGGCCGTTCTCGACCGTTACGTGGCCACCGAAATTCTGGAGGTGCTGGCGTCTGCGTTTCTGGCCGAGAGCGTCCAGAAGGGGAAGTCGCTTCTCGCGGGGAAAACAGGGGAGCAGATCGTCTCCCCCCTCATCTCCATCCGTGATGACGGTACTCTCCCCGGCGGGATGGGGACTCTCCCCTTCGATGGCGAAGGGGTTCCGAAGCGCAACACGGTTCTCGTTCGGGACGGTAGGCTTCTCGGTTATCTCTACGATACCCTCCGTGCCCGCAAGGACGGAGTTGCCTCCACGGGCAATGCCGTGCGCGGCGGAATCAAGTCTCCGCCACACATGGGGTTTTCCAACCTGTTCATCGAGAACGGCACGACTTCTTTAGATGTCCTTATGGCCGGGATTTCGCGGGGTATCCTTCTTACCGACGTCATGGGGATGCATACCGCCAATCCCATTTCAGGCGATTTCTCCGTGGGCGCCGCCGGATTTCTCATTGAAGAGGGGAGGGTGACCTCTCCCGTGAAGGGAATCGCCATAGCGGGAAACATCCTGGACCTCTTCCGGAGCGTTGAGGGGGTGGGGGACGACCTTCGCTTCTTCGGCACCGTGGGATCGCCGTCATTGAGGATCTCGGCCCTTGACGTCAGCGGCGGGAATGATTGATGCCCCATCTAAACCTTAAGCCGGTTGGCGCAACAGATTGACCGCCATTCCGGGCTCCTCGACATCTCTATTTCACCATGTCCGAAAGGACCAGGACCGTCCAGTAGGGGGATGCCATGAGGATGGCGACTGAGGCGATATAGGAGGGCATGTAGTAGAGGCCGCTGCGGAAAACCGTGCCGAGGGGAATTCCCGACATTCCCGCCACCACGTAGCAGCAGATGCCGATGGGGGGCATGATGGAACCCATGGTGGTGACGATGGTGATGACCTGCCCGAACCAGACCGGGTCGTAGCCCAGTTGGGTCACCAGGGGATAGAAGATCGGGAGCGACACCAGCAGAAACGCCAGGGCGTCCATGATGCAGCCGCCGATGATGTAGCAGAGGAGGATCACCCAGAGAACCATCCAGCGGGGGAGGTCGAGGGTGCCGATCCACTCCGCGGTCTCATAGGGGAGCCGGGTTATGGTGAGGAATTTGGCGAAGATCACGGCTCCCGCCACGATCATGAAGACCATGCAGGAGATGCGCAGCGTATCCACGAATGCTCCAGAGAGCTTTTTCCAGGTCAGCTTTCTCCGCAGGCCGCAGATGACGAGCGCCAGGAAGCAGGAGACCGCTGCTGCCTCGGTTGCGGTTACCACGCCGGTGAAGAGGGCGTACATGATGATGGCGAAGAGGATGAGGATGTCAATCGCCTCGGGAAGCGCCGCAAACCGCTCGCCCCATCCGCTCTTGGGCCCTTCCGGTCCCCATTCGGGGTGGCGGCGGCAGATCCAGACCACGGTGAGCAGTATCAGGATCGTGAGGATGGCGCTCGGGATCACATTGCCGAAGAAGAGTTTGCCGATGGATTGGCCGGTGTAGAGGCCGTAAACCACCAGCACGATGCTCGGGGGGATCAGCACCCCGAGGGTTGCTCCGGCGGCGACGGAGCCGGCGTTGAGGAGCGGGTGGTAGTTGTAGCGCTTCATCTCGGGAATCGCCACGGCGCTCATGGTGGCGGCGGTGGCGGTGTTTGACCCGCTGATGGCCGAGAAGGCCGCCGAGGCGAGGATCGTCGTCATGGCGAGTCCGCCGCGCTTGTGGCCGAACCACTTGTAGGTGGCGTGGTAGAGGCTGTTGTTGTAGCCGGCGTAGTGGACGATTTCCCCTACGAGGATGAAGAGAGGAATCACCGTCAGCCCATAGTTGGAGAAGCTCCCCCAGAGTTCCGAGCCGACCATGGCGAAGGCCGCATCGAAGTTCGTCATGGCCGCGATGCCTAAGAATCCGACGAGCAGAAGGGTGAAGGCGGCGGGCACCCGCAGCACGAAAAGCATGAAAAACATTGCCAGGATACCGTAGACCCCGGCCATCGGACCATTCACTCCCCATCCTCCCTGCCGCGCAGCAGCGCCTTCATGAAATCGAGAAACAGCACCCCGGTCAGGGCGGCGAAGCCGGCCGCCACCACGTAGACGAAGGGGTAGTAGGTGAACTGGAGGGTTTCCGACAGCTCTCCCGACTCGCGGAGTTTGTCGCCCCAGACCCAGACCTGCCAGGAGACGATGCCGAACAGGGCGCAGGTGATTGCATAGTTAACCGCGTCGAGCACCCGTTTCACTGGAGCCGGAAACTTCTCCGAGAGGATGTCCACCACGATGTGATCTTTCCGCCGCTGGGTGTGCGCCAGGGCACCGGCTATAACGACGGCGCCCAGGAAAGAGACGATCTCGTAGGTGCCCGCAAAGGGCTCGGCGGTGATGCGCAACGCCACGTTGCCCGTGGCCAGGAGCACCAGCGCCAGGAGCGCCGTGCCGCCGAGGACCATGAATGATTTGGATATGATGCCGAGAAATCGTTCCATGTTTTAAGTCCGTGACCAGGGACCGGGGACCGGTAAAAGCCTTTAGCTTTTTGCCTTTCCCGGTCCCCGGTCCCCGCTTTTTACCGTTTTTCGTACTTCTTTTTGAACACCTGGACATCCGCCACGATCTGCTTGCCGTTAAGCCCCTGGGCGCTCACCTTCTTGACGTAGTTGTCAATCATCGGCGACAGGAGCTGGTTGACCCGCTGCTGGTCTTCGGCCGGCAGGGTGAAGACCTGGTGGCGGTAATTGTTCTTCGACCATGCGAGGGAATCCCGGACATGCCGGTCGACGTACTCGCCGGTCCAGGCCGCCTGCTCGCGGGAGAGGCCGTCCAGCGCCCTCTTTACGTCGGCGGGGAGCGAGTTCCACTTGGCCTTGTTCATTACAACCGCAAATGAGACCACCGGCAGGTTCGCAATGGTGGCATAGGGGGTGTAGCTGGCGAATTTCAGGTCCTGGAGGATTTCCAGTGACGAGATCATCCCCTTTACGATCCCCTTCTGGATCGCTTCCGGCGTTTCGGATTGCGGCATTGCAACGGGCACTGCTCCGAGGCGTTTGGCAACTTCGGCACTCGTTCCGGCAACCCGCAGTTCCATCCCCTTAAGGTCGGCAAGGCGCTTTACCGGTGCCTTGGTCATGAAGTTGGTGGGGGGGCAGGTGAAGACGGTGAGGACTTTCACCTTGTCGAATTCCCTGGGTTTGTACTTCTCGATCAAGTCGTAGAGAACAAGGCTTGCCACCCGTGAACTCGTGAAGCCGAAGGGGAGGTCCACCGCCTCCGAGACGGGGAAGCGCCCCGGCTGGTAGCTCATGGCGAAGTTGCCGATATCGGCAATGCCGGAGGTAACCCCCTCGAAAATGTTCTTGGCATTGAGCAGCGTACCGCCGGGGAAGGTCTGTACCTTTACCTTGCCGCCGGTCCGTTTCTCCACTTCCTTTGCCCACCGCTCCATCTGGACGCAGGGGAAGGTGGCTGCCGGCGGGAAATTCGCGTAGGTGAGCTTGATGACGCTGGCGGCGTGGGCCGCTCCCGAGGCGAGGACGATGACGCAGATGATGAGTGAGAGCGTGAGCAGATGCAGCCGTTTCATCATGGATGTTCTCCTTTGAAATGAGTGCTTGCAAAGTGCCGGATCAATTTTTAATGAAATAATGATACGTTTGGCTGCTCATGTATAAAGAAAAATCCATGAAAATTCAAGTGGATTGTCGATGGCACGGGGGCTTGGACAATGATTTCAGGTTGACAAACACTGGGCGAGCGCGGAAAATCTGATGATTTTTCACGCTGGGAGGAATGCGGCAAGTGACTGAACGGATGTTGTTGCTCGGCAATGAAGCCATGGCCCACGGCCTCGTGGAGGCGGGATGCAGCGTGGTGGCCTCGTATCCTGGTACCCCCGCATCGGAGATTCTTTCCGGCGTGGCGCAGTGGCAGGCGCGCTACCGGCTCCCGATGCACGTGGAGTGGGCAGTGAACGAAAAGGTGGCCCTTGAGATAGCCTACGCGGCATCCCAGGCGGGGCTCAGGGCTGCGACCGCCATGAAGCAGGTGGGGCTGAACGTTGCCTCCGATCCGTTCATGAGTGCCGCTTATCTGGGGGTAAAGGGGGGCTTCCTGGTCATCAGTGCCGACGACCCCGGACCCCACTCATCCCAAACCGAGCAGGACAGCCGGCTCATGGCCATGAGCGCCAAGGTGCCGGTGCTGGACCCCGATTCGCCGGAACAGGCCCTTGAGTTGGTTAAGACAGGGTTCGAGCTTTCCGAGGCGTTTCAGGTGCCGGTCATGCTCCGCCCCACAACCAGGGTCTGTCACGCAAACCAAGACATCCTTCCCGGCCCCGTGGCTCCTTCAGAGCGCAAGGCACTCTTCGAGAAAAATCCGGCTCGCTGGGCCGCGACCCCCAATTTCCGGCACCGGCTTCATCTGGAGCTTGAGGAGAAACTGGCACGGATCGCTGCCTGGGAGCCCACTGCGCCACGGCTCTTCAATCCGGCCGCGACTGCCCCCCGGGCCATAGTCGCCGCTGGAGTAGCTGCGGCCCACGCCCGTGAAGTGCTGCGCGATCTGGGGCTCCAGGATACTCTCCCCCTCTGGCAGGTGGTGCAGCCGTACCCGCTCCATTCCGGCTTTATAACCGACATCCTTGAAAAGTACGACGACATCCTGGTACTCGAAGAAACTGCCGGCATCATGGAATTGCAGCTTGCCGACCGGTATCGGGTAAAGGGGAAGTGTTCCGGGTTCGTTCCTGTGGTGGGCGAGCTGTCATCAGAGAAAATCGCGGGGATTATCGCCGCCTTTGCCGGGATTCCGGCCGAGGAACCGCCAGTGCCCCCGGCCGGAGGCGGGCGGCGGCCGACCCTTTGCCCCGGATGCCCTCACCGGGCCAGCTTCTACGCCATCAAACGGGCCGCTCCCAAGGGAATCTACCCGTCCGATATCGGCTGCTACACCCTGGGCACCAACCTGGGAGGGGTTGACACCGTCCTCTGCATGGGGGCCGCGGTTTCCCAGGCGGCCGGCTTCTACCAGGCCTATAGGCTTGGGGGCGAGGTTCCCGATATCGTTGCCACCATCGGCGATTCCACGTTCTTCCATGCCGGCATTCCGCCCCTCATCGACGCCGTTGTCCAGGATGCCCGTTTCGTTCTCGTGATTCTCGACAATGCCACCACCGCCATGACCGGCAACCAGCCGACCCCCGCACTCGGATGGGGGGCAGGTGGCGTCCCCACGGCCACGGTTGACATGGAGGGGATTGTCAAGGCCTGCGGGGTGAAGTTCTGCAAAACCGGCCGCCCCGGCGATCTTCCGGCGTTTACCTCCCTTGTGAAGGAGGCGGTTGCCTTTGCCCGCACCGAGGGGCTTGCCGTGGTCATCGCCCGCCAGCCCTGCGTGGTGGACCGGACCTTCAAAGGGGAGCGCCCGCCGAGGCGCAAGGTTGGCATCAGCAATGACTGCAACAGCTGCCGCTACTGCGTTGACCAGTTCGAATGCCCGGCCCTGGTCTATGACGAAGAACGGAAGCGGGTCGTGATCGATACCCTCATCTGCACGGATTGCGGAGTCTGCATCGATGTCTGCCCGCGGATGGCGATAGAGGAGGTGGGGCAATGAGCGGTCAGCAACTCATCATTAGCGGCGTCGGAGGCCAGGGGATACTGTTCCTGACGCGCATCCTCGCCGAAGCCGCCATGGGCGAAGGGATGCGCGTCATGACCTCGGAAACCCACGGCATGGCCCAGCGGGGCGGCGTAGTGATCTCCCACCTGAAGGCGGGGGATTTCGCCAGCCCCCTGGTAAGGCCGGGTCGTGCCGACGGCCTCATTGCCATGAAGGAGGAAAATGTCGCGCTTCATAGCCATTTCCTCCGCCCCGGCGGCTGGATCGTCGTGAACGCCAGGACTGCGCCGACCGGCCTCGACGGCCACCCGGTCCATACCATTGATGCCGATGCCCTTTCCCTGGAGATCGGCAACCCCCAATCCCTTAACCTGATCCTCCTCGGTTTTGCCCTGGCGCGGCTCGCCGTCGGCGGCGACCTCTTCTGCACGGCCGACCAAGTCATCGAGACCGTCGAAAGGCGCCTGGTCGAAAAGGGTAAGCTGCGGGATGCCTCGCTCAGGGCTTTGCGGCTCGGGATGGAACGAGCGAGGGGTTAAGACTTTTTTACTTTCGACGGAGGTTTTTCCCACAATGCTCACCCGCTTTCCCGCCACCTTCTCTTCGCAAGCAGAACTGGAACGGCTCCAGCTTGCCGGCGTGCAGTGGACCGTTGCCCACGCCTGGAACAATTCTCCCTTTTACCGGGAGCGGTTCGAGCAGGCCGGCGTTTCGCCGGAAGATATCCGCACCCTTGCCGATCTGCAAAAACTTCCGTTCACTACCGCGGACGACCTGCGGGCCGGCTATCCCTTTCCGCTGCGGGCGATGCCCTTTGAGGATCTCGTTCGCATCCATTCTTCCTCCGGCACCACGGGCAAGCGGAAGGTCCTCTGCTACAGCCAGAAGGACCTGGACGACTGGGCGGCAATGTTCTGCCGCTGCTACGAGATGGCAGGGGTGACGCGGGAGGACCGCGTCCAGATATGTGTCGGCTATGGTCTCTGGACTGCCGGAATCGGTTTCCAAACCGGCTGCGAGCGTTTCGGCGCCCTTGCCGTGCCGGTTGGCCCCGGAAATCTGGAGATTCAGACCACCTTTATGATGGATCTCCAGTCGACGGTCATCTGCTGCACTGCCTCCATGGGACTGCTGCTTGCCGAAGAGGTCCAGCGGCGGGGGCTTAGGGACAAGCTCAAGGTCCGCAAGGTGATTCTCGGTGCCGAGCGTTCCAGTGAGGCGATCCTGTCCAAGATTCGCGAGGCGCTCGGCGCCGAGTCGGTCCATGACATCACCGGGCTTACTGAGGTCTACGGGCCGGGCACCGGCCTCTCCTGCGCCGCGCCGGGAAGCGGCGGCGCCATTCACTACTGGGCCGACTACTACCTTCTCGAAATTCTCAATCCCGAGACGCTCCAGCCGGTGGCGCCGGGGGAGGTGGGGGAGATGGTCTTCACGACCCTGCGAAAGGAGGGTGCGCCGCTCATCCGTTACCGCTCCCGTGACCTCACGCGCCTGATTCCCGGCGATTGCCCCTGCGGCTGCAGTTTCCCCCGCCACGACCGGATTCTCGGCCGCTCCGACGATGTGGTCATCTTCCGCGGCGTCAACATCTATCCGGGGCAGGTTGATGAGATTCTCGACACCGTGGAGGGGATCGGGAGCGAATTCCAGGTGGTACTCGACCGTGGCGCCGATGGCCGCGATTACATGACGATCCGCGTGGAGCGAGGGGAAGACGGCAACCCGGCCGACGATGCGCTTCTGGCCCGCCGGATTTCCTCTGCCGTGAAGCACAGCCTCATGGTTTCGTGCGAGGTGACGCTTCTTCCCTATGGTGAGCTTCCCCGTTCCGAGGGGAAAACCAAAAGGATGTTCGATAACAGGAACTATTGAAGCAGGGAAATGGCCGGAAGGTAAGAGGTATTGCCGGCCGGCCATCTCCCCGATAATATATTGAGCATTTCCCCCCGTTGTGGTACCGTTTCCCTTTGCATTTTCCCCAATTAAATATCCCCCAGGAGACCATGGATAATGTTTGGAAATATCATCAAGAAGATCGTCGGCAGCAAAAACGAGCGGGAACTGAAGCGTCTCTGGCCCATAGTGGAAAAAATTAACGGCCTTGAGCAGCAGATATCCGCCCTCACCGACGATCAGCTGAGAGGTAAAACCGTCGAGTTCAGGGAACGCTATGCCAAGGGGGAAACCCTTGACGCTCTCCTGCCCGAGGCCTTCGCCGTCTGCCGCGAGGCGGGCAAGAGGGTTCACGGCATGCGCCACTTCGACGTGCAGCTCATCGGCGGCATGGTTCTCCACAGCGGCAAAATCGCCGAGATGAAGACAGGCGAGGGAAAGACCCTCGTGGCGACGCTCCCGGCATACCTGAACGCCATCACCGGCAAAGGGGTGCACGTGGTTACGGTGAACGACTACCTGGCCAGGCGCGACTCCGACTGGATGGGGCGGATTTACAATTTCCTGGGGCTTTCGGTCGGCGTCATCGTCCATGGGCTCGATGACGGGGAGCGCCGCGCCGCTTACGCCTCAGACATCACCTACGGCACCAACAACGAGTTCGGCTTCGATTATCTGCGGGACAACATGAAGTTCTCCCTGGATGAGTATGTGCAGCGCCCCTTTAATTTTGCCATCGTCGACGAAGTGGACTCGATCCTCATCGACGAGGCAAGGACTCCGCTCATCATTTCCGGTCCCACCGAAGACTCCACCGACAAGTACTACATTGTCGACCGGGTCATCCCCCATCTCAAGAAGGGGGAGATGAAGGAGGAGGAGGCCAACACCCTTTCGGGCAAGAAGAAGGTCTACACCGGCGATTTCACCGTGGACGAAAAAGCCCGTTCCGCCACCCTCACCGAGGAGGGGGTGCTGAAGGTGGAGAAGCTCCTCAAGATCAACAACCTCTATGATCCACAGAACATGGAAATCCTGCACCACGTTAACCAGGCTCTCCGGGCCCACGCCCTCTTCCGGCGCGACGTGGATTACGTGGTGAAGGACGGCGAGGTAATCATCGTCGACGAGTTCACGGGCCGTCTCATGCCGGGACGCCGCTGGTCCGACGGGCTCCACCAGGCCATCGAGGCCAAGGAGGGGGTGGTTATCGAGAACGAGAACCAGACCCTGGCCACCATCACCTTCCAGAACTACTTCCGGATGTATGATAAGCTCTCGGGCATGACCGGTACCGCCGACACCGAGGCGGAGGAATTCCACAAGATCTACAAGCTGGACGTGACCGTCATCCCCACCAACCGGCCGCTGCTGCGCCCCGACTTCCCCGACGTCATCTACAAGACCGAGCGGGAGAAGTTCGCCGCCGTCATCGAAGAAATCAAGGATTGCCACCAGAAGGGGCAGCCGGTGCTGGTGGGCACCATATCCATCGAGAAGTCGGAAGTCCTTTCCGACCTCCTCAAGAAACAGGGGATTCCCCACAACGTCCTCAACGCCAAGCAGCACGAGCGGGAGGCCGAGATCGTTGCCCAGGCGGGGCGCAAGGGGATGCTGACCATTGCCACCAACATGGCGGGCCGCGGTACCGATATCGTGCTGGGGGGCAATCCCGATTCCCTGGCAAAACAGTGGCGCCGCGAGAACCCCGAGGCCGGAGAGGATGAGTACGCGGCGGCTCTGGCCAAGTTTAAAGAAGAGTGCGCCGTCGAGCACGATGAGGTGGTGAATCTGGGGGGGCTCCACATTCTCGGTACCGAACGCCACGAGTCGCGGCGCATCGACAACCAGCTCCGGGGGCGTTCCGGCCGCCAGGGGGATCCGGGCTCTTCCCGTTTCTACCTGTCGCTTGAGGACGACCTGCTGCGCATATTCGGTTCCGAGCGGGTCTCCAAGATCATGGACTTCCTCAAGATTGAGGAGGGCGAAGCCATCACCCACGGCATGATCACCAAGGCCATCGAAAATGCCCAGAAGAAGGTGGAAGCCCACAACTTCGAGATTCGCAAGCACCTCATCGACTACGATGATGTCATGAACAAGCAGCGCGAGGTTATCTATACCCAGCGCCGCGAGATCCTGGGCGGCGAGGACATCCGCGGCAATTTTACCCAGGTGCTTGATGATGCCATCGAGGATATCGCCGCGGCGTTCGCCATCGAGAAAGTTCATGCTTCCGAATGGGATTGGCAGGCCATCGGCGAGGCGATCTACAAAACCTTCGCTTTCCAGGCCGACTTCCCTGCCGAAACCATGGACCGCCTTTCCCCCGAGAGCTTCCGCATGCTCCTGCGGGAGAAGGTTTATGAGGCTTTCGAGGCGAAGGTCGCCTCGTTTGGTGACGAGCTCATGGACCACCTCATCAAGGTCATCATGCTCCAGGCCATTGACAGCCAGTGGAAGGATCACCTCCTCTCAATCGACCATCTGAAAGAGGGTATCGGCCTCAGGGGATACGGCCAGAAGGATCCGAAACAGGAGTACAAGAAGGAGGCTTACCGTCTCTTCATGGACATGATGGCCCGCATAGCCGCGGAGACCGTGGAGAAGATTTTCTGGGTCCAGATCGCCCGTGAGGAAGATGTGGAGCGGATGGAAGAGGAGCAGCAGAAGCAGGCGCCGAAGAAGATTTCCTTTAACCTGGGAGACGAGCCTGCCGCGCCTCCTCAGCCGGCCAAGAGCAAAAAATCCGCCTCCCGCAACGATCCGTGCCCCTGCGGCAGCGGGAAGAAGTACAAGAAATGCTGCGGAAAGTAGGTTCGCCATGAATATCAAAGGCTTTCAGTTCTCCGCCGTTGAGGCGGCCATAAAGAAGCCGGGCAGGTTGGACCTGGCGCTGATTGTTTCCGAGACGCCAGCGGCGGTGGCGGGGGTCTATACCACCAACGCAGTCAAGGCTGCCCCCGTACTCATCGATCAGGAGCGGACCAAAAGCGACACCTGCCGCGCCATTGTCGTCAACAGCGGCAATGCCAATGCCTGCACCGGCCCCGGGGGGATGGACGATGCCCGTGAGACAACGCGGCTCGTGGCCGATGGGATCGGGGTGGCGGAGGATGAGGTGCTCGTCTGCTCCACCGGTGTCATAGGCGTACCCCTCCCCATGGACCGGATGCGGAAGGGGATTCCTCCTCTCGTTCAGGGGCTCGGCAAGGGAACCCTCGACGGCGTGGCCCGTGCCATCATGACCACCGATACCTTCCAGAAACTTGAAGTCCGCACGGGAATGGCTGGCGGCCGGGAATACACCATTGCCGGCATCGCCAAGGGTGCCGGAATGATTATGCCCAACATGGCCACCATGCTTGCCTTCATCGTTACCGATGCGGCCGTGGACCCGGCATGGCTCAAGACAATATTCCCCGCCGGCGTTGACCGCTCCTTCAACGCCATCACCGTGGACGGCGACACCTCCACCAACGACACGGCACTCATCATGGCCAACGGCGCCGCGGGCAACCCGGTGCTTTCCGCCGGAAGCGACGGAGCAGCCGAATTCGTGCGGCTTCTGGACGAGGTGCTCCTCTCCCTGGCGAAGCTCATCGTCAAGGATGGCGAGGGGGCCACAAAGTTCGTGGGGATTACCGTCAAGGGGGCCCGCACCGATGCGGATGCCAAGCGGGCCGCCATGTCGGTGGCCAACTCGTGCCTCGTGAAAACCGCTTTCTTCGGACAGGATGCCAACTGGGGGCGGATCTTTGCAGCTGTCGGCTATTCGGGGGCAGAGGTGGACCCCGACCGGACCGAACTCTTTTTTGATGATGTGAAGATGGTCGAAAACGGCGTTTTTGCCGGTCGCGACGCCGAGGCTCGGGG